>JAKADK010000063.1 GCA_021820665.1 Actinomycetes bacterium | reverse complement strand
TCCGGGACGTGGATTGCGCCCTCGGTCGGCGTCCCTGCCTGACGCCCTCGGACACCCACGGCTACGTTCTCGACGAGGCCGAAGTGACCTATTGGGGCCTCTGCCCCGCGTGCCAGACCACGCCGTCCGCACCGTCCCCCGCATTCCCGACGACCGGCCCGGACCGGCCGAGCCGCAGCGCGACGGTTCGCCGGAAGGCGGCCTTCGACCCTAGAGCTGTCCCGACCCGAGAGGAGGACCGGCGTGTCTGAGAGTGAGCCCACCGAAGTTGCAACGGGAACCGATGGATGCCCCGTGGTGCACACGGCGATGGGGCGGCGCACGAACCGCGACTGGTGGCCCCACCAGCTCGATCTCGGGATCCTGCGCCAGCACTCCTCTCGCTCCACCCCCCTGGGAGCGGACTTCGACTATGCCGCGGCGTTCGCCACGCTCGACGTCGAGGCGCTGAAGCGAGACGTCAACGAGGTCATGACCACCTCGCAGGCGTGGTGGCCGGCCGACTTTGGTCACTACGGCCCGTTGTTCGTCAGGATGGCGTGGCACAGCGCCGGCACGTACCGCGTGGCCGACGGGCGGGGAGGCGGTGGGACCGGGAACCAGCGCTTCGCCCCGATCAACAGCTGGCCCGACAACGCCAATCTCGACAAGGCGCGTCGGCTGCTCTGGCCGGTGAAGCGGAAGTACGGGCGGAGCCTCTCCTGGGGTGACCTCATCATCTTCGCCGGGACCTGCGCCCTGGAGGCGATGGGCTTGAAGATCTACGGGTTCGGCTTCGGCCGTATCGACATCTGGGAACCGGAGGACGACAGCTGGTGGGGACCCGAGGACACCTGGCTCGGGGACGAGCGGTACAGCGGTGACCGCCAACTCGCCAACCCGTTCGGAGCCGTCCAGATGGGCCTGATCTACGTCAACCCCGAGGGGCCGAACGGCAACCCCGATCCACTTGCCGCGGCGCGGGACATCCGGGAGACGTTCGCCCGCATGGCCATGGACGACGAGGAGACGGTGGCGCTCATTGCCGGCGGGCACACCTTCGGGAAGTTCCACGGGGCCATGGACCCCGCCCGCTCTGTCGGCCCCGAGCCCGAGGGCGCCCCCCTCGAAGACCAGGGCCTCGGGTGGAAGAACAGCTTCGGTACGGGCAACGGAGCCGACACCTACACGAGCGGGCTGGAGGGCACCTGGACGACCGACCCGGTGCGCTGGGACAACGGGTTCCTCGACAACCTCTTCGGTTACGACTGGGAGCTGACCACCTCTCCGGCCGGCGCCAAGCAGTGGACGCCGGCGGACGCCTCGGCCCAGGGCACTGTCGCCGATGCTCACGATCCCTCCAAGAGGCACGCGCCGGCCATGCTCACCACGGACCTGGCGCTGAAGGTGGACCCGAGCTACCGTCCCATCGCCGAGCGCTTCCACGCCAGTCCGGACGAGCTCGCCGAGGCCTTCGCTCGTGCCTGGTACAAGCTCACCCATCGCGACATGGGGCCGGTGACCCGGTACCTGGGCCCGTGGGTGCCCGCCGAGCCGTTGTCGTGGCAGGACCCGGTGCCCAGGCCAACCCACCCGCTGGTCACCGACGAGGACGTTGCCACTCTGAAGGGCGACCTCCTGGCGTCGGGACTGTCGATCACCCAACTGGTCTCCACCGCGTGGGCGTCGGCGGTGACCTTCCGCGGTACGGACAAGCGCGGCGGTGCCAACGGAGGCCGTATCCGTCTCGCCCCCCAGAAGGACTGGGAGGTCAACAACCCGACAGAGCTGGCCACCGTGCTCTCGATCCTGGAGCAGGTGCGGGACCGGTTCAACGGCTCGCAGGCCGATGGCAGGAGGATCACGCTCGCCGACCTCATCGTCCTCGGCGGGTGTGCCGCGATCGAACGGGCGGCGGCGGAGGGCGGGTGCACCGTCACGGTCCCGTTCGCTCCCGGGCGGACCGACGCCACGTCGGACCAGACCGACGTCGAGTCCTTCGCCGTGCTCGAGCCGATCGCGGACGGGTTCCGCAACTACCTCCGTGCCGGGGTGAAGGCGGCGCCGGAGCACCTCCTGGTGGATCGGGCGTGCCTGCTGACGTTGACCCCTCCGGAGATGACGGTGCTGGTCGGCGGATTGCGCTCGCTGGGGGTCAGCGCCGGGATGGCGCCACACGGGGTCTTCACCGACCGTCCGGGCGCGCTCACGAACGACTTCTTCGTGCACCTGCTCGACATGGGGACGGAGTGGAGCCCGTCGGCGTCGTCAGAGCACGTCTACGAAGGTCGTGATCGGGCCACGGGAGCGCTCCGGTGGACCGCCACCGCCGTCGATCTGGTGTTCGGATCGAGCTCGGAGCTGCGGGCCCTGTCCGAGGTGTACGCCTCCGACGACGCTACGGACGCGTTCGTGCGCGACTTCGTGGCCGCGTGGGACAAGGTGATGATGCTGGATCGCTTCGACCTGGCCTGACGTGCGGCGTAGGCACGCGCGTGCGGGACGGCCGCGGGTCGCCCTGGCCGGCGGGCCACCGGGACGGTAGCGTCCGGGCATGTACCCCGGAGCCATCGCTGCGACCACACCCGACAAGACGGCATACGTGATGGCGGGGAGCGGGGAGGCGGTCACGTACGCGGAGCTGGACCGCCGCTCGAACCAGGTCGCGCACGTCTTCCGGCGTCTGGGCCTGCAGCGGGGCGACGTCGTGGCGGTGTTCATGGAGAACAACGCCCGGTACTTCGAGGTGCTCTGGGCGGCACAGCGCTCCGGCCTCTACTACACCCCCATCAGCTCCCGGCTGACCGCCGGGGAGGTCGCCTACATCCTGAACGACTGCGGCGCCCAGGTCCTGGTCACTTCCCGTGCCAAGGCGGCCGTGGCCGCCGACGCCGTCACCGCCGCGCCCGGCGTCCACACCCGCCTGATGTGCGACGGGGCGGTCCCGGGGTTCGACTCCTATGAGGACGCCCGTGACGCCGAGCCGACCGGCCCGATCCCCGACGAGTGCGAAGGCCAGGACATGCTCTATTCCTCGGGAACGACCGGGCGACCGAAGGGAGTGAAGGTGCCGCTGCAGGAGGCGGTCCCCATCGGGACCCCCTCGGGGGTCTCCGTCCTGGCTGCCGCCCTCTACGGGCTCACGGCGGACAGCGTGTACCTGTCGCCGGCGCCGCTCTACCATGCCGCGCCCCTCCGCTTCACCATGGCATGGCTGCGCGCCGGCGCCACCGTGGTGGTGATGGAGTCCTTCGACCCCGTCGAGTTCCTCCGCCTCATCGAGCGTCACCGTGTGACGCACACCCAGGTCGTACCCACCATGTTCGTGCGCATGCTGAAGCTGGACCCCGAGCTTCGCCGCTCCTTTGACCTCTCGAGCCTCCAGGTCGCCGTCCACGCCGCCGCACCGTGCCCGATCCCCGTCAAGGAGCAGATGATCGACTGGTGGGGACCCGTGATCCACGAGTACTACGCCGGCACGGAAGGCAACGGCTTCACCGCCATCTCCTCCGCTGAATGGCTGACGCACAAGGGCAGTGTCGGGCGGGCGCTTGTCGGGACCGTCCACATCGTCGGCGAGGACGGGCGGCTCCTCCCTCCCGGTGAGGCCGGCACGGTCTACTTCGAAGGCGGTGGTGTCTTCGAGTACCACAACGATCCCGACAAGACGGCGGAGTCCCGCAACGCACAGGGGTGGTCCACCCTGGGCGACGTCGGCTACGTCGACGAGGAGGGCTACCTCTATCTCACGGACCGGAAGGCGTACATGATCATCTCGGGTGGAGTGAACATCTACCCCCAGGAGGTGGAGAACCTCCTCGTGACCCATCCCAAGGTGATGGACGCCGCCGTGCTCGGTGTCCCGAACGACGAGATGGGTGAGGAGGTGAAGGCCGTGGTCGAGCTGGTCGACCCGGGCGACGCCGGGCCGGCCACGGAACGGGAGCTGATCGAGTACTGCCGAGCCTCGCTTGCCTCCTACAAGTGCCCGCGCTCGGTCGACTTCGAGGCCGAGCTGCCTCGCCATCCGACCGGTAAGCTCTACAAGCGCCTCCTGCGTGATCGCTACTGGTCGGAGGCTTCCCCCAGCCCCGGGGCCGGCCACGGGACGGGTATGGGGGGGTGACGGCGGTCGTGCCCGGCGCCATCGACCGGGAGGCGCTCCGAGCCCGGTACCGCGCCGAGTGGGACAAGCGTCTCCGACCCGACGGGAACGACCAGTACCTGGAGCCGACCGGGAGGTTCGCCCACTTGCTCGACGACCCGTACGTGGAGCGGGAGGATCGACCCGCTGTCCGCGAGGAGGTGTCCGTGGCGATCATCGGCGGCGGCTTCGCCGGGCTCGTCGCCGGTGCTCGCCTGCGCCAGGCCGGGGTCGACGATCTCCGGCTCATCGAGGGCGGCAGCGACGTGGGAGGCGCCTGGTACTGGAATCGCTACCCGGGTGCGATGTGTGACACGGCGGCGATGGTCTACCTCCCGCTCCTCGAGGAGACCGGTCACATGCCGACGATGAAGTACACGTTCGCCCCGGAGATCCTCGCCCATGCCCAGCGCATCGCCCGGCAGTTCGACCTCTACCGGGGGGCGCTGCTCTCCACCGAGGTCGAGCAGCTCACGTGGGACGGAGAGGCCGCCAGGTGGATCGTCCGGACGAACCGGGGCGACGACCTCCGGGCTCGGTTCGTCACCATGGGGACCGGGCCGCTGCACCGGCCGAAGCTCCCCGGGATCCCGGGGATCGACGCGTTCGCCGGGGAGTGCTTCCACACCAGCCGGTGGGACTACGGCATCACCGGCGGTGATCCATCGGGAGCCCCCATGACCCGCCTGGCGGGCAAGCGGGTGGGCATCATCGGCACCGGGGCGACGGCGGTCCAGTGCATCCCCCACCTGGCCCGCGATGCCGGGGAGCTGTTCGTCTTTCAACGCACGCCGTCGTCGATCGACGTCCGCGGCAACCACGCCATCGACCCGACATGGTTCGCCACGCTCCAGCCCGGATGGCAGCGGGAGTGGCTGCGCAACTTCTGCACCGCCTCCAGACCGGCGGGTTCGCCGACGAGGACCTGGTCATGGACGGGTGGACCGACATCTCCCAACGGATCAGGGACCGGGTGGTCGCCCTGGTCGCCGAGGGAGCCCCCCTCACCCCCGAGACGACGCGCCTGGCCTACGAGGACAGCGACGACGAGAAGATGTGCGAGATCCGCGCCCGGCTCCATGCCATCGTCGAGGACCCGGCAACGGCCGCCGCGCTCGAGCCCTGGTATCGACAGCTGTGCAAGCGCCCGTGCTTCCACGACGAGTACCTCCAGGCGTACAACCGACCGACGTGCCACCTGGTGGACACCGACGGCAAGGGCGTCGAACGGATCGACGAAGCCGGGGCGTGGGTGGCCGGGAGGCACTACCAGCTGGACTGCCTGATCTTCGCGTCGGGGTTCGAGGTGGGCACGGACCACGCCCGCCGAGCCGGCTTCGAGACGACGGGGAGAGGCGGCGAGACCCTGAGCGGGCACTGGGCCGACGGGATGCGCAGTCTCCACGGCATTCACGTGCACGGCTTTCCCAACCTCTTCGTGGTCGGGTTCGCCCAGGGTGGCAACCTGGTCTCCAACGTCACCCACAACCTCGTGGAGGCGGCGACGACGATCGCCGCCGTGGTCGGGCATGCCCACGCGGTGGGAGCGGTCGAGGTGGAGTCCACGGCGGCGGCGGAGGCGGCGTGGGTCGACCTGCTCCAGAGCAGCGAGCGCTGCTTTCTCGGGGACCCGGACTGCACACCTGGCTACTACAACAGCGAGGGCCGCGCGCTTGGGCCGAAGGAGCGGTTGGGGATGAACGGCCACCCCGACGGCCCGCTGGCGTTCTTCGACCACATCGACCGGTGGCGGAATGACGGCGCCTTCGCCGGACTCATCTTCCGCACCAGGGACTGACCCACGGCCGGCCCACGTCCTCGACGGCGACGCCCGGAGCGGGTGACGGCCCCTGTCACATCGAGGGTGCCGAACCGTTACACCCCCGATCAATGCTTACCAGCAATGAACTTGGCTGAGTGGGCCGAGACCCAACACATCCACCCCCAGACGGCCTATCGGTGGTTCCGGGCGGGAGGGCCAGATGGGCCAGTTGCGCTCCTCGGCCGGTCCTCTACGAGCGTTCGTGGCGGGAGCCGACCAGCTTCCAGGTCGTCGGCAGGAGTCCTGCGGCCAGTGCCGCCTTCACGGCGTCGCCGATGACAAAGGGTGTGAGGCCCAAGGCGACCGCCTTCGCGATCCCCACATGCAGGCTGGCGGCGAGCCAGAGCACCCCGATCGCGTACATGACCACCTCTCCGGCGAGCATGGCCGGAACCGACGTCCGCCATGTCCGGTCCGCCTTGCGCTCGGCGAGATAGCCACACAGCGCGGCCGAAGCGACGAAGCCGATGATGTAGCCAAACGATGCCCCTACGTAACCGCTCGCATGCCCGGCGAACCACGGCACGCCAGCGACGCCGGCCACTGCGTAGAGCGACATTGCCGCCAACCCCCGCCGCCAGCCGAGCGCCGTGCCGACCAGCAGGACGCCAAGGGTCTGCCCGGTGATCGGCACGGGTGTGAACGACAGGTGGATGGAGATCTGTGCGAGTAGGCCCACCAGCCCGGCCGCACCGACCACGAGCGCGATATCGCGAAGTACCGACCCTGGGATCAGGTCGGCGAGCACCAGCGGCTCCCGTGGCTGCAGGACAGCGGTGTCTGACATCTCGACTGCATCTCCTTGACGGTGTAGAGAGTGGGCAGGGCGCCACGGCGGCGACGCCGGGCTACGACAACGCCGGGAGTGTAGCTGGTGGCAGTTCCGAGGCGCAGCCAAGAGCACGAGAGGAGGGAGTGGTGAACGTCGACGACACGCTCGCGTACCTGCTCGGGCGGTGGTCTGTCCATCGGTCGCTCTCCAGCGACGACGGTGGGCGCGGGACATTCACCGGTGTGGGCGTTTTCGCCGTGCAGCCCTGCGCCGACGCGTCGGCATGGCGGCGCTGGGCGCGGTATGAAGAGACGGGCGACCTTTGCTTCGGTGCCTACTCGGGCTCGGCAACCCGGCAGCTCCACTATGTGGCCGGCGCTGACGGCCGGCGCGTCGTCGTCCTGTTCACCGACGGACGGTCCTTCGTCGACCTCGACCTGACCGCCGGAAGCTGGACGGCGTGCCATCCCTGTGCTGCCGACCTCTACGAGATCTCCACCAGGGTCCTCTCCTCGGATCGTGTCGAGGAGCGCTGGCGGGTGCGCGGGCCCACGAAGTCCTACGACGCCGTGACGACGATGACGCGCCTCGCGTCCTGACGGGGGGACCAGGAGGGCCCCGAGCGAGCACAACCGAGCGAGCACAACCGACGGTGGTGGGACATGCGATCTTCGCCAAGGCGGACATCGGGTCGTGGCCGAGCGTGCGGGTCGGGTCCCCCCGGCCTTGCTCCACCCGGGCGAGCGCGTGGCGGGAGATCGCCGGGTAGGCGTGCGCGGTTGGGGAGTGACGTGTCGTGCGCGGTCCGGGTCGGTACGTCCCGTCGACGTGGCATCACGGTTCCCATTGCCGTGGCATCACGGTTCCCATTGCCGTGGCATCACGTTCGTCCCCATCGTGATCGAGGGTTGTGATGCCGGTCACCTGGCGGTAGCGTCGGGCCACCAGGAGCCCCGACAGCGCCCTTTTTGATGCGGTAGCTCAGCTCCGGCGCTCGGACCAAAGGACACACTGATGAGAGAAGCGGTCGTCTGCGACCCGTTGCGTACTGCGGTGGGCGGGTTCGGTGGCGTGCTCCGCGACGTCCCAGCTGCCGAGCTGGCGGCGACGGTGGTCAAGGCGCTCGTTGACCGGTCGGGCATCCCCGCTGATCGGATCGACGACGTCGTCTTCGCCCAGGGTTATGCCAACGGTGAGGCACCGGCCATCGGGCGGGTGGCGGCCCTCGACGCCGGGCTACCGGTGACGGTGCCCGGGCTGCAGATCGATCGGCGATGCGGATCGGGCCTGCAGGCGGTCGCCTACGCGGCGATGCAGGTCCAGACGGGAGTCAGCGAAGTCGTCGTCGCCGGCGGCGCAGAGAGCATGAGCCAGGCCGAGTACTACTCCACCGCCACCCGCTGGGGTGCCCGGGCTGGGGATGTCGGGCTGGTGGACCGGTTGGCGCGTGGCCGGGTGACCGCTGGTGGAAAGCACCATCCCGTGCCGGGCGGCATGATCGAGACCGCCGAGAACCTGCGCCGGGCCTATGACATCTCGCGTGAACGGCAAGACGCCCTGGCACTCCGTTCGCACCAGCGGGCGGTCTCCGCACAGGAGGCGGGAGTGTTCGCCGAGGAGATCGTCCCGGTCCATGTCGTCACCCGGCGTGGGGAGCAGGTCGTCGATCGCGACGAGCATCCCCGGGCTGACACGTCCCTGGACAAACTTGCTCGGCTGCGGCCGGTGATGGGACGCCAGGACCCTGACGCCACGGTGACCGCCGGCAATGCGAGCGGCCAGAACGACGGTGCCGCCGCCTGCATCGTCACGCACCCCGACGCCGCTCGCGAGCTCGGGCTCCAGCCGCTCGCCCGGCTCCGCTCGTGGGCGGTCGCCGGTGTGGACCCCGCGCTGATGGGGCTCGGACCAGTTCCTTCCACGGCGCGCGCGCTCGACCGGGCCGGTCTCAGCTTCGGCGATATCGACCTCGTCGAGATCAACGAGGCGTTCGCTGCCCAAGTGCTCGCCTGCACGACGGAGTGGGGCATCGACGACGACGACGAGCATGTGAACGTCCGTGGCTCGGGCATCTCGCTCGGACATCCGATCGGCGCGACGGGAGCGAGGATCCTCACCACGCTGTTGCGGGAGATGGTGCGCCGGGACGCCACCTTCGGGCTGGAGACCATGTGCATCGGCGGCGGCCAGGGCATCGCCGCCGTCTTCGAACGGGTCTCTTGAACGAGCTCAGCGCAGACGTGGAGCTGGTCCGGTGCGGCGACCTGTCCATCGGTGGGGTGGACCGGGAGCTCGACGGAGAAGCGCGTCGTGCGGTGCCACGGGCTCGCGGTGCTATGACGCACCGAGGAGCGCTCACGCCCGGTGCGCCGGGATCCGGGCGTGAGCACGGAACCAGATCGCGAGGAGTCCTCATGCAGCCCGAACGACCCAGGGAGTGCCGATGAGCGCCATCGAGCCGCGGACAGCCCGACGTACCCACCTCAGCGCCGAGACCATCCACGGGATGATCTACTTCACGCCGTACGGCCGCGAGGCGTATGCCACTCTCGGCATCACCGATCAGCGAATGGGCTATTTCGCCTCGCGGTCGGCGGCGATGGGAGCCGTGCCCGCTGAGGTGGTGATCGCCACCTTCTTCAACTTCCACCCCAATGCCGTCCGGAGGGTCATTCCCGCCGCGTGGGAGATTGCCGCTCCGAGCGCGATCCTCGAGGCCCGGCTGGAGGCGGTCGACCGGTCGCTCCGCCAAGCCTGGGGCGAACGCGTCTCCGGTCCGGAGGTGCGTGAGGCGGCATCCCTGGCCCGCCGGGCGGCGGAGCGGGCCACGGAGCGACCGCAGGGCCGTCCGCTGTTCGCCGGGCACAGCAGCGTGCCGTGGCCCGACGAACCCCATCTCGTGCTCTGGCACGCCCAGTCGCTCCTGCGGGAGTTTCGCGGCGACGGGCACGTGGCGCTTCTCCTGGCCGAGGGACTCGACGGCCTCGACGCGCTCGTCGTCCACGCCGCAACGGGGGAGGTGCCGGCGAGGACGCTCCAATCGATGCGGGAGTGGAGCGACGAGGAGTGGGCCGCTGGCGTCGCCGGGATCCGGGAGAGGGGGTGGCTCGAAGCCGGGGAGGATCTCCGCCTCAGTGCAGCCGGACGTGCACACCGCCAGTCCGTGGAGGACCGCACCGACCAGCTCGCCTGCTTCCCCTACGAGGCGATCGGCGAGGAGGGATGTGCCCGGCTTCGAGAGCTGGCGATCCCGCTCTCGAAGGCGGTGGCGACCGGCGACATCGGGTTCCCGCCAGCGCTGGCATCTCGCTTCGAGAAGCTGGCCTGAAAGCCCGGCTTGCCCGCAACGTCGGGCCAGCCCGCCTGACCTGACCTGACGGTCTGGCCTCAGCGGCGGGCCTCCAGCAGCCGGAGCCACACCTCGCTCACCGTCGGGTAGGACGGCACCGCGTGCCACAGCGCCTCGAGGGTGACGTTCCCCACGATGGCGACCGTGGCGGAGTGGAGCAGCTCCGCGACACCGTCGCCGACGAAGGTGGCGCCGACCAGGGTGTCGCTCGACCGGTCGATCACGAGCTTGGCGCGACCGGTGTAGCCGTCGCGCGCCAGGGCAGCACCGGCGACCGATCCGAGGTCGTACTCCACCGTCTCGACGGCGACGCCCCGCTCCCGGGCGGTCGCTTCGGCCAAGCCGACCGAGGCGACCTGAGGGTCGGTGAAGATCACGGCCGGGACGGCGTCCCGGCCGGCAATGTCCCGGTACCGCGACCCGTCGAGCGGACGACGCTCGGCCCGCGCCGCGATCACGTCACCCGCCACGCGAGCCTGGTACTTGCCCATGTGGGTGAGTAGAGCGCGGCCGCAGAGGTCCCCCACGGCGTAGAGCCAGTCACCGTCGACGCCCACCACGCCCAGGTGCTCGTCGACGGCGACGAAGCCCCGGTTCGCGCCGGTTTCGACGCCGACGGTCTCGAGCCCCAGGTCGGTCGACGCCGGGACGCGCCCGGCCGCCACCACGATCTCGTCGACCTCGATCGACCCGTCACCGGTCAGGACTGCCGCCGGACCGCCATGGAGGTAGCCCTCTCCCGTGTCGGTGGCAGTGTCGCGGCTGACGGCCTCCACGGTCGCACCGGTGAGGACACGGATGCCCAGCTCGGTGCACCGGGCCTTCACCAGGTCGCCGGCGAAGGGTTCCTGCCGGTGGAGCAGTCGCGGTCCGCGCTCGATCACCGTCACCTCTTCGGATCCGAGCCCGTGGAGCCAGGTCGCCGACTCACACGCCACGACCCCGCCGCCGACGATCGCCACCCGGCGGGGGACCTCGTGCAGGTTGGTCACGTCCCGCGACGTCCACGGCAACGCCCGGCGCAGTCCCGGTACGGGCGGCACTGCTGCGGTGGTGCCGGTGGCGACCACCACGGCATGCCGGGCGTGGAGCGTGCGGATCGACCCATCGGCGGCGGTCACGGTGACCGCGTTGCGCCCGGCGAGACGGCCCCGGCCCCGGACCACGTCGATCCCGGCACCGCTGGCCCACGCCACCTGGGAGGTGTCGTCGTGATGGCTCGTGAAGCGGTCGCGCCGGTCGAGGACGGCGGCGATGTCGAGCGAGCCCGTGACGGCGGCACCGGCACCCGACAGCGAGCGGACGGCACTGAGCGCCTCGATCGGGCGGAGGAGCGCCTTGCTCGGCATGCAGGCCCAGTACGAGCACTCGCCGCCGACGAGCTCGCTCTCCACGATGACGGCGGTGCGGTCGCTGTCCCGGATGGCGTACTGGGCCGTGTTCTCGCCGGCGGGACCTCCCCCGATCACGACGACATCCCAGGTGGTCGAGGTGTCCGATGCCACAGCCCGACGTTAGCGGGCAGTCCCGGCTGGAGGGCTCAGGTAGGCGCCGCGGTCCCGCCGTTCCCGGTGTCGGGTCGCTCGCCCGTCTCGACCAGGTCCTGGGCCACCTCCCGGAGCTTCCGGTTCAGGTGCTGGGAGGCACGGCGCAGGATATCGAAGGCTTGGTTGGCGGTGATCCGTTCCCGCTCCATGAGTATGCCCTGCGCCTGGCCGATGAGCTCTCTCGTCTCCAGCGCGGCGCGAAGGTGCTCGGTCTGGCGCTCCTCGTCCTCGTGGGAGCGAGCCGAGGTGAGGGCGATGCCGGCCAGAGACGCCAGGAGGATGCCCCGGCCCCGGTCGATCACCCCGAAGGCGCTCGGATACGACGCGTAGAGGTTGAGCGCACCGATGCCTTTGGACGACAGCGGCAATGCCAGGAGACTCCGCATCCCGTGCGCTGCCGCCTGGGGCGCGAAGGCAGGCCAGCGTGGATCGTCGACAAGGTCTTCGGCGTAGGCGGGAATGCCATGGGTGATGGCGTCCAGGCACGGGCCTTCGCCGGCCCGATGCTGCAGGGCGTCGACCTCTCCCACGACGTCGCCAGTGCGCACCGGTGTCGTGATCACGCCCCCTTCGACGACGAAGATCCCGGCGTAGTCGCATCCTTCGACGGTATCCACTGCCAGGCGCACCACCTCCCCCAGGGTGTCGACGACGCTGCCTGCCGCGAACAGAGTCAGCGCCACGTTCGACACCTCCGCGCTCAGGGACGCGGCGAGTTCCTCCTCCTCGGTCGCAGTTTCCCCGGCCTCAACCATGTCTCTCCGTTCGCTTGTGTGCCCGGAAATTACCATGTGGGTTGTCCGAGCCAACGAGGGCGGCGCCGAGCCGCCGAACGTCGGGTCACGACGGACCGGGCCCCGTCGCCACTGGCCACGACGGACCAGGTCGCGCCCTGTCCCGGCTGGAGCGGCGTGTTGCAGATCCGCTGGTCGGGGAGTAGGGTCGGCGTTACCTTCGACAGTGAGGGCTCGGAGCGGCCCGCAAGGCTGTTACTACCCCGGAGGCGACGGCTCGATGTCGTGTCCCTGTCCCGTCTTGTGGCGGGATTCCCTCGCTCGTTGGCGTTCGCCACCCCCCGTGTCCCCTCTCCGGGCGCCGGGCGGTGGCTGGTGGGGCGGTGCGTTGCTGCCCGTCCGCGGTCGTCGGCTGGCCGCGCAGACGGCGGCCAACCAGATCGCTGGCTCCCGGTGACGGCGCAAGGCGACACCGTCAGGCCGTTTGGGGTCTCCGTGGATTTCGGAGATCACTACACGGTGCTCGGCGTCACCGGCGAGGTCGACCTCGTGACCGGGCCAATGGTCGACGCCATTGTGAGCTCGGTGATCGACGGCGGACACCGAGCCATCGTGCTCGACCTGGCGAGGTGCGACTTCCTGGATGCCCGGGGGCTGCGGTCGATCGCTTCGGCGATCCGCCGCCTGGCAGAAGTGGGTGCCGTGCTCACCGTCCGGTCGCCGTCGGCCATGGTCGGCCATCTCTTGGAGACGAGCGGCATCGGCGACCTGGTACATCTGGAACAGGAACGACCCGTCACCGGGCCCGAGCCATCCAGGACGGGGCCGGTGACGGTACGAGCACCAGCCGGTCACCTCGGGCCCGAGGAGGTGGCGCGCGGGTCGGGGACAGGTGGCGAAACCGTCCTTCCCGATGTGGTGCGTCCACTCCGGAGGATCACGGCGGTGCCGGCCGACGACGACGTGGTGGACGGTGCGCTGCGCCTGGTCGTCGACCTGGCGCGTGCCACTGTCGGCGGTGCCGACGGGGTCAGCGTGTCACTCCGCCGTCACGGTCGTCTCTCCACGGTGGCGGCCACCGATCAGACCATCTTGGACATGGACACCGACCAGTACGACACCGGTGAAGGACCCTGCGTGGACGCGTCGGTCGAGGGGCGTTGGTTCCATGCCGAGGCGCTCGGCGACGAGACACGCTGGCCGACGTTCGTCCCGAGGGCACGGGCCCTCGGGATCAACGCCATCCTGTCGTCGCCGCTGCTGGCCGGAGCGCGTCCGGTGGGCGCGCTCAACATCTACTCCCGTGCCGCCGCCGCCTTCACCCCCCAGGACCGCGAGCTGGCGGCGACCTTCGCTTCGGGGGCTTCGGCGATCCTCACCGAGGCGGGCGCCGGTGTGGGCAGCGACGAACTTGCCGGTCGGCTGACCGAGGCGCTGGAGCACCGGGCCGTCATTTCGCAGGCCCAAGGGGTGCTCATGGCACGCCACGGCCTCTCCGCCGAGGCGGCGTACACGGTCCTCCTCCGCTCCTCGATCCAGACCGGCACGCCCCTCCAGGAGGGGGCTCGGATGGTGGTGGCTGCTGCCCGGCGTCCCCGGGCCTCGTCGGGAGAGGGGCTGGGCGATAGCGCTGATGGATGAGCGGCCTCCCGACATGTTCAATCGGTTCCGCCGGGAGGCCGAGCTCACCCACGGGGAGCTCTGGCTGCGCTACTTCGAGCTGGGGGGCATGAGCACGGCACTGGAGCTGGAGGCGGTCCTCTACGGCGCCCTCTGGCCGACCGGCCACGACCACGACGTGATCGCCCACGCCCTCAACGAGCGTTTCGTGGAGTTGGGAGGGAACCACCCGGTTCCCTACTCCGAGGGGATGGAGGACGCTCCGGAGGCGCCGTAGGGAGCGTCGCCTACCCGACGGATTCGACTCCTTGTCGGAGGAGGGGACCCGGAGGTCGTCCAGGACCTCGGCGTACCGGCGGATGCCGAGAGTGGCTCGGAGCCGGTCTTCGTCCTGCCGAGCCCTCCGGGAGACCTCACTGGCCAGCCGCTGCCCATCCGGTGTCAGGTAGAGCGGGCGGCGGCGGGCATCGAGCGCGTCGCGGAGACCAGCGGTGAAGGACTTGGGCGATGCGTCGGCTGTTCATCGGGTCGGTGCCGAGCGCACGGCCAGACGACGCACCCCGCTACCGGGACGGGCGCCGACGAGGCGGAGCACCGCGGCCTGGGGTGCGGCGAGACCGAGATCGGCCAGGCTGGCCTCCCAGGCCCGGCGGCGGGCCCAGTGGGCGACGTCGAGGAGGAACCCCACCCCCTGCGGGGCGGGATCAGGCTCCGTCTCGGCCCCCGGGCCGGGACCGGTTCCCGAGCTCAACGCTGTCTCCGGCGGATCATGCCGGGGCGTCCCCCGCCGCCGCGACGTCTCGGGCGAGCTGGCTCTCGGTTCGGGATGTCATCGTGGTACCTCTGTGGGTCGTCGTCCGATGATCTCTACAAAGGCACGAAGGCGCTGTATCTACGTTCACTCCCGTGGACACCCGACGCCGACTGCCGGTCTCGACCACCGACCGCTACCATCCGGCTCGGTGCGTCCGACCGAGCGTGGTGCCGGGAGCCGGGCGCGCCGGACCGAGGAGCGACGATGGCCATGGGCTCGATTGCCAACGAGGAGCAGGACCGGTTCTGGAACGAGGTGGCGGGGCCGTTGTGGGTGGAGACGGAGGAGGAGTCCGAGCTGCACACCAAGCCCTTTGGCGACGCGGCGCTGGCGCAGGCGGCGCCCGCGCCGGGGGAGCGGGTCCTCGACGTCGGCTGCGGCTGTGGGTCGACGACCCTCGCCCTCGCCGGCTCCGTCGGACCGACCGGTCGGGTGATCGGTGTCGACCTGAGCGCGGTCATGTTGGCCCGGGCGGGCGAGCGGGTGGCGGGCCTGTCCCAGGTCGAGCTCCACCGGGGCGATGCCCAGGTGGCCGAGCTCGGTACTGCCGTGTTCGACCTGGTCTTCAGCCGGTTCGGGGTGATGTTCTTCGCCGATCCGGTCGCCGGCTTCGCCAACCTGCGCCGCGCCCTGCGCCCGGAGGGACGGTTGGTGTTCGCCTGCTGGCAGGCGCCGTCGGCCAACCTGTGGATGGCGCTCGTGAACCGCGCCGCCGCGAAGATCTTCGACCTCCCTGCTCCACCTCACGATGCCCCCGGTCCGTTCTCATTCGCCGATCGAGAGCGCATCGAGGCGGTGCTCTCCGCCGCCGGCTTCACCGCCATCGAGATCTCGTCGTGCCAACGGCAGCTCCACCTGGGTGCCGGCCTGAGGCTCGAGGACTGGGTGCGCCAGCGGCTGGTGATGGGTCCTGCCCGCCAGCCGTTCCTCGACTCGGACAGCCAACGCCAGGACCAGGCCGTGGCGTCCATCGTGGAGACCGCGAGCGCCTACCGAACCTCGGGCGACGATCCGCTCGGGGGCCTGTCGATGGATGGTGCCGCCTGGATCGTCAGCGCCCGCCCCGCCGGTCCGTCCGAATAGGAACGGTCACACCGGCGCTTCGAGCAGCGGGCGGGGAGCTCTGGCCGGCGGCTCGTGGTCCGCCAGGTCGGCAACGAGCGCGTCACGCTCCGCCCGACGGGCCGGATCGTCCCACAGGTTGACCCGTTGGAGCGGGTCGGCTGACAGGTCGTAGAGCTCGCCCTCGGTCCCGTCGTGGCATGTTCCCGGGCGGTAGACGGTGCAGGTCCAGTGGTCCCGCATGATGGTACGCAGGTGGACGTCGATGCCGAAGAGCTCGCTGTCCCATTCCGTGATGACCCGCTCGAACCGGCGGGCGTCCGCGTCGGCATCGGACACGGGCAGGGCGGCGCCCTGCATCCAGCCCGGGGTGTCCACTCCGGCGACGGCGCAGAACGTCGGGGCCAGGTCGACGAGGCCGACCGGTCTCGTGACCACGTTGGCGGAGAGGTGGCTGCCCGCCGCCGGACGCCACACGAGCGGGAGGCGCATCAAGCCGTCGACGTGGTAGGGGCCCTTGAAGAGGAGGCCGAAGTCGCCACCGAGCTCGCCGTGGTCGGTCGTGAAGAAGACGTCCACGTCGTCGACCCAGCCGCGCCCTTCGATCGCCGCCAGCACGCGGCCGACGGCTTCGTCGATCAGTTCACATTCGACAGCGTTGCGGGCCGTGATCTCGCGCACCTGGTCGGCGGTGAGGGTGGCAGGGACCCACTGGGCGGGAGCCTCGAAGTTCGTGACGAGCGTGCCGTCGTACCACATCCGCCAGTGCCGGGGCTTGGCGTCGATGATCCGCTCCCGGTCCCCGGCGCGTTCCGGGTAGCCCGCCGGCAGGGGAACGTCGCGCCAGTCGATCCTCCCGACCTCGGACTGGGGCGGGTCCCAGGGGTGGTGGGGGTCGGGGAAGCTCATCCAGCAGAACCAGTTGTCCTCCGAGGCGAGCGAGTCGAGCCACGCGATCGTGCGGTCCGCCACCCAGTCCGTGTGGTACCAGCCGCGTTCGATGGGGTTCTCCTTCACCTGGGGGGCGGACGTCTCGCCGCCACCGGCCCCGCTGACCTGGAACGAGGCGTCGAGCACCTGGTAGAAGCCGGTGACGGCCTCAGGGTGCTCCGCCGCCAGCCAACGGGCGTAGTGGAGAGGCCCCGTTGGGCCGTGGGCGGCCAGCTCCAGGTGCTCGAACCCGCGGTAGGGCATGCCCCCGGGGAGACCGCCCCTGCTCATCGCGTTCTCCTCGAACCGCAGGAGCGGGTCCAGGAACGGCTGGAAGTGGGCCTTGCCGACGAGCGCGGTCCTGTACCCGGCGTCGTGGAGCGTATCGGCCACCGACGGGGCATCCGGCGGGAGCGGGACGCCGTTCATCCAGACGCCGTGGGTGGCGGGGTACTGTCCGGTCAGGATCGTGGAACGGGACGGCATGCACACGACGGACTGGGGATGGGCGCGCTCGAAGCGGATACCCTCGGCCGCCAGCCGGTCGACGACCGGCGTCCGGGCGATTGTGCCGCCGTTGCATCCGAGGGTGTCGTAACGCTGCTGGTCGGTCGTGATGAAGAGGATCTTGCGACCCATCGGTCCTCCTGTCGGTCGTGCTCTGTGCTCGTCGTGCTCTGTGCTCGTCGTGCTCTGTGCTCGTCGTGCTCTGTGTCTCCCGGTCCGGCACCGATCCATCGCGGGCGGTCAGCTGGCC
>JAKADK010000157.1 GCA_021820665.1 Actinomycetes bacterium | reverse complement strand
GGCCTCGTCGGGGGCGGCCACGCACCCGGCCCGGGCCAGGCGGGCCGTGGTCCGAGCCGCCATGGCGGGATCGGAACGCATCACCGATGGTCGCGCATCCCTGGGCGCCGTGTGCCCCCGCTCCCCCGCCCCATGCCCCCCCTGGCTCCCGGCTCGCGCACCTCCAACCCCTATAGTCGTCGGACGATGGAGCCGGGAGATGGCCATGGACAAGCCCGCGGGGGGCTGGGGAGCACGGCCCGGCGGGCGGCGACGCCCACCTCGACGCGGGCGTTCGGCGTCGGTGCCCGCGAGAGCCACGACGCCTCGGCCTTCTACGCCCGCTTCCAGCCCAAGCAGCTCTCCACCGACGACGAGATCGCCCCGCCCTTCGAGATCGATCGGTCGCTCGTGTGCGGCGACTCCCGCTCGATCGCGCTCCCGGACAACTCCGTGGCGCTCGTCGTGACGTCCCCGCCGTATTTTGCCGGCAAGGAGTACGAAGAGGCGCTCGGGCAGGGGGTCATCCCGGCCACCTACGCCGCCTACCTGCAGTTGCTGTGCGACGTCTTTCGCGAGTGCCTCCGGGTGCTCGAACCGGGGGGCAGGATCGCCGTCAACGTGGCGAACCTCGGGCGGCGGCCGTACCGGTCCCTGTCGGCCGATCTCGTCCGTATCCTCGACGACGACCTCGGCATGCTCCTCCGGGGCGAGATCATCTGGAAGAAGGCCGAGGGAGCATCCGGGTCGTGTGCGTGGGGCTCGTACCGCTCGCCGAGCAACCCGGTGCTGCGTGACATCACGGAGCGGGTGGTCGTGGCGTCCAAGGGTCGGTTCGACCGGGCTCCCGGTGTCGAGGCTCGGAGGACCGCCGGCCGGCCACATCTCGCCACCATCTCCACCGAGGAGTTCCTCGACGCCACGCTCGACGTGTGGGACATCCGGCCCGAGTCGGCCCGTCGCGTCCGTCACCCGGCACCGTTCCCGGTGGAGCTGCCCCAGCGGCTGATCGAGCTGTACACCTTCCGTGACGACCTCGTCGTCGACCCGTTCCTCGGCTCGGGGACCACGGCTGTGGCCGCGCTGCGGACCGGGCGGCGCTTCGTCGGCTACGACACCGACGCCGGGTACCTGGCCATCGCCGAAGCTCGGGTGGCAGAGGAGCGCGAGCGCCTCGGCCCGGTCGTCATCCAGCCGGTCCTCAGCCTGCACGAACCGCCCGACGACCCAGGGGTGACCGGTCCGGACCCGGCGACACCGGAGGGCACCGGGAAGGCGATGGCGCACGCCTGGCCAGCCGCGGCCGTAGGCGGCGTGGACGGTGTCCTCCTGGCCAACCCCGGCGGGAAAGCGGCGCGGCTGTTCGCCGCCGACCTCGTCAGCGCCGCAGGGTTCACGATCGTGGCACTCGACCGGAAGGTCCCGGGGGTCGGCGTCACCGTCGACATCGAGGCCGAGGACCGACACGGCGCCCGCTGGCACTTCGACGTCACCGGCGCGTTCACGACGGTGCGCGGCGGCTTGCTCCGCGCCGATGTCCTGTGGCGGTGCCTCGGACGGGTCGGTGTGCTGGCTGCGCTGGGCGTCCGTCCCGTCGTGTGCCTCACGACGGAGCTGCCGCCCCGCCGCAGCAGTGGCGACCTCGCGCTCCGGGCGGTCGGCCCCGGCGTGGTCCACGACGTGGTGCACCTGCTCGACGGGCGCGGGCACGAACGGCTCGCCCGTTACGCCGCCGGGGCGCACTCGTCGCGGCCCCTCCCGGGCTTCTGGGCGGCGGCGGAGCTATCTCACGCGCCGTGACCCGTCACGAAGGACCCCCGCCGTCCATGATGGCCAACAGCCTCTCGGCGGCGACCGGCGTGAAATCCCAGACGTCGACCCCGACGTTGATCATCCGGTCCAGGACGCGCCACTTCTCGTGGACGTGACCGTGTAGGAGCCACAGGCCTGCGTCGGCGGGGCGGTGGCTCGTGAACCGATCGGCATCCCCGCTGTCCCCACGATAGGGGAAGTGGGAGACGGCCACGCGCCGGCCACCCAGCTCCAGGTGGCAGGTGCCCTGCCGGATCTCCTCGAACCCGGCCTCGAGGTACTCGGGCTCCGCCGCCTTTGCCCGGGCACCGTGCCCGTACCAGCAACGATCGTGGTTCCCCGGATAGAGGATCTTGTGCCCGGCAAGCCGGTTGATCAGTGCCATGGACTCTTCGCGACGACCCATGCAGATGTCGCCCAGCACGTGAACGGTGTCGTCGGGACCGACGACGGCGTTCCACCGTGCGAGCAGGCCCGCGTCCATCTCGCCCGTCGACCGGAAGGGCCGTCCGCAGTACCCGATGATGTTGGCATGACCGAAGTGCTGGTCACTGGTGAAGTAGTCGGACATGGGCGCTCTCGTCGGCACGGCAGCGACACTCGGCACGGCAGCGACACTCGGCACGGGGGGCGCCCGGGAAACCGGCACCCAGTCGAGCGGGCCGTCCGCACCGCGCTGCCTGGACCAACATAGCAACGCCCGTCACCTCAGCCGCCGCCCACGTTCCTGCGCAAGGTCACCGGAGAAGCTCCCGCGCGGCCGGCGTCACGGCCGTGGGGACGGTCCAGGGGACCGTGGCCGGACGCGGAACCGCTCATCCGGCGTTGTCGATCACCTCGATGCGGTTCCCGAAAGGGTCGTCGACGTACAACCGCCGCGTTCCGGGGAGGTCCTCGTCCCACCGCCAGGATGCGCCTGACCTCTCGAGCTCCACCACGAGGTCGTCGAACCCGTCAACCCGCAGGGCGGGGTGTGCCTTGCGAGCAGGTCTGAAGTCCTCTTCCACGCCCAGGTGCACCTGTACCGTCCCGGAAGCGAACCACCGTCCGCCGCGCGACGCCAGGGGCTCCGGCTTGGCCAGGACGGTGAACCCGAGCATGTCGCGGTAGAACTTGTCCGCCTCCGGCTCGCCGTCGGCGGGCATGGCGAGTTGCACGTGGTCGAGGGCGGCGACACGGATGGTCATGGCGCGTATTCTTCCACGGGAAGTCCAGATGGACTCGGCCGTGTCCCGCCGGAGTCAGGAGACGGGCCGATAACGTGCACCCTTCCTGTCACCCTGCTTGCTCAGCACGCCGCGCTCCACCAACGATCGAATAGCACCCGGCCACAGTGCCTCGGGGACACCGCTCAGGTCGAGCAGTTCGGACTTGCTGAGCGGCTGGTGGGCGGAGCGGCGGGCGGCGGCCATGATGCGCTCCTCCGCCTCCTCTCGCCTACTGATGCTCGAGGTCCCACCGGGTCCGTTGGTACCGAAGCCGTCCGCTCCCACCGGGATGGGCGCTTGGTCGTGGGCTCTGCCACCCAGGCGCACGACCGCGACCGCCTCACCGTCCAGCTCGCGTTGCGCGATCTCGGCGATCC
>JAKADK010000156.1 GCA_021820665.1 Actinomycetes bacterium | reverse complement strand
CGTGCGCCCCCCCGAGCCACATCACGGTGGTCCCGCCGACGCAGCTCCCCTTCACGGGCGGTGCCGGGAGCCACGGGGGGGTGTCGACGACATCGTCGACGTCGCAGTCGAGCAGCCTGCCCTTCACTGGCGCAGACGTCGAGGAGATCGCGGCCCTGGGGCTCGGGTCACTGCTGATCGGCGGGGTGCTGGTCCGCCGCGGCCGGCGTCACAACCAGCCGCTCTCGTAGGGCGGGGGCTGTAGCGGCGGCTCAGGTGGCCCGTAGCGCGGGCGGGGGCCAGTCGCTCGGTCGTCGTCGCCGGGGACCCTCGCCCCGTCGTTGCCCTGCCGGGCTCCCGCTACCATCGCCGCATGGTGCGTGCTGGTGGCGGCGTCGGGGGCGAACCGGCGCCACGCCGCTCCGGCGAGCGGCATCCTGTCGTCGTCTGCTCATTGGAGCGGCGCGGTCCGGTACGGCGGCGCATCCAACTGCTGGTCGACGAGCTCCTGTCGCTCGATCCGGCGATGGAGGTGCTCTACGTCGAACCCGCGCTGGACGTGGTCCATGCCCTTGCCGCCGGGGAAGCCAGGACGGTGTTGGCGAGCCTCAGGGACAGGGAAGTGACGGAGGACGCGGTCGGAAGCCCCCGGTTGCGGGTCATCCGTCCCCGGAAGTGGCTCCCTCGGGTGCTCGACGGGCGGGCCGACGAGCGGTTGGCGCGCCAGGTCGTCCAGGCCGCCCGGTGGTGGTCGATGGAAGAGCCCCTCTTGTGGATCAACGACGCCCACTACGCGCCGCTTCTCGACATGGTCGGGTGGCCGAGTCTGTACGACGTGACCGACGACTGGCTTCACTCGTCGATGACGCCCAGAGAGGCCCGCCGGCTCGAAGCGGCCGACCGCCTGCTCGTGGATCGATGCGACGCCGTCGTCGTGTGCTCGCCCGACCTGGCCCGCACCCGGGGATCGCACCGGCACGTCGAGCTTGTCGCCAACGCGGTCGACGTCGAGCTGTTCCGCACGGCGCGGCCCCGTCCTCGGGATCTTCCTTCTGGCGACGTCGTCCTCTACGCCGGGACGCTCCACGAGGACCGCCTCGACGTCGACCTGTGTGCGGAGTTGTCCGACGCGCTCCCCGGTGTGGCGCTGGTGCTTCTCGGCCCCGACAGCCTGCAGGCCTCCAGCCGCGCCCGCCTCATGTCGAGACCCAACGTCCACCTGCTCGGGCCCCGTCCTTACGCTGACGTCCCGGCCTACCTCCAGCATGCCGACGTCGTGGTCGTACCCCATGTGGTGACACCGTTCACCGAGAGCCTCGACCCCATCAAGTACTACGAATGCCTGGCGGTCGGCAGGCCGACCGTGGCCACGCCGGTTGCCGGGTTCCGCGATGCGGGCTGGCCCATCGTGACCGCTGACCGTTCGGAGTACGTCGAGGCCGTCAGAGCGGCACTGGGGGCGCAGAGGGGAGGTCCCGGGAGCGACGCTCAAGGCGTGGGCGGCGCAGACGGAGTGGAACGCCCTCGCGCTGTCGACGTCCCGACCTGGCGGCAACGGGCGGTTGATTTCTCGGCTGTGGTGGGCAGCGTCACCGGCTGGTAGTCGGCTGGGGGACCTGTCGGCGATCGTGGCGATACCGGCGTCGGACGCGTCCGTCGCCACGGATGCCACCCGCTGGTGCAGGCCAAGAGGCGACGGTAACGGCAGCGGGCAGCGCCACGACGCGGCCCGCGCCTGGAAGGGACCGCGCCAGGCCCGGAGGACGATGGCACCGGGGCTGCCTACCCCGGGCGGGCGATGCCCTGAGACCGAGGTTGTCGCTCCGATGCAGGCCGGCGGCAGATGTCAGCGTTTCGGCGGCGACGGGAAGGTGATCCGGAACGGGTCGACAGGAACGTGGTGTCCGAGATGGACGAACCAGGCATCTGCTGCCAGCAAGACGACCGTGGCCGTGAGCGGGAGGAGCCACGTGGGGAGCGAGCGCAGGGCAGCGGCGGTCCGGTTCACGGCTACGGCGGTCAGGGCCGCCCACAGCGGGATCCCGAGATAGGCGAGGCGTCCCGCCAGGGCGGTGATCCAGACGAAGATGACGGCCCAGCCGACGAAGGCGACAGCACCGGTGATCCCGATCAGTGTCCACGCCGAGATCAGGGCTTCCTGCTCGAGCGTGGTCGCCCGGATGTCGCCGCGCCCGTCCCGGTGCCGTCCGGAGGCGAGTCTCCGCAGGACGACAACGCCCCCGACGACAACGATGTAGGCGGTGACGAGGGCAACGGCTCCTTTCGCCACCACCGGGAGGTCGACGAGGTTCCGGTAGTACTCGGTCGGCACCCAGAGGTAGGTGATCATCTCCTCGACCACACGGCTGACCGTGTGGATCCCATGGACGCCGATGCCGGGAGAGGTCGGGTGAGTTCGGAGTGCGCGGGCGGTGGTGGCGAGCGCGTTCACGGCAACAAGATGGTGGTAGAGGACGAGGTTGCGGACGAACCACCATCCCGACGCCACCGCGGCGCCCACCCAGAACGCCAGTGCCAGGCCTATCGCCGGTCTGGTCTCCCGCGCGACACCCGGGCGGAAGAAGATCCAGAGGGGGACGGACACGACCAGTGGCCAGGCGGTGAGCTTGGTGACCAGTGCCACGCCGGTGAGGAGGCCAGCGAGGAGGGACCACCGCGCGTCGAGGCCGTCGCTCGCCTGGCGGGATAGCACGAGGTCGAGGACGGGCCTCCGGAGGGGATCACGGTGGGGCCAGGCTCCGGTACCGTTCCTGTTCGTGCTGTACGCGAGTGGACCGGCCCCTGCCGTGCGGTGTCGCCGAGGGTGCTCTGGGGGCGCTCGGCACGCCGTCACCGGTGGCCCCGGCGGAGATCTCACGGCTGTTGGCACGGGCTGGCACTCGGCTCCTCCGGGCCGGGCAGCCCGGAGGGGGCGTTCGGACCAGGCCGCGCCGGGACGGGTGAACGAACCTCGGCCAGTCGACATCGGTCGTCGAGCATGACGGGTCCCGACCCCCGCGTGTCGGTCGTGATCGCCACGAACCGGGGCGGTCCGTGGCTCGACGAGGCCGTCGCCTCGGTGCTCGCCCAGACCATGGACGACCTCGAGCTGATCATCGTGGACGACGGGGTGCCGGGTGGGGTGAGGCAGCTCGCAGCACTGGACGATCGCATCCGTCTGGTGGCCGGGCGGCAGGCGGGCATCTCGATGGCCCGGAACATCGGCAACGCCGCCGCCCGTGGTGAGCTCGTCGCCGTGCTCGACGACGACGACCGCTGGATGCCA
Organism: Actinomycetes bacterium; assembly: GCA_021820665.1. Classification (GTDB taxonomy): domain Bacteria; phylum Actinomycetota; class Acidimicrobiia; order Acidimicrobiales; family RAAP-2; genus JAKADK01. The sequence continues at coordinate 111 of JAKADK010000156.1, read as the reverse complement.
GACAAGCTCGAACGCCAGCTCGCCCTCCTGGACCGCCATCCGGAGTCGGCGATGTGCCACACCCAGTTCGAACGGATCGATGCCGATGGGGTGGTGATCGGGCCGGGCTGG
>JAKADK010000062.1 GCA_021820665.1 Actinomycetes bacterium | reverse complement strand
ACGTCGAGCCGACGCCGCGGCAGCGGGCTCAGTCTGGTGTCCCCACCGGGGGCGCCGGAGCCTTCTTGGCCGGAGCCTTCTTGGCCGGAGCCTTCTTGGCCGGAGCCTTCTTGGCCGGAGCCTTCTTGGCCGGAGCCTTCTTGGCCGGAGCCTTCTTGGCTGCCGTCCTTGTGGCTGCCGTCTTCTTGGCCGGAGCCTTCTTGGCTGCCGTCCTTGTGGCCGCCGTCTTCTTGGCGGGAGTCGCTGACGTGCGACCCAGCATGCTGGCCACCTGGCGAGCGAGGTCCTCGACACTGGCGATCCCGACGGCGTGCAGTTGGGTCGTCACCTCGTCGCGCACCAGGTTCAACAGCGCCTCGCTCCCCTGCCGGCTGCGCTCCAACAGCTCTTCGACGCGGACCTGGGCCTCCTTGCGCTGGAGCACCCCGCTCTTCACCAGATCCTGGACCAGATCCTCGGCCCGGGCCCGCGTGATCTGGGTGAAGGCGGTGCCCGCCTCGAGGTACCGCTTCCATGCGTCTTTCTTGGCCATCCTGCGATTCTAGCGAACTTGACTCCTCCAGAGCGGGAACCCCCAGCGCACCGGCGTCCCGGTGTACCGACGGGTGCTCAACTGGCGGACGGGAGGCGGTCGACGAGCTCGCCGAGCGTGGCGGCACGGAGCGCGACCGGGACGTCGGCCACGCCGGTGCCCGGGCCCGTCACGCCGGAATCGACCAGTGCAAAGGCAGCGCCGAGCTGCGCGGCCAACCGGCCGTCCGTGGCCGGCTGGTCCCCCACGACGAGCACGCGTCCCGTGGTGCCTGCTTCCGCCAGACGGGCCCGGACGAGGTCCACCATGGGCTGGTGGGGCTTGCCGGCGATCACCGGCGACGTCCGCGCCGCGGTGGCCACCGCCGCCAAGAGCGCGCCGGTGCCGGGTTCGAGGCCGTTTGGTGTCGGATGCACCGGGTCCTCGTTGCTCCCGATCAGGCGAGCGCCATCACGAACCGCCGCCGCCGCCGCCGCCAGCACGTCGAAGTCGAAGACGTGGGTCCAGCCGACGACGACGGCGTCGACGCGCGTGGTCCCCGGAAGGCAGACCGTGACCCCTCGCTCGTCGAGAGCTTCCCGGAGCCCCTTGTCGCCCAGCAACATCACCCGCTCCCCCGGCTGGAGCAGGCCCGCTACCGCATGGGCTGACGTGACGAGGTCGGAGGCCGCGGCGTCGATGCCGACCCGGCCCAACCGGCGGACGAGTTGGCCCCGGGTCGGTGCGGAGTTGTTGGTGGCAAACAGCACGTCCACCCCTCGGGCACGGAGCGCGGCCACCGCGGCACCAGGATCACCGATCGCTTCGCCGGCCAGCCATACCACCCCGTCCAGATCGACGATCCACCGGGAACCCCTTTCACCCACGCCGCCGGCGTCGGTCATGACCCGGTGCTCTCCGCCAGCGTGTCGTCCCGGGCCACCGCTCCCTCGATGGTCTCCCGGGTCAGCCTCGTTGCCCTGGCCAGCTGGTCCGCGGACTCCATCGCCCGTCGGATGAGGGCGGCGAGCATCGCCGACGGCTCAGACATGTCCTCGCCATCGTGAGCGCCGCCCGTGCCGCGGGGGTCACGGCCTGTGGGCGGCTGCAGGCGCGTCAGGTCGGCAAGCGCGTGCCCGGTCACCTGCGCCGCCCGTTCCCAGTAGGAGCGGAACATGCCGATGTCGAAGGCGCCGTCGCGGACACGGGCCCGACCGAGCAGGTGGGGGGGCGGGCGCTTCAGGTCTCGGACGACTCGTACGACAGCGAGGCCACGCAAGGCGTAGAACGTCGGATCGACCTCCCACCAGGTGAACCCCTGGCGGGCCGAGGACGGTAGGTAGTGGTGGTTGTTGTGCCAGCCTTCACCGCCGGTGAGGAGGGCGATGGGCAGGGAGTTCCGGCTGGTGTCGGGCGTGGCGTACCGGCGTCGACCGACGACATGGGCGAGGGAGTTGACCGTGAAGGTCCCATGCCACAGGAGCACGGTGGAGAGGAAGAACCCGATGAACAAGCCACCCCACCCCCCCCAGGCGAGGCATGCTGCCGCCAGCGCCACGGGTGCCACCCACCAGAGCCGGTCGACCAGCCGGAGCTCGGGATAGACCAAAAAGTCCCTGATCGAGGAGTCATCGGTGGCCTTGTAGCGGGTGGAGAGGATCCAGCCGACGTGGCTCCACCAGAATCCCTCACGAGGCGAATGGACGTCCCCGTCGATGTCGGTGAACCGATGGTGGATCCGGTGGTGGCCGGCCCACCAGAGAGGGCCCTTCTGGACGGCGCTGGCGCCACCTACCGCCAGGAGGAACTGGGGCACTCGGCCCGTCTTGAAACTGCGGTGGGAGAAGTAGCGGTGGTACCCGGCGGTGATGAAGAACAGCCGGACGGCGTAGAGGACGCCACACAGCACCCAGTCCTTCCACGTCACGGTGACGAACAGCGCGGCGAGGGGTGCGAGGTGCGAGGCGAGGAACGGGACCGCCGACAGCCAGTCGGTCCGATCTCCCGAAGGGCGCGTCCCGTGCCCGGCACGCTCCGAAACACCACTGCTGTCGTCGTCCATCGTGCGGCTGCCGTTCGATCTCGTCATGCCCGGCGACACCCCGAAGGGCGGCAGGGGATCTGCTGTCGAAGTACGCCTGAGCGTAGTGCGTCCGGTCGGTGGGCCATGAGCCGACCCGGGCGAGAGCGAGGAATGGCACGACGTCCGATGGCGGGCCCGGGGTCAAGCCCCGACTGGTGGGAGGCACCGCGACCCCGTAACCTTTGCCTCGATGGACGACGCCGCAGCCGTGACGAAGGAGCGCCGGCGGGCGACGGTACCAGACCCCACGCCGGCCGAACGTCTGATCTGCAAGGTGCTGTGCGTTCCCCAGGACCGGGCCCCGGTCGACGAGTCGGAGACGCATCGCATCTTCGGGGCGTCGATCTTCCTCTCGGCGTTGCGATGCCTGCTGAGCTACATCGTGTTGCCGATTGTCCTGCCTGCCGTCGGAGCCGCCAGCAACATCGGCCCCGTGGTCGGTATCCCGGTGGCAGCGTTGGCCCTGGTCTTCGACGTGAAAGGGGTCCGGCGCTTCTGGCTGGCCCATCACCGCCAGCGGTGGGCCTTCACCCTGCTCTACGCGGCGGTGGGCTCGATGGTCACGGCGTTGCTCGTCGTCGACATCGTGCACCTCGTCTGAGCAGCCTCGGGGTCTGACCAGCCTCGGGGTCTGACCAGCCTCGGGCCGACCGCCACCCCGGTGCGCACCACACGGTGACGCGGCCCGTGCATACCGCGGCGTGTGGCGGCTCCGGCAAGCCGGGCGGTGGGGCGGCTCGGGCTGGGGCGGCTACGGCGTGCCGTTGGCCGGAGGGTTGGTCTTCGGGGGGGTCACGGTCGGCGGGTGGTTGGCCGTGGGGAGCTGGACCGGAGACGAGATCGGGTTCGTCACCAGGTAGTTGAAGACGTTCATCACCGCCGGGGCGGCAGCAGCGTCGCCGTAGCCGCCGTGCCCAACCACGCAGACCACGACGTACTGGGGATTCGGGATCGGGCCGAAGCCGACGAACCAGGCGTCAGGCTGGGTCGTCGCCCCGACCGAGACGCTGGCCGTCCCGGTCTTCCCGGCGATCATGAACTGGCTGGGGCTGAAGTGGGCGTACTGGAGGTAGGTGTAGTACGCCGTGCCCTTCGGGTTGTAGACCGCCCCTTCGAAGCCCTGGAGCATCGGGGTGTAGATGGACGACGGGAGGCTCACGTGACCGGTGACCTTCGGAGCCATCCGCTTCACCACCTTCCCCGACGGCGTGACGATGGCGGCGGCCACCTGGGGCTGGTAGCGAGTGCCCCCGTTTGCGAACGTGGCGTAGGCGTCGGCCATCTCGATCGGGGTGAGCAGCGTCTCGCCCTGACCGAAGGCCATTTCGAGGTTGTCTCCCACGTACCACCCGGCGTTGGGGTAGGACGCCGGGTACTCCTTGTGGAGCTTGATCCGGAGCTGCGGGCTGTCCACCTGCCCGGCGATCTCCCCCGGGAGGTCGATGCCCGTGAGCTGCCCGAGGCCGTACTGCGCTGCGGTGTTCTGGATCGGGGTCAGCCCGTAGGTGGCCCGCTTGATCCAGAACTGGTAGCCGATGTTGTAGAAGTAGTCGTCGTCCGACTCGGCGAGCGCCAGTGGCATCCGGATCTGGCCGGCATCACTGGGGGTGTCGTCGTGCAACGTGCAGCCATTCCCCGTGCACCCCGGAATGGTGAAGGTGCCGGTGTCGTGATAGGGAACATACGGGCTGATGAGCCCGCGCTGGAGGGCCGCCGTGGCCGACGCGAGCTTGAAGCTCGACCCCGGCGTGTAGACGCCCTGGATAGCATAGTTCGGCTCGGCTCCGACGGCCTGGATGGCGGCGTAATTGGCGGTGGAGATGCCGCCGATCCACTCGTTGAGGTTGTAGGTAGGGTACGACGCCATCGCGAGCACGGCGCCGGTCCGGACGTCCATCACGACGAGGGCGCCGCTGTTCGCCGTCGGGTACTTCCCGTTGAGCGGGTCGATGGTCTTCCGGTCCCGCAGGATGTCGGACTTCAGCGCTGCCTCGGCCGTCTTCTCGAGGCCGAGATCGAGATGGGTGACGACCGTGTCCCCCTGGACCGGCTTCGTCCTCTTCGCCACGCCCACGACGGTGCCGAGACGGTTGACCTCCAGCTCTTCGGTGCCGGGCGTGCCGCGCAGGTAGGACTGGTACTCCTGCTCGAGGCCCGTGGTCCCGATCTGGCTCCCTTGCGTGTACCCCTGGTGAGGGTGGGCGGCGAGCTCTTTGGCGGTGATCGCACCGACGTAGCCGAGCACGTGGGTAAACGGCGTGGACGTTGCGGTACCCTGCGGGTACGAGCGCTGGGTGACCTGCTCGACGGAGACACCGGGAAACTCGGCCTGGTGCTCTTCCACGTAGAGCACGGTGGCGACTGGGGCGTTCACCATGACGGGCACCGGCTGGTACAGGCTGTACTGGCTGTCCGCAAGCGCCGCTTTGATCTGGGTGGGTGTCTTGCCCACCAGAGCGGCCACGGCCCCGACCACAGAGGGATGGAGCGCCGCTTCGGAACGGGAGAGGACGATCTCCTGTTCGACTTGGTTCGAGGCCAGCTCGGTGTCGTTGCGGCCGACGATGAGACCACGTGGCGCCGGGACGGACACCGTCCGCAACGTGTCGGCGTTCACCGTCGTCGCCAGCGTTGCGTGCTGGATGACCTGGAGCGTCCAGAGCCGGAGCACCATGACGGCAAGCAACCCGGCGACAACGACGCCGAGCACGTTGAGACGGACCATCGGGCGCGAGCCCACGGTCTCCGGCGGTGCGAAGACCCTCTGGAGGGTCGGTCGCCGCCGGGGACGGATCCGGGGCTGGTGGGCTTTCGCCCGACGGCCGGACCTCCCACCGGTAGCGGCGTCCGCTGGCCGGAGGTAGCGTCGGCGGCCGAAACGAGGGGTCGGCGGGCCGGCCATCTCAGGCCACCCACCGGGCGGGGTCCCGGGGGAGGCAGAGCGGAAGAACGGGCTGGGCAGGGCGAGGCCTCGGCATCGGGACCATGATGCCCCACGGGGGCACTCGCCAGGGCGCGCCCGGAGCGGGCCATGGCCGCTCGCTGACGGCACCGTTCCGGTCGCGACGCGATCCGCTCCCCTTCACGTGCACGTGACGAGCTCACCCCCGGAACGCTCGTGACCCTCGGGCGAGATCACGTAGGCGCCATAGCCCGGCAGCGACGTCACGCGGTCGAACACCTCGTCCCCACCGACAGCGAGCGCCGTCGCCCATGCATCGGCATGCGTGAGGCTCGACCCGACGACCGAGGCCGACGCCACCCTCCGGACCGTCGCTCCGGTGTGAGGGTCGACGAGGTGCGACCCCCGCTCGTAAGAGCCCGACGTCGCCACGGCCGAAGAAACTGCCAGGACACAGGCGAGGGCATCGGCTCGCCACGGATGGCGGATCCCGATCCGCCATGGGCCCCCACCCGGAGGGACGCCGATCGTGGCAACGTCGCCTCCGCCGTTCACGACGGCCGAGGCGACCCCCGCGTGCGCCAGGAGCCGGATCGCCCGCTCGACTGCCCAGCCCTTCACCACGCCCGTCGGATCCACACCGCCGGGCATCGCCCACGGGTCGAACCAGCCTGCCGTCGCTTCCCGCATGGCCGAGGCCACCGCGAAGACTTCATCGAACTCCGGGTGGCGAGCGGCGGCCGCGCCGTCCCCCCTCCGGAGCGCGCTCATCGGGCTGCAAGGATCCCAGGTCGAAAAGAGCGCATCCAGACGGTGGAGCTCGGCGCAGGCCACCGCGATGGCATCCTCGACGGTCTGGGTCGTCAAGTCCTCCTGTCCGGGTGCAGCATGGACGGCAAAGGACACGGTCGTGCCCATCACCGCTTCTGCGTGCGACCACGTCAGAGCACCGTCGGGTTCGCCGGCTACACCGGCGCGCTGGCCCTGGTCGCCCGCGGGTGCAAGGCGGGCGCCGGGTCCGACCAGCTCGGTGCCACGGTCGGCAGGCGTCCGTGCCCTCACAATGCGAAGACCTCGTAGTGGAGCCGGTGCTTGTGGACGCCGAGGTGGCGGGCCAGGAACGCGACGTGGTGGGTAAAGCGCTCCGGCCCGCACACGTAGACATCGCGTGTCGCCAGGTCGGGAACGAGATCTGCCAGCGTCTGGTGGTCGAAGCGGACCCGGCGACGGCCACCCACGATGACATGGAGCGCGCCACCGAGCGCTTCCACGAGGGGCTCCATCTCGGAGCGGAGAGCGAAGTCCTCGGCGCGGGTGACTCGCACGACGACGACCGGGGCCGACCCCGGCACGAGATCTTCGAGCAGGGAGCGGATGGCCGTGACGCCGATCCCCCCTGCGAACATCGCGACGCGGCGATCACGCTGGGCTTCCCGGGTGAACGCGCCGTAGGGACCCTCGATCATCACCCGCGTCCCCGGCGCCAGGTGGGACACCGCCGCGGAGTGGTCGCCGATGACCTTCACCGTGAGCCTGAGGTACGGCGGCCGCGGGAGGGCGGAGAGCGAGTACGGATGCGCTTGCCACCACAGGTGGCGGGTCAGGAACCGCCACTGCAGGAACTGGCCACCGGCCACCGGCAAGCGTTCGAGGTGGCGTCCGGTGCAGATCACCGAGAAGACCCCGGGCGTCTCCTCCCGGACCTCCTCGACGACCAGGCGGTGCCGGAAGCTCCGCACCAGCGGGAGGCCAAAGCGGTAGGCCAGGACGACACCCACCGTAGCGAGCCACGCCGCAACCCACACCGCCCGGGTCAGGGGGTGTCCGACGAAGGAGGGCCCGAGGGCGAGCACGTGGGCGAAGGCCAGGGCCAACGCCAGGTACAAGTAGAGATGGACGACCCACCAGGTCTCCCGCCGGAGGCGCCGCCGCACGGCCCGGATCGAGGTCACACCGGCCAGAGCCATGAGGCCCAGAGCCACGGTCGCGGCCAGCATGTCGGGGTAGCCCGAGATGAACGTGCCTAGTTGGTGCCAGAACCCCGCCTTTGCAGACTCGGCGTAGCCGAACGTGGTGAGGACGGCGTGGAGACCGATCAGGCTGAGAGGCCACGGCCCCAGCGTCCGATGCCACCGCAGGAGCCCGTCTTGACCCAAGACCCGTTCGATGGTGGGAATCCGGCTCACGAGGAGGACCATGATCAGCGTGAGATAGCTTCCGACCAGCCCAGTCATGCTCCCAGCGAACATGGCGGGTCCACCGGGGGCCCGGAGCTCGGCGGCGTTCTCGACGCTGATGCCCGAGACGATCGTCCATACCAGCCCGGCCAGGACCACGACCAGGGCGGCGCGCGCCCATCCCGAGCGCGGTGCCGGTGGGCGCCGCCGGGTCGGCGCTCTCCCCCGCTGCCCGGCACCGGCGGCAACCACGCCCGGAAATGTCGGTGGACGACGACGGGTCGGAGCGTTCAGCGCCCCTCGCCGCCGGGAGGCTGCCGCGGTGGCGGAACGGCGACCCCTCAGGACGCCGTCAGCCGGCACGGCGTTTGCTTCCCGCTCCCGATCGTGACGACGTCGACGGGGTAGTGGCGGTGGCGGGCACCAGACCGAGGCTCGCAGGGGAGAGCGGCGCGTGCCGGACGGACATCGTGACGAAGTCGCGGTTGGTAGGGCCGAAGTACCGGCTCACCGGTCGCACCATGTCCGAGAGCAGGGCGGAACCGTTGGCTGGCGTCGCGGCCACGCCCGGTGCTGCCTGGAAGCTGAAGAAATTCACCCAGTCGGTGTTGATGTCCAGTTCCATGCCTCGGACCGCGCCGGCCCTCACGAGGAGGTTCGCCAGGGAGGTGATGTTGAGCCCTGGACCACCGACGTAGACCAGGGCACCGTCCGCTGTCACACCAATACCCGAGCGCCAGACGTAGACTTGGTTCCCAAGGGTCGCGCCCCACACCGTGGTGTCGTTGGCGTTGAGGCCCGGCACCGGAGCTCCGTTGTTGACCAGGAGAGAGAGGTTCTGCCGGACGGCCACCACGTTCGGGGTCATCGTGACCTGGCTCCCCCACGCTCCGACCGTGGCCGCGCCGTTGGCGTAGATCACGAGTGATGCGCCGCCTTGGCGCAGAGGCACCGCCGCGCGCCCATCGAGGTAGAAACCACCTTCGGATGCCGACATCCGGAACCCGGCGTTGAACGCCGCTGTCAGCGTCGTGGCCGCGCTCGGCGAGATGGGCGCTTTTGGCGACCACGCGCCGGGCACGCCCGGGGTCTGCGCCCCTGCGTACAACGTCGTACGGAGAAGCGCTGGATCCATCCACACCACCCCTGCCACCAGGCTGGTGTGGATCGCATCCGGGCGGAGAAACGCCTCGTACATCGTCGGGACCCCGTCGACTGTCCGTCCGACCGGGTGCCACTGGCCCTCGCCGGGGAGCGGGGGGCTGGCGATCGGGACGATCGAAGACGGCGCCGGCAGGTGGGCAGGAGCGCTGGCGGCGACCGGACGGGAGGCGGCCGGAGCCGACGTCGGGGCCGGGATCGCGCCCTTCGCCGGACGCCCGCCCCGTGGCGGCGGGTTGTGCGTGTACCAGACGTTCTCGGCCCAACGGACGAACCCACCGCCACCGTTGTCCCGGACCCACTCGACGAATGCCACCGGAAGGGGAAGCGTGTTGGCGCTGGCGAGCGTCGACCCCAACGACCACCACACGGGCGTGAGCGCCACGAACACCAAGAGCGCGATGGCGGACTTCGGGTGCCGGCGGAGCCAGCGCCGCCGGCGCGAACGCCGGCGCAGCTCGACGCGAGAGGTCGGAGGCGGTCGGCTGTCCAGGACAGAATGCTGCATGCCCCCTAGCCTTGCCTATCTACCTGACGCTCGCATGACACCGGGTCGCGCCAGGCCGGGCTGCCGACTCGGCCCACTACCTCCGCCCGACGACGCCCGCCACCGACACGGCGACAGGTGCCCGGAGCGGGAAGTGGCACGCCGCCTCGTGGTCCGTGCCGAAGGAGACGAGTGGTGGGGTCTCCTGGGCGCAGATGTCCTCGGCCCGGGGGCAACGGGTCCGGAACCGGCAGCCGCTGGGCGGGTCGATGGGGGACGGGAGCTCGCCGGTGATCGGTACGTCGTGTTTCGCCTTCTCCACGGTAGGATCGGGCACGGGGACAGTGGCGAGCAGCCCGGCGGTGTAGTGGTGGGCCGGGCTGGCGTAGATCTCCTCGACGCTCCCGATCTCCATCACCCTCCCGAGGTACATGACGGCGACCCGGTCAGCGAGGTAGCGGACCACCGACAGATCGTGGGAGATGAACAGGTAGGTGAGGTCGTGCACCTCCTGCAGGCCCTTCATCAGGTTCAGGATCTGGGAGCGGATCGAGACGTCGAGGGCGGAGACGGGTTCGTCGGCGACGATCAGCCTCGGGTTGAGCGCCAGCGCCCTGGCCAGCCCCACCCGCTGGCGCTGCCCACCCGAGAACTCGTGGGGGTAACGGTCCACGGCGTTGGCCGGCAGCCCGACCTCACGGAGGAGCTGACCCACCCGCTCCTTGCGGGTCTGGCGATTGCCCACGGCTTGGACGACCAGCGGCTCCTCGATGCTCGTGCCCACTCGCATGCGGGGATCGAGCGACGCGTAGGGATCCTGGAACATCATCTGCAGGTCGCGGCGAAAGGTACGCAGGCGCCGCCGCCCGAGCTGCCCCAGGTCGACGCCGTCGAACACCACCGATCCCCGCGTCGCCGTCTCCAGGGCGACCACCATGCGACCCAGGGTCGTCTTCCCGCATCCGGACTCGCCGACGAGACCGAGGGTCTCCCCGCGGCGGACGCTGAGCGAAACCTCCGTCACGGCCTGGAGCACGCCGATCCGCCGCTGGAGCACGACGCCGGCCGTGACGGGGAAGTCCTTCGAGACGTCACGGAGCTCCAGGATGACCTCGTGGCGGGCGGCCTCCCCCGGTCCAGCCGTCCTGTCCGTACCGGTCGGCGCGTCCGGCCTGCCCGGCCAGCCCGACGCCGGGACGGCGGCTGCCGTGCTCTCCACGGGGCCGGCGATGAGCTCACCGGCCTCCTGTGCCAGAGCGGCATTGGCGAACGCCGTGGCCGGTGCCTCGAGGAGGGCCTCGACGCTGACGCCGCTCGTCCCCGGGTCGCCCTCCAGCCTGCGGGGGTGGAAGCAGGCGTAGCGGTGGGCGCCGTCGGCTCCACCCAAGATGGGCTGCTCGGCACGGCACCGGTCGGTGGCGTACAGGCACCGGGCGGCGAACCGGCAGCCGGGCGGTGGCTTCGACATGTCTGGGGGCAGGCCGGGGATGGAGTACAACCGACCGGTGCCACGCTGGTCGATCGTCGGGATCGAGGCCAGCAAGGCTTCGGTGTAGGGGTGGTGCGTGCGGGTGTACAAGGCGGTCGTATCGGCCGACTCCACGATCTGGCCGGCGTACATCACCATCACCCGGTCACTGCGCCCGGCGATCACCCCCATGTCGTGCGTGATGAGGATCATGGCCATCCCCAGCCGGCTGCGGAGATCGTCGAGGAGCCGGAGGATCTGGGCCTGGATGGTGACGTCCAGCGCCGTCGTTGGCTCGTCGGCGATCACGAGCTCGGGCTCACAGGCCAACGCCATGGCGATCATCACCCGCTGGCGTAACCCCCCCGAGAGCTGGTGCGGGTAGTCGTCGAGCCGCTCCCGCGGCCGGGGCATGCCCACCAGATCGAGGACCTCGGCGGCCCGGTCGAGAGCGGCGGCGCGCGAGACGTGCTTGTGGAGGCGGACCGATTCGGCGATCTGGCTTCCGACGGTCATCGTGGGATTGAGGGACGTCATCGGGTCCTGGAAGATCATCCCGATGTGGTTGGCCCGCATCCGGCGCACCGTGTCCATGTCCGCGTGGGCCAGGTCGATCCCGTTGCTCAGGATCGACCCCCCGGCGATGTAGCCGCCGTTGGGCAGCAGGCGCATGATCGACATCCCTGTCATCGTCTTCCCGCACCCGGACTCCCCCACCACGCCGAGGGTCTCGCCCTTCTTCACCGTGAACGACACCCCGTCGACTGCCCGCACCTCTCCCCGCCGGAGCCGGATGTACGTCTTCAGGTCCCTCACCTCGAGGACGTTTCCCGGGTCCATGCCCGGCACGTTCCGGTCGGTGGTCATCGCTTCTGCAACCTGACCTCGAAGGAGTCCCGCAGGGCGTCACCGATGAGGTTGATGGCCACCACCGTGAGGATGATCATCAACCCGGCCGGGTAGATCTGCCACCAGTAACCGTTCACCTGCGCGCTCGCGTTGTTGATGGCGTTGTTCAGCATGCTGCCCCAGGTGGGGTCGGTGGGCGGCAGGCCAAAGCCGAGGAACTGGAGCGTGGAGAGGACGATGATCGCATCGGCGATCTGGAACGTGATGGTCACCACGATGGTGCCGATGGTGTTGGGCACGATGTGGCGCCCGATGGAGCGAACCGCCCCCCCGCCCATGGTGCGCAGCGCCTGGACGTACTCCCGCGTCTTCAAGCTCAGCGTCTCCCCTCTCACGAGGCGCGCCGGACCCAGCCAGGTCACCACGGCGAGGAGGAGGATGAGGAGAGACTCGCTCGGCTTCACGACGCTCGAGATGTACACGAAGAGGAAGATGATCGGGAAGGCCAGGCCGACGTCGACGATCCGCATCAAGAGCATGTCCAGCCACTTCCCGAAGTACCCGGACACGGCGCCGTAGGTGACGCCGATCACGGTGCCGGCCAGGCCGGCGATGAACCCGATCTCCAGGGAGATCCGACCACCGATCATGAGACGTCCGAGGACGTCGAACCCGGAGTTGTCCATGCCGAGCGGATGGCCGGGTCCCGGGGCGGCGTTGGGACCCTTCAGGCCGTTCGGGAGGATCAGCGTGGGGGTGGACTGGTTCGAGTGGTACAGGACCGGGCCAAGCCACGAGAAGCCGGCGATCACGACCAGCGTGACAAGACCGGCGACGGCCAGCTTGTTCTCGCTGAAGGTCCGGACGAACAAGCGGAACGCGCTGCCCTCCGATTCGACATCACCGCCCTCGGGACCTTCCACCGGGCCTTCGGGGACCGGCAGGTTGGTGAACGTCATGGACGGCTCCTAGTAACGGATACGCGGGTCGAGCACCGCGTATCCGATGTCGGCGATCAGGTTCCCGATGACCGTCACCATGGCGACCAGCACGGTGATCCCGAGCATCTCGTCGAAGTCCCCACTGACCGCGGCCTGATAGTAGTAGTAGCCGACGCCCGGATAATTGAACACCTCTTCCACGATCAGGCCGGCGGTCAGGATGCCGGGGATGGACAGACCGATCAGGGTCACCACGGAGATCAGGGAGTTGCGCAGCAGGTGACGCCGGAGCACCAGGTGTTCGGGCAATCCTTTCGACCGGGCGGTACGGATGTAGTCCTGGGCCAGGGTATCGATGGCTGACGACCGCATGTACCGGCTGAAAAGCGCGTAGATGCTGAGGGTCAGCGTGGCCACCGGCAAGATGAGATTGGTCGGGTGGGCCAAGATGCCGGTGAACGTCTGGGCATTCTGGTTCACCAGGGCGGGTATCTGGACCAGATGCTGGTCCTCAGCGAAGATGATGACCAGCACGGCCGCCAGGAGGTACTGGGGCACGGCGTAGAGGATGAAGCTGATCCCGGTGCCCGCCGAGTCCAGCCAGCCGTTGCGCTTCACCGCCTGGGCGATTCCGAACGGCACCGCGAACAACGTCGCCAGGACGAGGGAGATGCCCCCGAGGAGGATGTCCTTCGACACCGATTGGCTCAAGATGGTGTCGACGCTCTTGTTCAGGTGGTACGAGTAGCCGAGGTTGCCGTGGAGGAGCTGGTCCACGAACTTCCAGTACTGGACCCAGATCGACCGGTTCAACCCGTACTGATCGATGAAGGCCTGGAGTTGCTGGTGGGTGGCCCGGTTACCGACGATCTGGCGAGCCAGGCTGTCGGCAGGGATGAGGTGCAGCAGGCCGAAGGTGGCGATCGTGACCCCCATGGTCACGATCACCGCCTGGCCCAGGCGTCGGATGATGTACCCCGTCATCGGGGTCCACGCTCAATACCTACCACTGCACCTCATCGCTGCGACTGCGCCCCTCGGCTACCGCTCGGTCCCTGTGACGTCCCGGCTATTTGGTGAAGTACCAGGTCTCCGGCGTGATGTACCCGTACGCGTTGGGGGCCACCCCTCCCAGCTTCGACGAGATCAGGGACGGCCCACCGGCGATCGGGTTCCCGAACGACGTCGGACCGTACACCACCGGCAACTGCGTGATCATGTAGTTCTGGTAGGCGTTGAGCGCCGCCTGGGACTGGGAAGCCGGTGCCGTGGTCGTGGCCAGGATCAGCTTGTTGGCGGTCGGGTTGGAGTAGTTGGAGTAGTCGGCTGCCGCTCCGGTGAGGAAGAGCTCCTCGCCAGAGGGGTAGAAGTCGGGGGCGTACACCCACCCGGCGCCCCAGTTCTCTGCCGTCCACTTGCACGCCGGCTGGCTCGGAGTGCACTGCGTGGCTGTCGAGATCACGGTGTTGAAGGTATGGCTGGTGAGCTCCAGCTTGATCCCCACCTTCGACGCCACCGCGGCCAGCTGCTGCATCTCACTCTGGACCGCCGGAGTGCCACTCACGTAGTCCAGGTTGAACTGGAGGGCGGTCCCTGCTTTGACACCGCTTCCGCACTCTCCTGCGCCCGAGCCCGGCTTCACGCAGGTCGTCACCCCACCGGGCACGACCTTCCAGCCGTGGCCCTGGAGCAGCGACTTGGCGTCGGCCACGCTGTAATTGTACGGGGCGTTGCGCTCCAGGGAGTCGGCGAACGGGTTAGCCGGCTCCGTCGGCACGGGACCGTCGGTCACGTTGGCCCAGCCGTTCAGGAAGGCGGTGATCCATCCCTGCTGGTCGATCAGGTGCTGGAAGGCCTGGCGGAAGTAGAGCTGCTGGAACGTGGGGCCGAGGACGGGGTTGTTCAGGTTGAGCGGGAAGTAGTTGAAGCTCAGCGTGTAGGCCGACTGGGCCGCGTACCCCTCGGACTGGAGGTTCTTCTGCTGGGCGGCGTCCTCCGGCGGGAGGTAGCCCACGGTCAGGCCGCTTGGGCCATCGGTCTTCAGGGCGGTGAGCTCGGCGTTGTTGTCGGTGAAGGGCACCTCGACGAACTTCGAGATGGTCGGCTTCGGCGAGCCGGAGTAGTTCGGGTTCGCCGTCAGGGTGACCTCACCGGTCGCCGAGAACGACGTCAGCTTGAACGGGCCGTCCACGATCGACCAGATGGGGCTGGTGGCCCAGGTGGACAGGTCGGAGGATTGCGTGTTCAGGAACGAGTACACCGCCTCGTTGGCTGCCGTGTCGGCGACGTTGACCGTGGCGTTCTTGTTGGTCCCGACCTGAGCCAATGTCGTGGCGTCCCACGCCATGGGGATGGGGGTGATCTGGGACAGCTCGTTGTAGAGGAACCACGTCGGGTTGTAGGACTGGGTGAGGTGCAGCACCACGGTGGTGGCGTTGGGCGTGTCCACGCTCACCACGTTGTCCGGGAAGAACTTCTCACCCGTGGAGGCCGGAGGGACGTACCCGCAGTAGTTGGCCGACGGGTTGGCCTTGTAGAGCGCGATCCACAGGGCGACGTCCTGGCTGGTGACCTGCTCCCCGTCGGACCACATCCAGTGATTGAGCGTGATGGTCACGGTCTGGTCGTTGTTGGAGAAGACCGGCTTTTGACCGATGCTGTAGTTGTAGTCCACCGTGGCGCTGTTGCCGTTGCCGTACCAGTAGAGGGGGCGGTACAGCATGGCCGAGAGCTGCTCGACGTTGTTCGTGCCGCACACCTGGGCGTTGGTCATGGGGAAGATGTAGTTGGGGGCGCCGCTCGGGGCCTCGGCCCAGTACACCGTCCCACCGCTCACCTTCGTGCCGGACGGTGAAGCGACGTAGTCGTTGACGCTGGCCGGCACGCCACTGCTCGACGCGGCGGTCGACGCCTTCGACGAGGATGGCGTCGAGGACGTCGACGAACTACACGCCGTGGCCACCAACGCCACGGTAGTGAGCCCGACCGCCAACAAACTGGCCCTTCTCGAGTGTCGCATCCTCGGTGCTCCTTTTTTTGGGGCCGGGTCCGGTCCCTCCTCCTGCCACCCTCATGGGCAACACGAGAGGAATCTCTCGGCGATGTCGGGCTGACTGTAACCCATCTGTCAGCACCTCGTCACGATCTCGCAACGATTGCCAGCAAATTGTGACGAGGGGGTCACCTTAACGGATCACCGGGCCAAAGGGAAGCGTCGTGTTGCCGTTTCCGGTACCCGTCAGCTCTCGCCGCCACGAACCGGAGATCGCCCTCGCCGTCCCGGTGGGCTGCGACCTCGCCGAACCCAGCGGCGCGCAGGAGCGGCGCCACGGGCCGGTCCTGGTCACCACCGACCTCGATCAGCAGCCACCCGCCTGGGCGGAGCACCTCGCCGGCCCGGGCGATGACCCGCCGGATGACATCGAGCCCGTCGGCGCCTCCGTCGAGGGCCGCCCGCGGTTCGTAGCGGAGCGTGTCGCGGGGCAGCAGGTGGAGGGCGTCGGTGGGCACGTAGGGGGCCACTGCGGTCACGACGTCGAACATCCCGCCCGCCCCGACCACCCCGATGGACGCGCCGAGGTCGTCGATCACGACCGTGACGCCGTTCCCCCCGGCGCAGCCGGCGGCGACGAGGTCGCGTTCGACACCGATCACCGCCGCCGATGGCACGGCACGCTGGAGGTGCACGGCGACGGCGCCTGCTCCCGTGCACAGGTCGAGCGCCCGGCCGCGGGACGGGAGCAGAGATGCGGCCCGCCGGGCCAGGTCCTCGGTCTGGAACCGGGGCACGTAGACGCCCGGGTCGATGGCGAGGACGTGGCCGCAGAACCGGACCTGCCCGACGATCCATGCCAGTGGCTCCCCCGCCTCGCGCCGGCGAAGCCAGGTCTCCAGCACGGCGGGAGTGGGCGCGGCCGCCGTGAGGTCCGCGGCCTCGTCGGGGGCGGCCACGCACCCGGCCCGGGCCAGGCGGGCCGTGGTCCGAGCCGCCATGGCGGGATCGGAACGCATTACCGATGGTCGCGCATCCCTGGCGAAGTGTGGCGCCCGTGGGCATGGCACCGTGTGGCGCCCGTGGGCGTGGCACCGCGTCGTGACCGTGGGCCTGGCGCCGCGTCGTGACCGTGGGCGTGGCGCCGTGCCCGCACTCACCCACCTCCCCCACCTCCTGGCGGCTCCCGGCCCACGCACCACGGACCCCTATAGTCGTCGGACGATGGAGCCGGGAGATGGGCGTGGGCACGCCCGCGGGGAGCCGCGGAGCACGGCCCGACGGAGGGCGACGCCCACCTCCACGCGGGCGTTCGGCGTCGGTGCCCGCGAGAGCCACGACGCCTCGGTCTTCTACGCCCGCTTCCAGCCCAAGCAGATCTCCACTGACGACGAGATCGCCCCGCCTTTCGAGATCGACCGGTCGCTCGTGTGCGGCGACTCCCGCTCGATCGCGCTCCCGGACAACTCCGTGGCGCTCGTCGTGACGTCCCCGCCGTACTTTGCCGGTAAGGAGTACGAAGAGGCGCTCGGGCAGGGGGTCATCCCGGCCACCTACGCCGCCTACCTGGAACTGCTGTGCGACGTCTTCCGCGAGTGCCTCCGGGTGCTCGAACCGGGGGGCAGGATGGCCATCAACGTGGCGAACCTCGGACGGCGGCCGTACCGGTCCCTGTCGGCCGACGTCGTCCGTATCCTCGACGACGACCTCGGCATGCTCCTCCGGGGCGAGATCATCTGGAAGAAGGCCGAGGGGGCATCCGGGTCGTGCGCGTGGGGCTCCTACCGCTCACCGAGCAACCCGGTGCTCCGCGACATCACGGAGCGGGTGGTCGTGGCGTCCAAGGGTCGGTTCGACCGGGCTCCCGGAGTCGAGTCCCGGAGGACCGCCGGCCGGCCACATGTCGCCACGATCTCCACCGAGGAGTTCCTCGACGCCACGCTCGACGTGTGGGACATCCGGCCCGAGTCGGCCCGTCGCGTCCGTCACCCGGCCCCGTTCCCGGTGGAGCTACCCCAGCGGCTGATCGAGCTGTACACCTTCCACGACGACCTCGTCGTCGACCCGTTCCTCGGCTCGGGGACCACGGCTGTGGCGGCGCTGCGGACCGGGCGGCGCTTCGTCGGCTACGACACCGACGCCGGGTACCTGGCCATCGCCGAAGCTCGGGTGGCAGAGGAGCGCGAGCGCCTCGGCCCGGTCGTCATCCAGCC
>JAKADK010000061.1 GCA_021820665.1 Actinomycetes bacterium | reverse complement strand
CTTCCGCCACGCTCCCAGTTGACCAGAAGGGTGTGACAGGGAACACACCTGGGGGACATCACGTGCATCACTGGCATCACTGGCATCGACGGGGCTCTCTTGCCCACCGCGAAGTAGACTCGAAACCGGGTTCCGCCTCGGGCCGATCCCGTCCGGGACCGCGTCGCCGTGACCGGTCTGCTCGCCGAGAAAGGCAGGATGCAGAGGGATGAGCCCCACCACAGGAACGCCGTTCGACACGTGGCTGGCCTCCGACCCGGAGGTGGCGCGCCTGATCGGCGCAGAAGCGGAGCGGGAGGCCACCTCGCTCCAGCTCATCGCCTCGGAGAACTTCACCTCGCCGGCGGTGCTGGCGGCGACGGGGTCGATCTTCACCAACAAGTACGCAGAGGGCTATCCGGGCCGGCGCTACTACGGAGGCAACCAGGTCGTCGACGAGGTGGAAGACCTGGCCCGGGACCGGGCGACGGCGCTTTTCGGCGCGGACCACGCCAACGTGCAGCCCCACGCCGGTGCGACCGCCAACCTCGCCGTCTACCAGGCGCTCCTCGAGCCCGGCGACACGATCCTGGCCATGCGCCTCGACCACGGCGGGCACCTCACCCACGGGTCCCCGGCCAGCATCACGTCGAAGATCTGGAACTTCGTCTCCTACGGCGTCTCACCCGCCACCGACGACCCGGACAAGCCCGGGGAGGTCATCGACTTCGACCAGGTGGCCGACATCGCCAGGAGGGAGCGTCCGAAGTTGATCGTGGCGGGCTCGACGGCCTACGCCCGGATCATCGATCCCCACCCGTTCCGGGAGATCGCCGACTCCGTCGGGGCCCTGTTCCTCTTCGACGCCGCCCATCCGGCCGGGCTCGTCGCCGGGAAGGCGCACCCCTCGCCGGTGGGCGTGGCGGACGTCGTCACCCTCACGACCCACAAGACGCTGCGCGGTCCCCGGGGCGGTGCCATCCTCTGCAACGCCGAGCACGCCAAGGCCATCGACCAGGCGGTGTTCCCGGGCCTCCAGGGAGGTCCCCTGGAGCACGCCATCGCCGCCAAGGCCGTGGCCTTCGCCGAGGCGTCCCGAGCGGAGTTCCGGGACTACGCCGCCGCCGTGGTGGCCAACGCGGCGGCGCTGGCCGGCGCGCTGGCCGGCGAGGGGTTCCGCCTGGTGTCCGGGGGGACGGAGAACCATCAGGTGCTGGTGGACCTGCGGACCTTCGACGCCGAGCTGACGGGGAAGGTGGCCCAGGAGGTGCTGGACCGTTCCGGGATCACCTGCAACCGCAACACCATCCCCGACGATCCCCGCTCGCCCTTCGTGACCTCGGGGCTGCGCCTGGGCTCGGCGGCCGAGACGACCGCCGGCATGGGCGTCGAGGAGATGGGCCGCATCGGTGCCCTCATCGGAGAGACCCTGCGCCATCGGGACGACGAGGCGGTGCTCTCCTCGGTCCGGGCCGAGGTGCGGGAGCTGTGCGCAAGCTTCCCGCCCTACCCGACGCTGACCGGCGGGTGATCGGAACGGACCGGGCCGGCAGCCGATGAGCAACGACGTGCCCCTGGCCTGGTACGGGGTGGTCCTGGCGGTGGCCACCGTGGCGTCGTGGGCCCTCACCTTCCCCGTGCGTGCCGTCGCCGCGCGTGTGGGCTACGTTGCCCAGCCCGACGAACGCAAGGTGCACCAGCGGGTCACGCCCGAGGCCGGTGGGGTGGCCATGTTCGTCGCCTTCCTGGTGGCGATCTCGGTCGCCGCCTGCCTCCCGGCGCTGGCCAACCTCTTCGGCGGGTCGTCGGAGCCCCTCGGTCTCGTGCTGGGCGCCGCCGCCATCTTCGCCGTCGGGCTCATCGACGACGTGCGGGACATGTCGGCACCGGCCAAGATGGCCGGGCAGGTCCTGGCGGCCACCATCCTCTACTTCCTCGGGGTGACCTGGTTCCAGTTCAAGGTGCCCCTCGCCGGGTTCGTCGTGCTCTCCTCGACGTGGACGCCGCTGCTGACGGCGCTCTGGGTGATCGCCATCACCAACGCCATCAACCTCATCGACGGCCTCGACGGGCTGGCCGCCGGCGTCGTGGCCATCGCCTCCGGTGCGCTGGCCGTCTACGGGATCCACCTCCAGCACCTCGGCAACCTCACCGCCGACAACCTCGGCCCCATGGTCGCCGTGATCACCTGTGGCATCTGCCTCGGGTTCCTCCCCCACAACTTCCACCCGGCCCGGATCTTCATGGGCGACGCTGGGGCGCTGCTGCTCGGGCTGCTCATGGCGGCGTCGACCATGCTGATCGGCGGCCGGTCGGCCGGGGCCGTGCGCAGCGGCGAGACGTACTTCTTCTTCGCCCCTCTGTTCATCCCCTTCTTCATCCTGGGGGTCCCCCTCGTCGACATGGCCTTCGCGCTGGTCCGGCGGACGGCCAACCGGACCGGGTTCGCCACCCCGGACAAGAACCACCTCCACCACCGGCTGCTCCGGCTCGGGCACGGGCACCGCCGCAGCGTGCTGATCCTCTGGGCGTGGACGGCGCTGCTGTCGGGGTTCATCCTCTTCCCGCTCTACGTCTCGAGCGTCAACGCCTTCATCCCCTTCGGCGCCCTCGCCCTCGGAGTGATGCTCTACACGCTCTTCCACCCGAGCATCCGCCGCCAGAGCGACGACGAGGCGGCGGAGCATGCCCCCAGCGCACGTCCGGGCACTGGTGAGGCGGGCACTGGTGAGGCGGGCACTGGTGAGGCGGGCACTGGTGAGGCGGGCACTGGTGAGGCGGGCATCGGCCCGTCGCCCGAGGGCGTCGGCGCCGGAGCGAAGGGTCCGTGAACGGCGTGTTGCCGGCGTGTTGCCGCCGTTTTGCCCCAGGACGCCCGGTGATGCGATGATGTCCGCCGTGATGTGCAGCCCGCCCGCCGTGGTAGCTCCCGCCCGACCGGCCTTCCCAGCCAGCACCGCCCGTTGACGCGCTGCGTGAAGCCAGGAACCTCCCGTGAAGCATCCCCTGCCCACACCTCCTGACGCGGCACGGCACGGCCATGACGGATCCCTGCCCCCGGCACCAACCGGAGGGGTCCGATGCCCGCCCACCCGCCGGCGCCGGTTCGCCGCCGGAGGTGTGTCCCGGGGCGACGGGCTCGCCGCCGCTCCCGGCCGACCGCTACGACGGTCCGGGCATCTTCGACTTCTTGACCATGGGGATGGCGGCGGCGCTGTGCCTCGTGCTCGGGGGCGGAGCCGGCTATCTCCTCGACGCCTGGATCGGCACGGCTCCCTGGCTGACCTTCGTGGGACTGGCGTTCGGTGTCGTGGCGGCGGTGCTCGTCACGGTGTCCCAGGTCAGAAAGCACCTGACCTGACGGGCCGGTCGCCCTTCCCGGCGGACCGGGGCGGAGCGGGAGGCTAGGCCGGTGTTCGCCCACTTCTCCTTGCCCGACATCGCCTCGGTGTCGAAGCGCACCGTGACCGCCGCCCTCATCATCGGGCTCGCTGCCCTGGTCGGCAGCGTCTCGTTCGGCAAGCCGCTGGTGGGCGTCGGCGCCTGCGTCGGCCTCGGTCTCGGGACGCTCAACTTCCGCCTAGTGGGGAGCTCGGTCGTGAAGGTGGGTGAGCGGGCCGACGAGAACAAACGTCGACCGCTGGCGATGAACACCCTGGCGCGGCTGGGCGTCATCTCGGTCATCGCCGTCGGCCTTCTGCTCCTCTCCTTCGACCTCGGGTTCGGGGTCCTGGCCGGCCTGGCGGTGTTCCAGATGGTGCTCCTGGCCAACGTGGCCCGCTCGATGCTGAAGATGGGCCCCGCCGCCGCCTCCATGGGGTTCGCCGACGACGGGATCGTCGATGCCACTGCCGGCGACACCGCCTCGGTCGAGATGCCCGCCTCGGCCGAGCTGCCCGGGGCCATCGAGCTGCCCCATGCCGTCGAGGTACCCGACGACCGGAGAGGTGGCTGACCCGATGACCGGCATGCACCTTGCTCTGCTGGCCACCAACATCACCGTGGGCGACCACGTCAAGGGGGCCCTGCTCGGGCTCCAGCTCAACATGGACACCGTGTGGGCCACCGGGGTGGCCATGGTGGTCACGATCGCCCTCGGCCTCCTCCTGCGGGCCAAGGCGACGAGCGGCGTGCCCGGGAAGTTCCAGCTGGCCTGGGAGA
The DNA here is from genome assembly GCA_021820665.1 of Actinomycetes bacterium. Lineage (GTDB taxonomy): Bacteria > Actinomycetota > Acidimicrobiia > Acidimicrobiales > RAAP-2 > JAKADK01. The sequence continues at coordinate 13,671 of JAKADK010000061.1, read as the reverse complement.
TGGGGGTCACGGCGACCAAGAAGCAGGTGGAAGCCAACATCGGCCCCCGTGGCGCCCGGATCGTCCCCCTGGCCATCGCCCTCTTCGTGTTCATCCTCATCTCGAACATGTTCGAGATCTTCGGTCTGGGGTCGAAGGTCGAGCTCCTCCCGGCGCCGACCGCCGACATCAACCTCCCCCTGGCCCTGGCCCTTTTCGTCATCGTGCTCGTCCACTTCGCGTCGATCCGCACCCGGGGCATCGGCGGCTACGTCAAGCACTACCTGGTCCAGCCGTTCCCCATCTACCTGATGCCGTTCAACCTCTTCATCAACCTGGTGGAGGAGATCGCCAAGCCGATCACGCTGGCCCTCCGGCTTTTTGGCAACCTGTTCTCCGGCGGGCTGATGCTGACGCTCCTGGCGGCGCTGGTGGCGTGGACCCTCGGTCCCGTGCCCATGGGCGGCATCGCGGTCCTCATCTTCGACCCGGTCTGGAAGCTCTTCGACGGGTTGCTCATTGCCACCATCCAGGCGTTCATCTTCGCCCTCCTGGCCATCCTCTACTTCGAGACGGCCATGACCGACATCGGCGGCCACTGAGGGCGGCGGACCCCGTCGCACCAGGTCCGCCGTGGCGGCGGACCGACGCGTTCTTGCAGTTCCACACCCACACAATCCCCCACAAAAGGAGAAGCACCAATGGCAAACACCAGCGGGATGGCCGAGGCAGTGAAGCTGGCCGGCGCCATGATCGGCGGCGGCCTGGCGCTGGGCGGCGGCGCGGTGGGCGCATCCATCGGTGACGGCCTCGCCGGCAGCCAGACGATCGCCGGCGTCGCCCGCCAGCCCGAGGCCCAGGGCCGGCTGTTCACCATCATGTTCCTGACCGTCGGCCTGGTCGAGGCCATGTACTTCATCAACCTCGCCTTCACCGCGCTCTTCGTCTTCTCTCTCTACAAGAAGTAGCCCATGCCGCAGGCAGCCTGGTACCCCACCGGCATGGCGTCCGACCTCCCTTCCCGGAGGGCGGTCGCCGGCGCCGACCGAACACGGAAGCGAGTCCGATCGTGACCTTTGCCACCTCGAACTTCCTCGTCCCCAACGGGACGCTCGTCGTCGAGCTCATCGCCTTCCTCATCGTGCTGGGCTTCATCGGGTGGAAGGTGCTGCCCCCCCTCAACAAGGTGCTCGGGGAGCGCCAGGACCTGATCCGCAGCGAGCTGGAGTCGGCTGAGCAGGCGAAGGTCGAAGCCGCCGCAGCCGACGAGGAGCGCCACCGGGTGCTCGAGGCGGCGCGCCACCAGGCGCGGGAGATCGTGGCCGGGGCCAACCGGACTGCTGACCAGGTGACGACGGCAGCCCAGGCCCGGGCCCAGGCCGAGTACGAACGAATCGTCCAGGCTGCCGAGGCCGAGGTGGCGGTGGCCAGGGCGGCAGCGGTCGACCAGATCACCGCCCGCGTGGGTGAGATCGTGCTTGCCACGGCCGAGCGGGTGGTCGGGCGGGAGATCCAGGCCGCCGACCACCGGGACCTCATCGCCGAGGCCATCGCCGCCGTGTCGGCCGAGGGCGCGGCTGCCCCGGCCGGGACCGGTAGCCCGGCGGGAGGTGGTCGGTGAACCCAGCCCTCCAGGGCTACCTGGCCGCGGTGGCCGAGGAGCTGGTGGCAACCGGCGACCTCGCTACCGGCGCCGACCAGCTGTCCGCCGTGGCGGCCGCCGTCGACGGCTCGTCGGTGCTGCTCCTCGTGATGACCGACGACACGATCACGGCCGCCGCTCGGCGGGCGGTGATCGAAGACGTGCTCGACGCCAAGGTCTCCACGCTCGTCCGGCGCCTGGTGGGCCAGGCGGCCCAGGTGACGCCGGCGGCCGAGCTCCCGGCTGCCCTCCACGGGCTGGCGTCCCACCTCCAGCGCTGGGCGAGCGGAGACGGGTTCCCGTCAGGGGAGGCCGAGGAGCCCCTCGGTCGGATGGCGGCACGTCACCGGGTCGGCGGGTACGCGGCCGCCGTCTTCGCATCGCTGGCGGTCGCCGACATCGAGGGCGCCGAAGACGAGCTGTTCCGCTTCACCCGCATCGTCGAGGCTCACCGCCCGTTGCGCGCCGCCCTCTCCGACCGGGAGCTGGCGGTCCCTGCCCGGCTGAGCCTCGTGGCCGACCTGCTCGGGACCCAGGCCTCGGAGGCCACCCGGCGGCTGGTGGCGTACGCCATCCGCGGAGGTCGTGCCCGTGACATCGTCTCCACGCTCGACTTCCTGATCGAAGAGGCGGCCCGGGCGCGTGGCTGGCGCGTGGCCCGGGTCCAGGCGGCCGAGGCGGTCGACGAGAGCCAGCAGCACCAGCTCGCCGAGGCCCTGGGCCGGTTGGCCGGGGCACCGGTGGAACTGCAGATCACGGTGGACCCGGTGCTGCTCGGCGGGGTGGTGGTCGAGGTGGGCGACCTGCTGATCGACGGCAGCGTCCGCCACCGGCTCGACCAGTTGAAAGAGCGCGTCCTCGTGTCCGAGGCCTCGTACCGAGCACGTGACGGAAGGGAAGGAACCTGATGGCTGAGCTGACCATCACCGCCGACGAGATCACTGCCGCCCTGCGGCGGCACGTCGACGACTACACACCGGAGGTGGCGACCGAGCAGGTGGGTCGGATCATCGAGGTGGGAGACGGGATCGCCCGGGTCACCGGGCTGCCCGGCGTTGCCGTCAACGAGCTCCTGGAGTTCGAGGACGGAACTCTGGGCCTCGCCCTCAACCTGGACGAGGACAGCATCGGTGCCGTCATCCTGGGCGGTGACACCCACCTCGACGAGGACCAGCTGGTGAAGGCGACCGGCCGGATCCTCTCGGTCCCGGTGGGCGACGCCCTCCTGGGCCGGGTGGTCAACGCCCTGGGCGAGCCGCTCGACGGGAAGGGACCGGTCGCCTCGGAGCTGAGCCGTCGTCTCGAGGTCCAGGCGCCGGGCATCGTCAAGCGCCAGCCGGTGAGCGAGCCGCTCCAGACCGGGATCAAGGCCATCGACGCCATGACCCCCATCGGCCGAGGCCAGCGGGAGCTGATCATCGGTGACCGGAAGACGGGGAAGACCACGGTGGCGGTCGACACCATCCTCAACCAACGCGGCCTGGGCGTGAAGTGCATCTACGTGGCGATCGGCCTGAAGGGCTCGTCGGTCTCCCAGACCGTCGAGACCCTACGGTCGCACGGCGCGCTCGACTACACCGTGGTCGTGCTGGCGTCGGCCGGGGACCCGGCGCCGTTCAAGTACCTCGCCCCCTACGCCGGGTGCGCCATCGGTCAGCACTGGATGGAGAACGGCGAGCACGCCCTCATCGTCTACGACGACCTGTCCAAGCAGGCCGAGGCGTACCGGCAGCTGTCGCTGCTGCTCCGCCGGCCTCCGGGCCGCGAGGCCTACCCCGGCGACGTCTTCTACCTCCACAGCCGGTTGCTCGAGCGGGCGGCGAAGCTCTCCGACGCCGAGGGCGGCGGCTCCCTCACGGCGCTCCCCATCATCGAGACGAAGGCGGGCGACGTCTCGGCCTACATACCGACCAACGTCATCTCCATCACCGACGGGCAGGTCTTCCTGGAGAGCGAGCTCTTCTACGCCGGGATCCGGCCCGCCATCAACGTCGGGGTCTCGGTCAGCCGGGTCGGCAGTGCCGCGCAGATCAAGGCCATGAAGTCGGTGGCCGGGACGCTGAAGCTGGACCTGGCCCAGTTCCGGGAGCTGGAGGCGTTTGCCACCTTCGGCTCCGAGCTGGACAAGGTCTCCCAGGCCCAGCTGGACCGGGGCTACCGGCTGACCGAGCTGCTCAAGCAGGGTCTCAACGCCCCGGTCCCCGTCGAGGAGCAGGTGCTCGTCATCTACGCCGGGTCCAGGGGGTACGTCGACGGCGTGCCGGTCTCGGAGGTCCAGCGCTACGAGCGTGAGGTGCGCGAGTATTTCCAGGCCAACCATGCCGACCTCCTGGCGACGATCCGGACCACCGGCTCGCTTCCCGAGGGCGACGCCCTGGACCGCGCGCTCCGCTCCTTTACCGACGCCTTCGACACCGGAGAGGACGCCTGATCCATGGCCGGAGGGCAGGAGCGCGTCCTGCGTCGACGGATCCGGAGCGTCCAGTCGACGAAGAAGATCACCCGGGCGATGGAGCTCATCGCCGCCTCGCAGATCGTGCGGGCCCAGGCCCGGATCGCGGCTGCCCGCCCATACCGGGAAGGGATGGCGCGGATCGTCATCGAGACGGCGGTCGGTGACCCGACGGCCGCCGGCCGCCTGCTCGGCACGCCCGAGACCATCGAACGGGTGGGGGTCCTCGCCATCGTCGCCGACCGGGGTTTGTGCGGCGGCTACAACACCTCGGTGTTCCGGGCGACAGAGCGCCTGGTGGCCGACCAACGGCGGGGCGGGGCCGAGGTCCGTCTCTTCACGGTGGGCAAGAAGGCCCAGGGCTACTTCCGGTTCCGGGGGCAGGCGGTCGAGCACTCGTTCACGGGCATGAGCGAGCGGCCGACGTTCGAGGACGCACGCCGGGTCGCCCGTGTCGTGGTCCCACCCTTCGTCGAGGGCGAGGTCGACCAGCTCGTCGTGGTCTCCACCCGGTTCCGGTCGGCCGGCTCCCAGATGGTCGAGGTCCGTCAGCTCCTCCCGCTGGCCGATCCCCGCCAGCTGGTGGGGGAGGACGCGGTGGCTGTTCGCGAGCTCGACGCCGCCGAGGCCGAAGAGGTCCGCGACGGGTACACCGAGTTCGAGCCGGAGGCGGCCGAGCTGCTGGCCGACCTGGCGCCCCGGGCGGCCGAGACCGACATCTTCGGTGCGCTCCTCGAGGCGGCGGCCTCGGAGGTAACGGCCCGGCAGCGGGCCATGGCGGCGGCGACGGACAACGCCGACGAGCTCGTCAAGAAGTACTCGCGGATCATGAACCGGGCCCGGCAGGACTCGATCACGACCGAGATCATGGAGATCGTGGGCGGAGCCGAGGCCCTCCGCGCCGACGACGTCGACAGCGACGGCGGCGAGATGATCCGGACGGCGGTGTGAGCGTGCGACCGGAGGCCCGACATGGCTTTCCGCCACCCTCGCCACCCCCGGTGGGGCTCGGATCCCGACACCCTGTGCCAGGAACCCGAGCCGTGGCCGCCCGTGAGACCACCGCCGCCCGTGAGACCACCGCCACGCCCGACACCACAGTCATCGACGAGCAGAAGGACATCGAGCACCCATGACCACCACCGCACCTGAAGCAGCGAAGTCCGAGACCCTCCCCTCCGGGCGGATCGTCGCCATCGCCGGCCCGGTGATCGACGTGGAGTTCCCTCCCCATGCCCTCCCCGAGATCAACACGGCCGTCGAGGTCGACCTGGAGCTGGACGGCGCCACCGTCACGGTCACGAGCGAGGTGGCCCAGCAGATCGGCGACGGCCGGGTGCGGTGCATCTGTCTCCGGGCGACCGACGGGCTGGTCCGGGGGGCCGTGGTGCGGAACCTGGGGCGGGGGCTCGCCGTCCCCGTGGGGGACGCCGTGCTCGGCCACGTCTTCAACGTGCTCGGCCAGCCCCTCGACACCGACTCGATCGGTGAGGCCGAGGCACTGTGGGAGATCCACCGGCCGGCGCCGGACTTCGACACACTGGAGCCCCGGGCCGTCATGTTCGAGACCGGGATCAAGGTGATCGACCTCCTGGAGCCGTACGTCCAGGGAGGCAAGATCGGCCTCTTCGGCGGCGCCGGCGTGGGCAAGACCGTGCTCATCCAGGAGATGATCAACCGGGTGGCCACCAACCACAACGGGGTGTCGGTGTTCGCCGGCGTGGGGGAGCGGACCCGCGAGGGCACCGACCTGTGGCTCGAGATGCAGGAGTCGGGCGTCATCGAGAAAGCCGCCCTCGTCTACGGCCAGATGGATGAGCCCCCCGGGGTCCGCCTCCGCGTGGCGCTGGCCGCCCTCACCATGGCCGAGTACTTCCGGGACGTGAAGAACCAAGACGTGCTCCTCTTCGTGGACAACATCTTCCGGTTCGTCCAGGCCGGCTCGGAGGTCTCGACGCTGCTCGGCCGCATGCCCTCGGCGGTGGGCTACCAACCGACGCTGGCCGACGAGATGGGCGAGCTCCAGGAGCGGATCACCTCCACCCGGGGCCACTCGATCACCTCCCTCCAGGCCGTCTACGTGCCGGCGGACGACTACACGGACCCGGCCCCGTTCACGACCTTCACCCACCTCGACGCCACCACCGAGCTCTCCCGGGACATCGCCTCCCTGGGGATCTACCCGGCAGTGAACCCCCTCACCTCGACGTCCAACATCCTGGCGCCCGAGATCGTGGGGGAGCGCCACTACAACGTGGCCCGCCGGGTCCAGGGTGTCCTCCAGCGGTACCAGGAGCTCCAGGACATCATCGCCATCCTCGGGCTCGACGAGCTGTCCGAGGAGGACCGTGTCATCGTGTCACGGGCCCGGAAGGTGCAGCGGTTCTTGTCCCAGCCGTTCAACGTCGGCGAGGTGTTCACCGGGCTGAAGGGCATCACGGTGCCGATCGAAGAGACGGTCGAGTCGTTCGAGGCCTTGGTCGACGGCGAGCTCGACGAGGTGCCCGAGCAGGCGTTCTTGAACGTGGGCGGGGCGGAGTCGGTCCTGGCCAAGGCGCACGAGATCCAGGGCCAGTGAGCAGCGACCGCCCTCGTTCCCTGCCTTCAACGGGCCCCGTGACGGGGACCGGGCCGGCGCGCCCCGGTGCGTGCCCACCGGCAGGCGCCGTGACCGGGGCGGTGCGGTCCCGTGGCTGACGACAACGCCTTCCGGATGGAGCTCGTGACTCCCGAACGGGTGCTGTTCCTCGGTGCCGCCACCCAGGTGGTCCTGCGGACGGTCGACGGCGACCTGACGTTCCTCAACGGGCATACGCCCCTGGTGGGGGCGGTCCTTCCCGGCGTCGTGCGCATCACCGATGCCGACGGCACGGAGACCCGCGCCGCCGTGCACGGAGGCTTCGTCCAGGTCGAGAAGGTGAGCGCGTCCGGCGCAGCGCCGAACCCAGCCCCGACGTCCGACCCGGGTGGCGCCGTGGACACCCCGGTCCCGGGGCCGGGCGTCGGCACCCGGGTGTCGCTCCTCGCCGGGGTGGCCGAGCTGGCCGGCGACATCGACGTCGAGCGGGCCCGACGGGCCGCGGAGCGGGCCGAGGCGCTCGTCGCCGAGCTGGCCTCGTCCGGGAGGTCGGCATCCGGGGGCGGGGGGACCGATGAGCCCGGCGCCGACGGCGGTGAGGGGCCTCCCGAGCTGATCGAGGCCGAGGCCGCCCTGGAGCGGGCCCGGGTGCGGCTGGAGGCCGTCGAGGTCCCGACGCCGGGCTGAGCCGACCGGGTCGAGCGGCGGGTACGGGCTGAGCCGACCGGTTCCGGGGCCACCGGGCGCCCATGCCCGCACCCGGGAGGCGCTACTCGAACTTGATGGCGCTGTAGGTCGAGAGCTTGTGGAGGGGATGCCGGGCGGCGATCAGGCGGACGGTGCCCGACTTGGAGCGCATCACGAGCGACTGGGTCGTCGCCCCCGCCTCGTTGTACCGCACCCCGGAGAGCAGCTCGCCGTCGGTGATCCCCGTAGCGGCGAAGAAGCAGTTGTCCCCCTGGACGAGGTCGTCGGTGGTGAGGAGGGCGTCGAGGTCGTAGCCGGCGTCGACGGCCGCCTGCCGCTCGGCGGCGTCCCGGGGCCAGAGCTTCCCCTGGATCTCCCCGCCCATGCTCTTCAGCGCCGCCGCCGCGATCACCCCTTCGGGCGTGCCCCCGATGCCGAAGAGGATGTCGACGCCCGAGTCGGGCCAGGCCGTGGCGATCGCCCCGGCCACGTCGCCGTCGGTGATCAGACGGATCCGGGCCCCCGTGGCGCGCACCTGGGCGATGAGGTCTGCGTGGCGGGGTCGGTCGAGGATCACCGCCGTCACGTCCCTGACCGAGGTGCCCTTCGCCTTGGCCACGGCGCGCAGGTTCTCCTCGGGCGGGCGGGAGATGTCGATCATGCCGGCCGAACGGGGCCCGACGGCGAGCTTCTCCATGTAGACACAGGGTCCGGGGTTGAACATCGTGCCGCGTTCGGACACGGCGATCACCGACAGCGCGCCGCCCCGACCGAGGGCGGTGGGCGTCGTGCCGTCGATGGGGTCGACGGCGATGTCCGTCCTGGGGGGCGTCCCGTCGCCGATCCGCTCCCCGTTGAACAGCATGGGCGCGTTGTCCTTCTCCCCCTCGCCGATGACGACGACGCCGTCCATGGGGATCGTCGAGAGGACGATGCGCATGGCGTGCACGGCGGCACCGTCCGCGCCCTCCTTGTCGCCACGCCCCATCCACCGGGCGGCGGCCAGGGCGGCAGCCTCGGTGACCCGGACGAGGTCCATGGCCAGGTTGCGGTCCGGTGCCTGGGTCTTCGTGTCCACGCCGGAGACGATAGTGGCTGGTTCCCGGTCACGGGGGCGGCACGGTCGCGAGGGGGCGGTCGCGAGGGGGCGGTCGCGAGGGGGCGGTCGCGCCACGCCCGGTGCGTGGGTGGCCGTCACCGAGCGGCAGGTGGCCGACCGGCTCGAGTCGGGACGAACATGTCGGCGAGCGGCCGGCTCCGGAGGAACGCCTCGGCATCGTCGGCGCGCAGCGGGCGCGAGAACCAGAAGCCCTGCCCCGAGCGGCAGGCCTCGCCCCGGAGGGCCTGGAGCTGGGCCTCGTCCTCGATCCCTTCGGCGAGCGTCTCCAGTCCCAGGGCGTCCCCGAGCTGGACCATGGCGTGCACGAGGGCAGCGCTCTGTGCGCTGTCCCCGAGGGCGTTCACGAACGACCGGTCGATCTTCAAGATGTCGACCGGGAACTTCTGGAGGTAGGCGAGCGAGGAGTACCCCGTGCCGAAGTCGTCGACTGCCACCCGGATGCCGAGGGACTTGAGCCGATCGAGGCGAGCGGCGTTCCTGGTGACGTCGGCCATGAGGGCGGACTCGGTGACCTCCAGGACGAGGACGTGGGGGTCGAGCGCCGATCGCTCCAGCGCTGACCCTACGTCGGCGACGAGCGAGCCTGCCTCCAGCTGCCGTGCCGACACGTTCACCGCGATCGAGATGGCGAGCCCTCCGGCGTGCCACCGGCTCGCCTGCCGGCACGCCTCGTCGAGGACGAACCGCCCCACCTCCACGATGAGCCCGGAGGTCTCGAGGGCGGGGATGAACTCGTCCGGGGGGACGATCCCGCGGTCGGGGTGGTCCCAGCGGAGGAGGGCCTCGACCCCGGTGACCTCGAGGGTGCCGAGCTCGAAGGTGGGCTGGTAGACAAGGAAGAACTGCCCGCCCGTGAGCGCGTCGTGGAGCTCGCGGTCGAGGGCGACCCGATCCCGCACCGCGTCGCGCATCCCCGGCTCGAACTGCGCCACTTGCCCTCTCCCGCGCCTCTTCGCCTGGTAGAGAGCGATATCGGCATCTCGGAGGAGCTCCGTGGGTGACTCGCTTCTCCCCAGTGCCACCCCGATGCTGGCCGAGACGGCCAGTGCCGATCCGGGCAGGGAGCGCACCTGGAACGGATCGTCCAAGGAGGCCAGGATCTGCTCGCCCAACCGCCGTGCCGACGGTGGCGAGGCGTCTTCCACCAGCACGACGAACTCGTCGCCGCCCGTCCGGCCGAGGGTCCCCGCGGTTCCGATGGCGGCGGCGAACCGCTCAGCCACCGAAGAGAGGAGCTCGTCGCCCACGCCGTGGCCGTTGGTGTCGTTGATGTCCTTGAACCCATCGAGATCGACGAAGAGCAACGCCACCGATCCACCCGCCCGACGGCCTCGCCGGAGCGCTCCCTCCAGGTGCTCGAGCACGAGCGAGCGGTTCGGCAGCCCGGTGAGGTGGTCGTGACTGGCCTGGTGCCGCAGCTCGCTCGTGGTCGTGTCCACCAGTGTCAGGGCACGGGAACGCGACCGGCTGAGCACCTCCAGGAGCAACCCGGCCAGGAGGGTCAGCGCCACTCCCCCGACAAGGAAGATGGCGCCCTGGGCGGCGGGCGACCACCCGCCGCGCGGCGGGACGGCGACGGCGAGCGTCCAGCCGCCCTCGGCCGTCAGGTGGACCGTTCGACGGAAGGCCCCTGTCCGGGCATGGCCGGCGCTGGAGACCACCATCGAGCCGCCGCCGGGGGCCCGTGCTGCCAGCGTGAGGGCCATGCCCGGCTGGAGGTGGAGGATCGGTGCCAGGAGGTCGCCGGCATCGAACAGGCCACCCACCCAGCCGAGCAGCCGACCCCGCCCGCCCGATGCCGTGACGGCGTAGACCGGGTCGACGAGCTCGATGGGGGAGATCCCGCCGAACACGGCGGCGGCCGACGCCCGTGCCCGCGGGTTGGCCCGGGCGGCCTGGTCGAGGACCTGGTTGAAGGCCCCCACCTGGAGTGACCCGCGCCTCGCCGCCGACTGGAGCAGCGGTGCTGCGTCCGACGCGCACTCGTCGTTTCCGGGATCGAGGTAGGTGGAGAACGGGTTGCCGGCGGCAGAGACCGCCGAGAGGTGGAGGTGGGTGCCGGGACCGGGTCGGAGGGTGGCCAGTCGCATCAGGCAGTACGGCGGGCGCGCGCCGGCGGGGGTGACCACCAGGCCGTGGGTGGGCCGGATCCCGAAGGGAGGGTCGGCCTCGACGGTGCGGGCGAAGCTCGGGAGCTGCCCGGCAGACACCGACTCGACATAGGCGAAGGCGAAGGACCCCGGGAACCGGCCGGCAGGGCCGAGCGAGGTGAGCCACCGCCCGAAGGCAGCGTTGGTGATCCCGGGTTCGTTGGCCACCACGCTGGCGGCGGTGGCCAGTGCATCGACGGCGCGTTGGAGGGACACGTCGAGCGTGTCGGCCACGCTCGACGTGGTGATCTCGTCGGCGCGCACCTCGGCATTCCGGGCCGACGCCGCCCACGACATCCCGGCAACGACGGATGAGGCGATGCCGGCGACGACCACGATGCCGACGAGAAGGTTCGCCGAGCGGGGCGAGAGCCCGCGGCGCGCCGGGTTGCCTCCCCTGGGCCTTGTCGGACGAGGTGCCCGTCTGGCCCGGACCGAGCGGATTGCTGTCCCCACGGTGTCCTATCGGCCGGGAACGCTCCCTGCTGAACCAGCGGAGCCCGCTTACACCCGCGTGCCGTCCAATTGTCGAGCGCGTCCCGGCTGCATTGTCGAGCGCGTCGCGGCTGGCACCCCCGGTGAGCTGGTGGGATCTCACATCGGGCTGCACATGGACACCGATGCGGAGTCGCCGGGCCATACTGGCCGGGTGGACCGCTTCGTCGTCTCGCCCAACGGGCCGCTCGCCGGTACCGTGCGCGTGGGCGGCGCCAAGAACTCCGTGCTCAAGCTGATGGCCGCCTGCCTGCTGGCCGAGGGGCGCCACGTCCTGACGAACGTGCCTCGCATCACCGACGTCGACATCATGGCCGAGCTGCTCGCCGCCATGGGCGTGGCCGCGTACCGGGGTGTGCGACCCGGTGAGCTGGTCGTGGAGACCCCGCCGGTGCTGACGCCCGAGGCGCCCTACCATCTGGTGGAGAAGATGCGCGCCTCGGTGGTGGTGCTCGGCCCGCTCCTCGCCCGATACGGTCGGGCCCGGGTCTCCATGCCGGGCGGCGACGACTTCGGGCACCGGCCGATCGACATGCACCTCCACGCGCTGGAGGCGCTCGGCGCGTCATTCACCGTCGCCCACGGCTACGTCGAGGGGCGGGTGGGGCCCGCGGTCATGGGCCGACCCTCGCTGGTCGGGACGCGAGTGGTGCTGGAGTACCCGAGCCACACCGCCACCGACAACGTCCTCATGGCCGCAGTCCTGGCCAAGGGCACCACGGTGATCGAGAACGCAGCCCGCGAGCCCGAGGTGTGCGACCTGGCGAAGTTCCTCACGGCGATGGGTGCCCAGATCGAGGGCGCCGGGACCTCCCGGATCGAGGTCGCCGGCGTCGACGCGCTGTCCCCGGCCTGCCACGCCGCCGTGCCGGACCGGGTGGCGGCGGCGACCTACCTGGTGGCGGCGGGGATGGCCGGCGGCGAGGTGACCGTCGCCGACGCTCGCATCGACCACATGGACATGCTGGTGGCCAAGCTCGATGCCATGGGGGTCCGGGTCGACCAGACCCCCGACGGGCTGCGGGCGTCCCGGGACCCTGGGGCACGCCTGCGTGCCGTCGACGTCTCCACGCTGCCGTACCCGGGCGTGGCCACGGACTACAAGCCGCTGCTCGTCGCCGCCCTCACGATCGCTGACGGCGTCGGCATCGTCACCGAGAACCTCTTCGCCGGGCGGTTCCGGTACGTGGAGGAGCTGCGGCGGATGGGTGCCGACATCCGTACCGAGGGCCACCACGCCGTGGTGCGAGGGGTGCCCCGTCTCTCCGGCGCCCCGGTCCACGCCTCCGACATACGGGCCGGTGCCGCGCTGGTCCTGGCCGGCCTGGCTGCCGAGGGTGACACGGAGGTGAGCGGCGCCGGCCACGTGGACAGGGGGTACGAGGACTTCGCCGGCAAGCTGACCGCCCTGGGGGCCCGCGTCTCCAGGTCCTGAGCCCCCGGTGGCCCCGTATACGCTCTGGCGGTGATGCCCCGGCCGACGGATCCCCTTTCGCAGTTCCGCGCCGCCGCCGACGGGGACCGAGTGGCTCTGGCCAAGGTGTTGTCGACGGTCGAGCGGGGCGGCCCGGGCGCTCGGGAGGTGGTGGGCATCGCCTACCGGAGGGCGCCCCACGGAGCGGACGGCTACACCGTCGGGATCACCGGTGCCCCGGGGGCGGGGAAGTCGACGCTCACGGATCGGCTGGTGGCCCTGGTGCGGGCCGTCGGTCGTCCTGCCCCCGTTCCTGATGGTGCCGATGACCTGCAGGTCGCGGTCCTGGCCGTGGACCCGTCGTCGCCGTTCACCGGTGGAGCGATCCTCGGTGACCGGGTGAGGATGCAGGGCCATGCCCTGGACCGGGGGGTCTTCATCAGGTCCATGGCGACGAGGGGCCATCTGGGCGGGCTGGCCGTGGCGGTGCCCGACGCCATCCGGGTGCTCCACGCCTGCGGGGTCGGCCTCGTGCTGATCGAGACCGTCGGGGTGGGCCAGGTTGAGGTGGAGGTCGCCTCGGCCGCAGACACCACGGTGGTGGTCGTCAACCCGGGCTGGGGGGACGCGGTCCAGGCCAACAAGGCCGGTCTCCTGGAGATCGCCGACGTCTTCGCCATCAACAAGGCCGACCGGCCGGGAGCCAGGGAGACCCGACGCGACCTCGAGCTCATGCTCGACCTCACGGCGACGGGTGGGTGGCGCCCGCCCATCGTGGAGACCGTGGCGGCGTCGGGTGAGGGGACCGACGCGCTGTGGACGGCGGTCGGCGACCACCGCCGGTTCCTCACGACCAGCGGGCAGCTCGGCGTGGTGCGCCGCCGGCGCCTGGAGGTCGAGCTCCATCGGATCGCCATGGCCAGCGTCGAGGTCCGCTTCGACCAGCTCGTCGGGCGGGCGGTCTACGGCGCGCTCGTCGACCGTGTGGTGTCGGGTGAGATGGACCCCTACGAGGCCGCCGACCAGCTTCTCGGCGCGTTCGTGGTGCCCGCGGACTAGCCCGGTCGGGCTGCGACGCGCTGTCGGGCTGCGACGCGCTGTCGGGCTGCGACGCGCTGTCGGGACGGACGCCGGGCGCTGCGTGCCGGCCGGTG
>JAKADK010000060.1:15801-17858 GCA_021820665.1 Actinomycetes bacterium | reverse complement strand
CCCGGCTCCGTCCCCTGACTCTGGCGGCGCCGAAGCAGATGCTTCCGGTCGTGGAGCTACCGATGATCGAACGCGTGCTCGGTGCGCTCGCTGCCCACGGTATCGACGATGCGGTGCTGTCGCTCGGTTACCGGCCCGACGCGTTCATCAACGCCTATCCGGCGGGGGTGGTGGCGGGAGTACGGGTCACCTATGCCGTGGAGCCCTCGCCGCTGGACACGGCCGGCGCCATCAGGTTCGCCGCGCTCCACGGAGGGATCGCGGAGACGTTCGTGGTGGTGAACGGCGATGTGCTCACCGATCTCGACGTCGGGTCTCTCGTCGCCTTCCACCGGGACCGGGGGGCGTTGGCGACCATCGCCCTGACGCCGGTGGAGGACCCGTCATCGTTCGGGGTCGTCCCGACCGACGGGGACGGCGCGGTCACCGCCTTCATCGAGAAGCCCCCCCGGGGGGAGGCTCCGACCAACCTCATCAACGCCGGCACGTACGTGCTGGAACCGACCGTGTTGGATCGCATTCCGGGTGACCGTCGGGTCTCCATCGAGCGCGAGACGTTCCCGCTCCTCGTGAGGGACAGGCAGCTCTACGCTCTCGGAACGGAGTCCTACTGGCTGGACACGGGGACACCCGCCACATACCTGAAGGCCCACCTCGACCTGCTCCTGGGCCGGCGTGCCGGCCCACCCCATCCGCTGGCCACACCGGATCCCGACACCGGGTCTGGCGTCTGGCGCCTCGGCACCATGAGTCCGCTCGAGGGAGCGGTGACCGCGACCCTGGTCGGTAGCGGCGCGCTGGTGGGGGCGGGAGCCACTGTCGATGGGTCGGTTCTCGGCGCGGGAAGCTCCGTCGAGGCCGGAGCAGTCGTCTCCGGATCGCTCCTCCTGCCCGGAGCCCGGGTCGCAGCGCGTGCCTCGGTGACAGGGTCGATCGTGGGACCGGGCTCGACCATCGGCCAGCGTTGTGTGGTGACCGGCCTGTCAGTCATCGGTGCCGGTGTGGTGATGCCGTCCGGGTCGGTCGTGGATGGCGAACGCGTGCCGGTCGGAGCCTGACCCATGCGGGTCCTCGTCACCGGGGGCGCCGGCTTCATCGGCTCCACGTTGGTCGACCGGCTACTGGCCGAAGGCCACGCTGTCGACGTGGTGGACGATCTCTCGACCGGGTCGCTGTCGAATCTGGCGCAGGCCCGGAGTGCGGGCGGTACCTTTACGTTCCACAACCTGGACGTCAGGTCGATCGAGGTGGTCGATCTCCTGGCACGACGTCGCCCCGAGGTCGTTTACCACCTGGCTGCACAGGCCGATGTCCGGGTGTCGGTGACGAACCCGGTCCTCGATGCCGAGGTCAACGTGCTTGGGACGCTTCGGGTGCTCGAAGGGGCGAGGGTCGCAGGATCGGCCCGGGTGGTGTTCGCCGCCAGCGGGGGCACGCTCTACGGTGAGCCCTCTCCAGACGAGCTGCCAGTGGCCGAGTCGCACTCTCACCGGCCGCTGTCGCCCTACGGAGTCTCCAAGAAGGCGGCTATCGACTACCTCGTGGCCTACCGCGAGCTGCACGCCCTCGAGTTCTGCGCCCTGGCCCTCGGCAACGTCTACGGACCGCGCCAGGACCCCTACGGCGAGGCCGGCGTGGTTGCCATCTTCACCGATCGCCTGCTGTCCGACCAGGTGGTGACCATCTATGGCGACGGGGCGCAGACCCGGGACTTCGTCTATGTCGACGACGTGGTCGATGCCTTCGTCCGGGCAGCGACCCGCGGCGGGGGACTGGTGTGCAACATCGGCACCGGTCAGGAGACGTCGGTCAACGAGCTCTACCGAGCGTTGGCGACGCGATGTGGCGTCGATCGCGAGGCCGTCCACGGCCCGGCTCGGCCGGGGGAGCTGCAGCGGTCCAGTCTCGACCCGACCCGCGCTGGCATCCATCTCGGGTGGCGGCCGTGGACGACCATCGCCGAGGGGATCGAAGGCGTTGTCCGTCACCGGCTCGACCAGGACGCCCGAAGCTGACGCTCCCGGTGGCGGGACCGCTCCTGCTCCCCGGGACCGAGT
>JAKADK010000060.1:0-15701 GCA_021820665.1 Actinomycetes bacterium | reverse complement strand
CGGATGAGCTTCCCCAGGCGTTTCTGCTCCAGGATGTGTGCGCTCCAGCCGGCAACGCGGGCGCAGGTGAACATCGGCGTGAACAGCTCCGGTGGCACCTGGGCGTGGTCGAGGACCACGGCCGACCAGAGCTCCACGTTGGTGCGAAGGGCGCGGTCGGGGCGGCGGGCGGCGAGCTCCGCCACGGCCGCCTTCTCCAGTGCCTCGGCCACCTCCACGCGGGGCGAGCCCAGCTTGTGCGCTACCCGTCGGAGGACTCGGGCGCGGGGGTCCTCCGCCCGGTAGACACGGTGCCCGAAACCCATCAGCCGGTCGCCCCTGTCGAGGGCGTGGCGTACCCACCGCTGCGGATCGCCGTCCCGCTCCACGGCGTCGAGCATGGCCAGGACGCGGGACGGTGCTCCGCCGTGGAGCGGCCCCGAGAGCGCACCGACGGCGGCCGACAGGGCCGCCGCCGCGTCGGCGCCGGTGCTCGCCACGATACGGGCGGTCAAGGTCGAAGCGTTCATCCCATGCTCGGCGGCGGTCACCCAGTAGGCGTCGACCGCCTTCACGTGGACGGGGTCGGGATCGCCGCGCCAGCGGATCATGAACCGCTCGGCGATGCTGGATGCCTCGTCCACCTCGTGCTGGGGCACGACCGGAAGGCCGACGCCGCGAGCCGCCTGGGCGACGAACGAGAGCGCCATGACGCTCGCCCGGGCCAGGTCGTCGCGTACCTGGACCTCATCGATGTCGAGTAGGGGGCGGTAGCCCCAGGCCGGAGCGAGCATGGCCAGCGCACTTTGGACGTCGACCCGTACATCACCCGAGTGCACGGGGATCGGGTAGGGCTCGGCCGGTGGGAGCCCGGGCTCCGGAGCCCCGTCGACGAGCAGTCCCCAGACCTTCTCATAGGGAACGACTCCCACGAGCTCTTCGACGTCGACACCCCGGTACCGAAGAGTGCTTCCCTCCCGGTCCGGTTCGGCGATCTCCGTCTCGAAGGCGACGACGCCTTCGAGACCCGGGACGAAATCAGGCATAGAAAGATTCTGACTGTAGCTGTACATGTGGTCAATATTGATAGTAAATCAATATAAAATCAGATACGCTAGCCCCGTGCCCGTGCCCGTGCCCGTGCCCGTATCCCCGTCCACGTCCGCCGACAACGACGAGCTGATCAGCGCGACAGAGGCAGCGAGACGCCTCGGGGTCAAGGAGTCGACCCTCTATGCCTACGTGAGCCGGGGCCGGGTGACACGGCATCGACGGGAGGGCAGTCCGAGGAGCTGGTTCGACCCCGCCGAGATCGCCGCGCTCGCCGGCCGGAGAGGCGGTATTGCCGGCCTCGAGCTGGCGGTGGCCACGTCGATGACGGACATCGACGGAAGGCGTCTCCGCTATCGGGGCATCGATCTCCTCGACCTGGCCGGGGACATCGCGTACGAGCGGATCGTCGAGCTCCTGTGGACGGGAGCGATGGTCCTGACGCCATGCACGGTGCCCCCGGAGGTCGTGTCGGCTTGTCGCCAGGCGGGTGCGCTCCTCGGTCGTGGCGCCCGGTGGACCGACCGTCTGGCCGTCGCCGTGGCCGCAGCCGGTGCCACGGACCCGTTTCGCTCGGATCTTGCTCCCGGCTCGGTCATGGCCGCCGGCCGCCGGGTCCTGGCCGCCATGGTCGACGGCTTGCCGGCGCCCGATGGCAGGCCGGACGGTGTTGGAGATGATGACGCACCACACGCACCACACGCACCACACGCACCACACGCACCACACGCACCACACGCACCAGAGGGGTCGATCGGACCGGGTCCGGCCTCCCTTGCCCGACGACTGTGGTGTCGACTGCATCCTGCCCCGAGAGCCATGCCGGACCAGGCCGTCACGGCGCTCAACGCGTGCATGGTGGTTCTCGCCGACCACGAGCTGGCCACCTCCACCCTGGCAGCCCGGGTGGCGGCATCGGCGAGGGCCGATCCGTACTCGGTTGTGGTCAGTGCGCTCGGAGTGTTCGCTGGACCGCTCCACGGCACGGTCAGTGAAGAGGTCGTCAGGCTGCTCGTCGAGGCCTCGTCCGTGCCCGGCGGCGTGACGCAGGCTCTGGCGGACCGGCTCCGCCTCGGTCGCCCTATCCCGGGCTTCGGTCATCGGCTCTACCCGGAGGGAGATCCGCGGACGCCGCTCATGCTCGCACCGCTCGACCGGCTCGGGGACGGCAGAGATGGCGACGCGCCGCTCGTGGTCGAACGTCTCGAAACGGTGCACGCGGTGCTTGCCGGGATGACCGGCCGTTCGGCGCCTCCGCCCAATGCCGACTTCGGGCTCGGCGCGTTCGTCTACGTGACTGGGATGCCGCTCGACGCCGGCGAGGCGATCTTTGCCGTCTCCCGTACCGCCGGCTGGATCGGCCACGCCCTTGAGGAGTACCAACAAACTCCACTCCGGTTCCGCTCACGCGCCGTCTACACCGGGGTACGTCCTGTCTCGTGAGGATCGACGCCGAGCTCTCCACGTCCACACCTGGCTGGTCCTGGAGCCGGCCCAGCCCCTGTCGATCCCGCGGCGAGCCATCCCACCTGGTACGATGGCAGGACGGCGCACAGGACCTTGTGCTGGCGCGCGTGAGTGGCTTGTCCGGTTGTGACGGTTGACGTTCCATCGTGCCTGGCTGCTGTCCATCTCCCAGAGCCACGAAAGCGCGCCCATGACCTCCTCCTTTGCCGACCTCGGCGTCCCTTCCGACCTCATCGCTGCCCTTGCCCGGCAATCGATCATCCAGCCCTTCCCGATCCAGAGCGCGACGGTGGCCGACACGCTCGCCGGACGTGACGTGTGCGGAAAGGCGCCGACGGGCTCGGGCAAGACGCTCGCCTTCGGCATCGGCGCGGTCGCCCGGCTGGGCGGTGGCGCCGCGCAACCCGGTCGTCCTCGTGTCCTGGTGCTGACCCCGACCCGCGAGCTCTGTGCCCAGGTGGCTGGCGAACTGGAGCTCTTGGCCTCGGTCCGGAACCGGAAGGTCGCGTCGTTCTACGGGGGCGTCGGGTACGGACCACAGCTGAAGGCGCTTGCTCGCGGCGTCGACATCGCCGTCGCCTGTCCCGGGCGGCTCGCCGACCTCGTCCAGCGAAAGAGCCTACGGCTCGATCGGATCGAGACCGTGGTCATCGACGAGGCCGATCGCATGGCCGACATGGGCTTCCTCCCCGAGGTGCGGCGGATCTTGGACCAGACCCCTCACGATCGACAGACGGTGCTCTTCTCGGCCACGCTGGACGGGGACATCGACGTCCTCGTGCGCAACTACCAGCGCGATCCCGTGCGTCACGAGTACGAGACGCCCATCGAAGACACGTCGGGTGCTCGCCACCTGTTCTGGAGGGTGGCGTCGTCGGACCGGGTCGACGTGGCGGCACAGATCACCACGCACTCGGGGCCGACGATCGTCTTTTGCCGGACGAAGTTCACCACCGATCGCATCGCACGGCAGCTCGGTGCCCGGGGCATCCGCGCGACGGCCATCCATGGCGATCGGAGCCAGAAGCAGCGAGAGCGCGCGCTGCAGCAGTTCGTCGACGGCGACGTCGACGCGCTGGTCGCCACCGATGTCGCCGCCAGGGGCATCCACGTCGACGGTGTCACCGCCGTCGTCCACTTCGACCCCCCTGCCGACATCAAGGACTACGTGCACCGCTCCGGCCGTACGGCACGCGCGGGGGCAACGGGCGTGGTCGTGAGCCTGGTGACGCCAGAGAAGGCCAGCGCCGTGAAGCGGCTCCAGCGTGAGTTCGGGGTGCCCACCGGCCTGCGCGTACCCCAGATGACCGAGCTGACCGCCGTGCTCGGACCACCGCCCGAACGGCGGGAGCATCGTGCCGCTGCCTCGTCGCGGCCGGTCCATCCCGAAAGGGAGCATCACGGCGATGGTGGGCGATCGGGGAGTGGCAGCGTCACCCGGCCCGGGGGAGGCGTCGCCCGCGAACGTCCGGCCGGCCCTCCCCGACACCAGGGAGGGGCGAGACGGCTTTCTCGTCCCGGATCCGGAGGCCCACCGTCGGGTGGCCGGCGTCCGCAACCGGCCCAGGGGCGACGGCCTCGCCGTCCTCGCTGAGCAGCGAGATCGGCCACGTCGGAGGCAGCCCGACGAGCTGCACGGATAGCGTGAGGCATGAGCACGATGACTGCTGACGAGCTCCAGGCGTTCCTCGACCAGGCTTTCCCGGCACCGCTGGCGGGTTATGTGGTCGAGAGGGCGGGACCCTGGGGGGCTGACCTCCGGCTCCCGGTCACCGATCGGCATGGTCGGCCGGGCGGGACGGTCTCCGGCCCAACGCTCATGGCTCTGGCCGACTGCACGGCGTGGCTGGCCGTCCTGGCCAAGATCGGTCCGGTGGCGCTGGCCGTGACCACCAGCCTCCACATCGACTTCCTGCGAAAACCACCGATCTCGGATGTCCGAGCCCACGGCCGGCTGTTGAAGCTCGGGAGCCGTCTGGCCGTGGTCGACGTCGAGCTCGGTAGTGTCGACCTGGACGGACCGGTGGCGAAGGCCCAGGTCACCTACTCGATCCCTCCCCGTTGAACCCCATGGTCACCGGAACAGGTCTTCTCCCGGCGGCCTGACGATCTCCCGCTTCACCGAAGCGGGACGAAGCCACCTGGGGTCTACCCCCCGCACCACGGCGGCAGGAACGCCCTTGTCCTTCCCCATGACGAGCTCCGCGGCGGCGGCGATCTCGTCGGCGACGCACACTTCTGTGGCCTCGAGCACGCGCCCGGTGGCGTCGGGGGTGCCGCGCAGGTCGACGACCCCGGCCACCCCGGCGATCCCGATGGCGACGTCGGTCACACCCCGGCGCCAGGTGCGCCCGAACGTGTCGGACACCACGACGCCAACGGCGATGCCGTGGCGATGGAGCAGACCCTCCCGGATGCGGCGGGCGGACCGGTCAGGGTCCTCGGGCAGGAGCGCGGCCGTTCCCGCCGCGACGTTGGACAGGTCGATGCCGGCGTTGGCGCAGATGAACCCGTGCTTTGTCTCGGCAATGATGAGATCCCCCCGCCTGCGGACGATCCGGACCGACTCCGCCTCGACGATCCTCTGCTTCGCTCCGGGATCGGCGGCGTCGAAGGGGACGATCCGGCCCTCGGCCTTCGACACGATCTTCTGGGTGACGACGAGCACATCGCCGTCGAGGAGGCCGCCGGCGCCGGCATGACGGGCGAGGAGCTCGGCGAGGTCGTCTCCTTCACGGACCTCGCCGACGCCGTGGATCGGCGCGACGAGGAGCGAACCGTCTGTCCGCGCCGGACCGAACCAGGTGGCAGGCTCCACCGACGGCGGGTCGTCATCCGAGGGCATCGAGCACCACGCGGGCCAGTGCCGCCGCCTTCGCTGGCGTCGACATCACCGTCGGGGCGACGAGGCACCGCACGCCCTCCGCCTCCACCGCCGGAGCCAGCGCCAGATCCGCCTCGTCGATCACGAGCGTGCCGAGCCACGAGGCGTACCACCGGGCCACTCCCGTAGCCGACGACTCGCCGCCGAGCTCACGGAGGAGCCGGTCGGCAGGGCCCTTGAGTGCGGCCCCGCCGACGATCGGGGAGATGCCGACGATCCGGTCCCGACGCGTCTGCAGCACGTCGACCACGCCGGGGACGGCGAGCAGGGGATCGATCGACACGACGGGGTTCGACGGGCACACGACGATACCGCTCGCATGCTCCAGCGCGTCGATGACCCCAGGGGCTGGCCGAGCTGTGGCCGCGCCGTCGAAACGAATGCTCGACACGGGAACTTCGTGGCGGAGGCGTACGAAGTACTCCTGGAACGCGACCTCGCGGCCGTCGCGCAGCTGGACGCGGGTGTGCAACGGGTCGTCGGTCACCGGAAGGATCCGGACCGCTACACCCCAGGCCCGAGCCAGCTCGCCGGTCACCTCGCTGAGAGGCGCGCCGTCGGTCAAACGGTCGGTCCGGTAGAGATGGGTGGCGAGATCGTGGTCTCCGAGGCTGAACCATGTCTCGCCGCCCAATCGGCGAAGCGCCTCCATCGTGGTCCACGTCTCGCCGGCCAACCCCCAGCCGGTTTCGTCGTTGGCGGCCCCGGCGAGCGTGTAGGTCACCGTGTCGAGGTCTGGCGACACGTGCAGGCCATGGATGATCGCGTCGTCGCCGGTGTTCACGATGGCCGTGATG
Source organism: Actinomycetes bacterium (assembly GCA_021820665.1). Classification (GTDB taxonomy): domain Bacteria; phylum Actinomycetota; class Acidimicrobiia; order Acidimicrobiales; family RAAP-2; genus JAKADK01. Next base: position 9,524 of record JAKADK010000060.1, on the reverse strand, counting down.
TCCGACGGGGGGACTACCTGGGCCATTCCTCGGAGCATTCGGGCGGCCCCGACGCCTCCGGCGAGTGCGGTGATCATCGTGCGAAGGCTACCGGGCTCGGGCTGCACCGAGCACCATGTACGACGAGCCGGTGAGCCGGACCTCGGCTGCGGCTTCCACGACGACGTCCTGTCCGGTCCAGCGGATGTGCAAGGCTCCCATCGTGCCCGCCGATGCCGCCGAGCCGACCCGGCCACCAGGATCCGGCGGTCGCGTCGACCCGGTACCGTCGAGCCGTTCCGCAGAGGACAGCCAGCCGCTCGCCGTGGCCGTCGACGCCACACCGCTGCTCGGACGGCCGACCGGCGTCGGGGCGTTCTGCGCCGGGGCACTGTCGGGTCTCGCCCGATGTCCTGACCTGGCGGTCTCCGCGTTCGCGATCAGCTGGCGGCGCCGCGGTGGCATCGCGCCGCTGCTTCCTCGAGGGGTCGTGACCCGGCAGCGCGCGATGCCGGCTCGGCCGTTGCACCGGATGTGGGCGCGCTGGTCCGTGCCTCCGGTCGAGTGGTTCGTCGGCGGGCAGCACGTGGTTCACGGGACGAACTTCGTGGTTCCACCCACTCGGCGCGCGGCGCGGGTGGTCACCGTTCACGACCTGACGGTCGTACGGTTTCCCGAACTGTGCGACGGCCCGACACTGGCATTTCCCGACCTGATCCGTCGAGCGTTGGCCACCGGCGCCTGGGTGCATACCCCCTCGGCCTACGTGGCGGCCGAAGTGGTGGACCTGTTCGGCGTCGATCCCGCGCGCGTCCGAGCGGTGCACCACGGTGTCCCGCTGCTCGCCGCGCCCGGATCGCCACCTACAGGAGCGACAGGAGTGGTGGGAGCGGGATCGCCGGTGGGGATCGGAGGGATCGGAGGGAGAGGTTCGCCCGGCGCGGCCGGCCGTTACATCCTGGCCATCGGCACCATCGAGCCCCGGAAGGACTACCCGTCGCTCGTGGAGGCGTTCGACCTGGTGGCAAGCGAGGATCCCGAGGTTCGGCTGGTCGTCGTCGGGGCCACGGGCTGGGGTGGCGCGGCGTTCACCGACGCCATCAAGGCATCCCCGTACCGGTCGCGTATCACCCATCTCGGGTATCTCCACGACGCGGCCCTCGCCGACGTGCTCCGAGAGGCGACGGTGCTGGCGTTCCCGTCGCGGTACGAAGGGTTCGGTCTTCCGCCGCTCCAAGCCATGGCCGTCGGCGTGCCAGTGGTCGCCACGGCCGTTGGTGCCATCCCCGAGGTCGTCGGTGATGCGGCCGTCCTCGTCCCTCCAGGCGACGCCGGTGCGCTGGCCGGTGCGCTGGCCGGCGTGCTTTCGGGTGGCCCGTCGGTCGCCGAGCTCGTCGGACGCGGCCGCCGTCGGGCCGCCGGTTTCACGTGGGACGCATGTGCGGCAGGGCTGACTGACCTCTACCGCGACGCGTGGGCTGCCAGGACAGGCCCGGTGGCCAGAGGGGGCAGCCGGGCCAGGCAGGGCAGCCGCTCGACTGGTACCGGCGGCTGGCACGGGGGGACGAGCGCGTCCGGAAGCGACAGCGGTGGCGGTAAGGGCGCCGGTGCCCGTGGTGCGGGGTCCACCAGGGACACGGCGCAGGAGCAGCGGTGACCGGGAGCGGGCGAGTGCTGGTCGTGGTCGAACAGCTCCGGCGGGCGGTGCCCGGGGGGATCGGGACCACGGCGCTCGGGCTGCTCGACGGGCTCCGGCGGGTGGGGTCGGATGCCAGCGACAGGGTAGAGCTCTATGCCAGCCGACCTCGGCACGGTCCCGATCCCCTCCGCACGCTGGGATATCCGGTCGTGACCGTCCCGGTTCCCGGTCCCGTGCTCACCCGGGCGTGGGCCCGGGGTCGCCTGCCTGCGCCGCGCCACGTCTCGGTGGTGCACGCCGTCTCGCTGGCCTTCCCCCCTCCCCGGAGTGCCGCCCTCGTCGTGCAGGTCAACGACCTGTTGTGGCGTGCGCTGCCCGAGGCGTTCCCGCCCCGGGGCCGGCGCTGGCACGAGGGCGCACTGGCCAGAGCGATCGCATTGGCCGATCGACTGGTCGTCCCGGCACCAGCGGTCGCGGCCGAGCTGGTGGCGGCTGGTGCCCATCCGTCCGTGATCCGCGTGGTCCCCTACGGGTGCGATCACCTGGCGCCGCCGGACCGGGACGCGGCCACCCACGTGCTCGCCCGGTTCGGGGTGCGTGGACCGTTCCTCTTGAGTGTGGGCACGCTCGAGCCCCGCAAGAACCTCCGGCGGATCATCGGCGCGTACCGGTCGATCCGGGACGCGCTCCCCGCTCCGTGGCCGCTCGTGCTGGTCGGACCGCAGGGCTGGGACGAGCAGATCGCCGCCACCGAGGACGTGGTGCTCGTCGGCCGGGTGGAGCCGCCGGTCCTCACCGCCCTCTACGACATGGCCCGTCTCCTCGTGTACGCGCCCCTGATGGAGGGGTACGGCCTCCCACCGCTCGAGGCGATGTCGCGGGGCACGCCGGTTGTCGCCAGCCCACTTCCGAGCACCGGTACAGCGGCATACGACGTCGACCCGGACGACCAGGACGCCATCGCCACCGCCCTCCTGACGGTGTCGTGCGACGAAGAGGTCCGGTCTGCTCTCTCCGAGCGGGGCCGTGTCCACAGTGCCTCGCTCACCTGGGCGGCCACGGCTCGGTCGATGGCGGCGATCTGGGACGAGGACGAGCTGGGTTCCCGACCGGTGTCCGGGGGGAGCGGGTTGGGCCGCCGAACAGACCGCCGAACAGGTCGGCGCCCGGTTGGCCAAGGGCGCGGCCAGGCGGGTCCTTCGGCAGGTGCGCAGCCGAGCAAGCCCTCCCCCGGGCAGCGGGGAGACGGCGAGAGCGGCGCCTGTGCCTGTTGATCCGACCGGACCCGTCCCGGCCCGAGAGCGCGTCAGGCTCTCGGTCGACGTCTCGGCCGTGCCGGCGAACCCGGTGGGCGCCGGCCGGTACACGCTGGAGCTGGTCTCAGCCCTGACGATCCGTCCCGACGTCGATCTGCAGCTCTGGTCCCGGCGAGACGACCGTCGCCGGTGGCGTGACCTGGCGCCGTCGGCCCGGGTCGTCGGTGCGGCACCGTCGCCCCGACCTGCACGTCTGGCATGGGAGCAGGTCGGCCTCCCGCTACGCCTGGCGCGTTCTGGGATCGACGTGCACCACGGTCCCCACTACACCATGCCGGAGCACACGTCGGTTCCGGTGGTGGTCACGGTCCACGATCTCAGCTTCTTCGAAGCGCCCCAGTGGCACGAACGATCGAAGGTGGTGCTCTTCCGGCGGGCCATCGCCGTCGCTGCCCGTCGCGCCGCCGTCATCGTGTGCCCGAGCCAGGTGACGGCAGACGACCTGGCCCGGTGGTGTCGGATCGACGGAGAGATCATCGTCGCGCACCACGGAGTCGATGCTGCCCGGTTCACGCCGATCGAGCCCGTGCCGGGAGGGGACGCCGGGCTCCTCGGTCGTCTCGAACCGGGCCTCGTCGGTCCCGACGGCTCCCTGCACCGGTTCGTAGTGTTCGTCGGCACGCTGGAGCCGCGCAAGGACGTCCCGAACCTGGTTCGGGCGTTCGACAAGGTGGCGAGCCGGCACCCCGACGTGCGGCTGGTCCTCGCCGGGGGAGATGGCTGGGGAGCCGAGGCGGTCCGGGCGGCGGTGGCTGCCGTGTCGTCTGGCTCCCGGGTGCTCCGCATCGGCTACGTGCCCGACGCCGCCGTTCCGGCTCTGCTCCGATCGGCAGCAGTGGTCGCGTACCCTGCCCTCTATGAGGGGTTCGGGCTCCCGGCGCTGGAGGCGCTGGCGTGTGGCGCGCCCCTGGTGACCACCTCCGGCACGGCCATGGAGGAGGTGGCCGGGCCCGCCGCCGTGCTCGTCCCGCCGGAAGACACCCTGGCCTTGGCCGACGCGTTGGACGAGCTGCTCGAGGCCGAGAAGGGAGAGGATGGGCGGATCGGCGGCATCGCGGACCGCCGGCGCCGGGGTTTCGAGATCGCAGCTCGCCATACCTGGGCGGCCAGTGCAGAGCGGCACCTGCTCGCCTACCGCGCCGCAGCCGGATAGGCCCAGGCGGAGAACGGCGTCGCACATCCCGGCCTGCTCCCGGCCCGGGCAGCGAGAACCGGTAGGGTGACCCGACGTGCGAGCGCTCATCACCGGAGGAGGAGGCTTCGTCGGTCACTGGTTGGCCGCCCACCTCCGTGAGGAGGGCGACCATGTCGTCGCCATCGACCGGGAGGTCGAGATCACGGATCCGGGCGCGGTGGCCGACGCCGTGTCGACCGCCGCTCCCGATGCGATCTATCACCTCGCGGCGCTCTCGCACGTCGGACGGTCCTGGGGGGCGCCACTGGAGGTCCTCCGGGTGAACGTCCTCGGGACGGCCGCCGTGCTGGAGGCTGCCGTCCATAGCGGGAGGGGTCCGAGGGTGCTCGTGACCAGCTCTGCCGAGGTGTACGGGGCGGTCACCGACCCGGCGCTGCTTCCCTTGGACGAGACGTCGCCGACGGCGCCGTTGACGCCGTACGCCGCTTCCAAGCTGGCGGCCGAGGCGGTGGTCGCCCAGGCGTACCACGGGCACGGCTTGCCCGTGGTGACCGTCCGGCCGTTCAACCACATCGGTCCGGGGCAGTCTGACCAGTTCGCCGTGTCGGCGCTGGCCCGGCGGATCGTCGATGCCGAAGCCCGCGGCGCCACATCCATTCCGGTCGGCAATCTTTCGGCCCGGCGAGACTTCACCGATGTCCGTGACGTGGTGCGGGCCTACCGCCTGCTGGTCGTCAGCGGCGACCCCGGCGCCGTCTACAACGTGTGCAGCGGCACCGACGTGGCGATCGCCGAGATCGCCGAGGTCCTGCAGGGACTGGCCGGCCGGTCGGTCGAGCTCCGGACCGACCCCGACCTCGTGCGGCCGGTCGAGGTGCCGGTCCTCCGTGGGGACCCGGCGCGGTTGCGGGCGGCCACGGGCTGGGCCCCAGCGATCCCGCTCGAGCAGACACTCGCCGACGTCCTGGCGTCCTGGCGCGCCGCAGCAGTCTGAGCTCACATTCCGGTAGCCGGCACCAGCGGTGGGTGAGATGCTGGTACCGGTTGCCGGGTGCGGTCGCCGATGGGCCTTGTCGCCCGACCACTCCGCCGGTGGGGCGGGATCAGGCAGCGAAGGACGCCACCAGGTCGCGCAGCTGGGCGCGAGCCTCTCGAGCCTGGGTGTGGAGCTGCTTCGCCAGGTCGCGGGCGGGCTCGGGGAGCCGGTCTTCGAGAGGCACGAAGACGGCCTCGACCCGCTCGATCACCTCTTCGACCCGGGCGTCCGCTTCCTGGAACACGGCGGCCAGGTCACTGCGAACCCCGTCCAATCGCTGCTCCGCCTCGGCCAGGGGGTCGGCCAGGTTCTTCCGGATCTCTTGCCGCCGCACCTGCGCCTTCTGGAGGCCGATGACGCTCGCTCCGATGACGACGTAGCCGAGGTCGCGGGCGGCGGTGGCGACCTCCTTGGCCGCCGTGGAAATGGTTTCGTTGATGTCGGGCACGGTAGCCCTCCTCTGTTCGGGGGTCGGTTGTCTTCCGCTGGTATGTAGGGCAGGGCACGACGCTCGGGTCGGACCCGGATGGCCGGAGCCTGCCGAGAGGTGGCGTGCACACCCTCCTACAACAAGAGTATCTCATAAAGTAAACATTTGCAAGCACCCGTCGCCGACCCGTCCGTCCCGGGCGACACCTCCGTCCGGGCGGATCGTCGTTTCCCATGGTCGGGGGGGCCGGCCCCGGAGAGCCCCCGATCGGGTTATCCTCTGGCCCCTGATGGAATCACTGGCCCCGGCGGTCGTTGCCGTCGTCGTCGCCCACGATCCGGGTTCCTGGTTCGAGGAGTCGCTTGCGTCGTTCGCGGCGCAGGACTACCCCGAACTATCCCTCCTCGTCCTGGACACGGGCACGGAGCCGGGGCTCCGCGAGCGTGTCGGAGCGGTCTACCCGACCGCCTACGTTCGGGAGGTCGGTGGGAACCGGGGCTACGGGCCGACTGCCAACGACGTCCGCTCGATGGTCGAGGGCGCGACCTTCTTCCTCTTCAGTCACGACGATGTCGCCCCAGCCAGTGACGCGGTCCATCTCCTGGTTGAAGAGGCGTTCCGCTCGAACGCCGGTATCGTGAGCCCGAAGTTCGTTGGCTGGGACGACACGAGGCGCCTCCTCCACGTGGGGATGATGGTCGATCCCGGCGGCTCCGTCGTGGACCGGGTCCACGCCGACGAGGTCGACCACGGTCAGCTCGACGCGGTTCGAGACGTCTTCGTGGCTCCCGGCGGGTTCACCCTGGTGCGATCCGATCTCTTCGAGCAGCTCGGGGGTTTCGACCCCACGATCTCCCTCATGGGCGAGGATCTGGATCTCTGCTGGCGGGCCCAGCTGGTCGGCGCTCGCGTGATCGTGGCTCCCGACGCGGTCGTGCGTCACCGGGAGGAGCTCGCCTCGGGGGCGCGCCCCGTCGACCAGGAGCTCGTCGCACCACCGGGCACGGCATCGGACGGGAGCCGCCCGCCTGTCACTCTCCGGGAGCTCCAGAGGCGCCACGAGCTCCTGGCCGTGGCGAAGTGCTACGGCCGGCTCAGTCTGTGGCGTTTCCTCCCCCAGCTGATGTTGCTGGCGGCGGCGGAGATCACGGTGGCAGAGCTGGCCGGTGACCGCGGCCGGGGACGCGCCGTGCTCAGAGCCTGGATGTGGAACGCTGCCGGCCTCCGGCGGACGTTCCGGGCCCGGCGGGTGGTCCAGGGTGCGCGGAGAGTCCCCGACCACGAGGTTCGTGCTCTACAGGTGAGCGGGACCACGCGTGTCGCCGCCTACGTGCGTCGGGTGGCACAGCATGGTTTCCACGGCGCCCACGATGACGGCGCCCACGATGACACGGCCACCCCGGCGACCGCCGTGAGGACTGTTCCGGACGCAGCGAGCGTCCCGCCAGTGCCGGGCGTCGGGCGAGGCGGCACGGGTCGGGACGGCGGCGGCCCGGGATCCCCGGAGCGAGGCGGCGGGGAGGCGATCGACCGCCCCGGCCCCGCGGGTGGTGGCGAGCGGGAGAGAAGTCCCGACGGAGTGGGGAGGCTGAGCACCGGGACGGCGGTCGCCGTCTGGGGTCTCGTGGTCGCCGTTCTCCTGTTCGGGTCGCGATCGCTCCTGGGTGGCGCGTTCCCCGTGGTCGGGGAGCTCCTGCCGTTCCCAGGCTGGGCTGCGGCGTTCGGCAGCTTCGGGGCCGCGTGGCACGGCTCGGGCTTCGGGTCGACGGCTCCGGCGTCTCCGGCCCTCGCTCTGCTGGGCGTAGTGGGGACCATGGCCTTCGGGGCGATGGGCGTGGCGGAGAAGCTCGTGGTGTTCGGATGCCTGCCGGTCGGTGCCTGGGGAACGTTCCGCCTGGTGCGGCGTTTCGGGTCCCGTCGAGCCGGGCTGGTGGCCGCCGTCGCCTATCTGGCCTTGCCCCTGGCCTACGACGCCATCGCGCTCGGCCGCATCGACGCCCTGGTGGCGTTTGCAGTGACACCATGGGTGATGGTGCTCCTGTTCCGGATGGCCGGAGCGGACCCGGTCGTCGGCCCGCGGGCGCGGCGGGTCCGACGGGAGCGGGTGGGGGACGGTGCCATGGCGTGGGCGGACCGGCACCCCTACGCCCGCCTGGTCGTGGGGCTGGGTGTCATAGAGGCCGTGCTCGTCTCGTTCGCTCCTGCCGGGATCGCCATCGTCCTGGGCGTGGCGCTGGCATTGGTCGTCTCGTCGGCGGTGCGGGGTGGATGGCGAGAGACCGGACATGCCGCCCTGGGCGCCGTGGCCTCCAGCGTGGTCGCAGCCGTGTTGTGCCTCCCCTGGGTCGTCGGGGTCGCGAGCTCGGGCCGGGTCGGTTGGCAGGTCTTCGGGATACGGACGCCCCCCTCCGCGCCGCTACCCCTCAGCGCATTGGTCAGGTTCGCCGACGGCCCCATCGGGAACTCGCCGCTCGCGTGGGGGTTCGCCGCCGCCGCCTTCCTGCCGCTCGTCATCGCCCGGCACGACCGCTTCCGCTGGGCGACCCGGTGCTGGACCGTCACCCTCGTCTTCTGGCTGGCGGCCTGGGCCAGCTCGCGTGGGTGGACAGGTGACCTCTCGCTCCCGGCCCTGGTGCTCCTGGCACCGGCGGCAGCAGCAGCGGCAGCGTCCATCGGGATCGGCATCGCCGCCTTCGAGGAGGACCTGCGCTCGGCTGTGTTCGGGATCCGGCAAGCGGCCACGGCGGTGGCCGCCGTGGCGGTGGTGCTCGGGGCCTTCCCGATGCTGGCATCGACGTTCTCGGGGCGTTGGGACCTCCCCGAGACGAGTTTCGCTCAGGCGGTGTCGTGGATGCACGCCGAGAAACGGGCCGGCAGCTTCCGCGTCCTGTGGCTGGGGGACCCACGGGCTCTGGCCGGACCCAGTTGGTCGGCGTCGTCCGACGGCTTGGCCTACGCCACGTCGATCGACGGGCCACCGGCGGAGCTGGCGTCCTGGGTCGCACCGGATCCGAAGCCCGCAGGGGCGATCGTCGGCGCCCTGGCGCTCGCGGAGCGAGGTGGTACCGACCAGTTGGGCCGGCTCCTCGCTCCGGACGGGATCCGGTACATTGCCGTCGTCACCTCCCTGGCCCCGGTCGTCGCCGGCGTCCAGCAGCCCCAGGCCTACCCGGTGCCCGGCGGACTGCTCCCCGCACTCGACCAACAGATCGACCTCAGCCCGGTCTTCGCCGAACCGGGCATCACCGTGTACGAGAACGCGGACTGGATCCCGGTCCGAGCCGAGGTGCCACCGGGCACGTCCGTTCCCACGGGAGCCGTGACGCCGGTGTCGACGACGGCGCCGGCCTCGGCGATCCTCGCCCGGGCCCGACCCGTCCTGGCATCGCCGCCCGACGCCACGTCCTTCCACGGGCGCGTCGGACCGGGAACCGTCTACCTGGACGATGCTCCGCCGGACCGGTGGGAGGTGGTCGACGGGTCCGGGACGAAGGTGCGCACCAGAGTGGCCTTCGGGTGGGCCCAGCAGTTCACGGTGACGAGATCGCAGCTCGTCACCGTCCAGGTCCGTCCGGGCGGGTGGGTGACGGCCGGCGTGGTCTACCAGGTGCTCGTGTGGCTTGCCGCGCTGGCGCTGCTGGCGGGCATCGGGCGCCTGTTCCCGCCGGTCACGACGGCGGTCGGATGGCGCCGGCGTCGACGCCGGCGAGGCCGGGGGACGGCACACTCGGATCCGCCCGCAATGGGCAGTGCAGGGGACGTGGTCGCGACGGGCTCGGACGAGCCGTGAACGTCCCGGTCGAAGGGGCCAGCTCCGACAGCGTCGACGACGCCGGGAGCGCCGACAGCGCCGACAGCTCCGACAGCGCCGGGAGCGCCGGGAGCGCCGACGCTGGTCCGCAGCGTGCGCCGCGTTCCGATTGCCCGGCCCTGGCCAAGCATCGACCGCGCCGGGGTGTGCGGACCCGTGGCCGGATCGCCGCCGTGCT
>JAKADK010000155.1 GCA_021820665.1 Actinomycetes bacterium | reverse complement strand
GGCTCGGGGACCACCTCCTAGGATACCCCCATGGGTATATGACGACAGCTGGCCACGACGACCCCAGGTGCGCGACCTGCTGCCACCGACGCCGGCGTTCCCGACCCTCTTCCCGGAGTCTTCGCACGGCTGGGCGCGTGGACCGGATCGCATCTCCGACCTGTGTTGCTCGCGTGGCTCGCCATCCTCGTCGTGTTCGGCATGTTCGCTCCGAAGGTGGAGTCCGCGCTCGCCGGAGCGGGTTGGCAGGATTCCACCAGCGCGTCGGTCCAGGCGCGACAGATCATCCGCCGTGACTTCGCCGGGCTCGGGTCGAGCGCTCTCCGGGCCGTCATCGTCGACCGGGCCCAACCGATCGCCGATGACCCTGGCGCCCAGGCTGTCGTTGCCAGAGTCGAAGAGATGCTGCGATCGAGCAAGGACGTCTCCACGGTCCTCGCGCCCCGACCTGGTTCGTCGATCTCGGCGAACGGCCGCACCGCCGTCGTCACTGCCGGCGCGGCGGCTGGCACGAACCAGATGGTGGCCGCTGCTGGCGACCTCGCCGGCCCGTTGTCGCGGCTCGGTACGCGGAACGTGACCGTTACCTTGACCGGCGACAGCGCGCTGTGGGCGGACTTCAACTCGGCCAACCACTCGGCCATGATGCGCTCCGAGATGCTCTCGTGGCCGGTCACGCTGGCCATCCTCGTCGTCGCCTTCGGTAGCCTTGTGGCCGCGGGTCTGCCGCTCATGCTGACGATGGTCGGCCTCGTCGTCGCCGCAGGGGCGCTTGTGATCGCGAACCACCTGGCTCCCGTCTCGATCTGGGCGCTCAACTTCGCGCTCATGTTCGCCCTGGCGTTGGGCATCGACTACGCGCTGTTCCTCGTCGTGCGCTTTCGGGCGGCGCTCGAGCGTCGAGGCGCGCAGCCCGGGGACCGGCAAGCGTCGGCGGAAGCGGTTGCCGAGACGCTCGCCACCGCGGGCAAGGCCGTCGCCTTCTCCGCGCTGACCGTGCTGGCTTCACTCGCGTCGATCCTCGTCGTGCCGAGCCCGGCGTTCCGGTCGATGGCGCTCGGGATCATGCTCTCGGTCCTCGCGGTGCTCGCGGCTACCCTCACCGTTCCCCGAACTATCAGCGAACATCTCGCTGACCTCGAGACCTCGTCTCCGGGCCTCTCGGGCGGCTGGTGACCCAGCCGTGCCGCTGTCACGGACAGATGCCGGGGGCATCAGGCCACCGCCTTCTTGGGGCTGGATGAGACTCCGTCAAGACTCACGACGGAGCCGGTGGCGACAGCAGCTTCCCGATCAAAGGAGCGGTCCCCGGCAGAGTTGCACCGGGCGGTCTTCCTCTCCCCTCCGTCAGCCTTGCGGCTTCGGGCTCGGGCACACCCCCGCGAACTGCGGGTGCTGTGGTCCGGCTCCCAGCCCAACGGGCGGACGGGGAGCTTGGACCAGTCGACCGGTTCCCCGGTCATCAACTGTGCCATCAGGCACGCACAGGCAAGCTCTGCCAGAGCCGCCAGGTTCTTGGCCGCGTTCAGGTCGCGGTCGATGACAAGCCCGCACGACCCGCAGTGGAACACCCGGGCCGAGCGGGAAAGGCCGGCGTTGGGCGTCCGGCACGTAGAGCAGAGCTTCGACGACGGGTACCACCGCTGCGCCAGCCACAGCGACGACCCGTACCAGGAGGACTTGTACGAGAGCTGGCGGCGGAGCTCTGCGAGAGCGGCATCGCGCAGTGCGGCGTTGAAGCCGGATTTCCCCCGCCCCCGTGCACCCATGCCCGATGCGTTCAGGTCCTCGACGACGTTGACGGCGTAGGTGGCTGCCGCCCGATGGCTCGCCTTGCAGATGGTGTCCCGCCGGACGTTGGCCGCCTTGGCGTGGGCCCGTCTGAGGCGGGCCTGGTTCTTGACCGAGCGCTTGGAGCGCTCCTTCCAGTGGCAGGTCCCCTGGACGTGGGTGCCGTCGGGGTTGAAGCAGGCCGGGGAGCCGGTCCGGTGCTGGCGGTCCATCCTGCGCTGGTAGCGAGAGACCTTCTTGCCCACCTGCTCTTTGGCCCGCGGGTTCTCGACCACGTGGCTGTCGGAGCTGGTGACGAGGGCACTGATCCCGACGTCGTGGCCGCAGACGCCCTGTGGGGTCCGTGCTGGAGCAGAGCGTTTCGCAATCACCGCGAAGGACGCATACGTCCGGCTGCCCTCGGTCGTGAGCGTGGCCCGCAGGATGCGGGCGGCGCCCGCGGCAAGTCTCGCCCGCAGCTTGTCGGTCGGCTCCTTCACCCGCAGCTTCCCGATGACGGGGAGCCGGACGTGGTGGCGGTCGAGGACGGCGATGGCCCCGGTGGTGAACGCCACCGACTGGCGCCCGCCCCGGCGCTTGGTCTGTGGCCAGCCGACCCGAGATCCACGGCGTGCGCCCGACCGAGAGTCGAAGTAGTTCTTGAACGCGACCGACAGGGCCTCGAAAGCCGAGGAGTAGCACTCCTTGGAGTTCTCGGCCCACCAGGGGGCGACGTCGTCCTTCTCCTGGTTCCAGATGCGGCGCAGCGCCGGCAGGGACCAGGGGACGGGGACCATCTCTTTCGCCCACGATGTTGCCTCGTCGGCCGTCGCCCCCTGGCGAAGAGCCAGCACCCGGTAGGCCGAGCGGGCATCGAGCCGGTCTTCTACGAGCCCGAGCCCCCAGTTCCAGGCGAACCGCCTGGCGCCCTCGTGGGACGAGATGGACTGGTGGCGGGATGGCCGGTCGACCTCGAACCGGTACGCCTGGCACGCCCACCCCGGGGGGACTTCCACCTTGCCCATCGCCTACATTGCGCTCCTGGGGTGTGCCAGCGCCATCGGACCCACGTCGTTCTTGGCGCAGTTGAGCGCCTTCTCCGCCCGGTTGCGGGCACCCCGGCGGCCGTAGAGCCGGGCGCAGAAGCTGGTCAACACCTCGGTCATGTCCCGCACGAGGTCGTCGTCCACCTCGCCGTCGTCGACCACGACAATCCTGCGGCCCTGGGCCGACAGCGCAGCTTCTACGTGCTCGACACCGAAGCGGGCCAAGCGGTCCCTGTGCTCGACCACCACGGTGGTCACCTTGGGGTCGGCGAGCAGACGAGAGAGCCCGCGGCGCCGGCCGTTCATCCCCGATCCGACCTCGGTCACCACCTCGGAGACGCTCACACCCTGTGCGGTGGCCCACTCGGCCATGCGGGCCACCTGACGGTCGAGGTCCCCTCGCTGGTCATGAGAAGAGACGCGGGCATAGAGGACCGCCCTCCCCGCTTCGGCAACGCTCGCCCGTGGTACTTCCACAAGGATCGTCCCCGATGGCGTGCGGATGGCGGGAACGGGGAGCTTGCCGTCCCGGAACCACTTCCACGCAGTCTGGTAGTGGACGCCCTCTTGCTTTGCCCACTCCGAAAGTCTCACGCAGACATGCTCACACGTATGTTCGCCGATACTCGTTGATACTCTCTGGAGCAGTTCAAAGCCCCTGGTTGCCCTCGTGCCGGTGGATG
>JAKADK010000008.1 GCA_021820665.1 Actinomycetes bacterium | reverse complement strand
GCCAAGGGAAGGGGGGGCGTGGAGGCCATGCCCACGATGGGCTTGTTGAGTGGGGTCCCACCCATCGACCCGTAGAAGGCGGCGTTGCCGAAGGAGAAGATCCCCCCGTCTGAGGCCACCTCCCAGTAGCCCTTCCCGTCCGGGGTGGAGGCCATGCCCACGATGGGCTTGTTGAGTGGGGTCCCACCCATCGACCCGTAGAACTGGGCGTCCCCGAAGGAGAAGATCCCGCCGTCGGAGGCCACCTCGTGGTATCCGAGGCCTTGGGGGGCGGCTCCCGAAGCGGCTCCGGCCGTGTCGGTGGCTCGGGCCGTGTCGGTGGCTGCGGCCGTGGGGGGGTTCGCGGGGGGGTTCGTGGGAGCCGCGCCGGTGGGCCCGTCCGGTGCCGAGCCGGCCACCGGGTGGTCGGTGCCGGGGGTCGACGCTCCTCGAGTGATGACGAACGGGTGCATCGGCGGTGAGGGCGGTACGGACGCAGAGGGCGGCGCGAGGGAGAACTGGTGAGCGCCGGGGACTCCCGCCGGCGTCGCGGCCGGCGCGAGAGAGGGTAACCCAGCGTTGGTGCGAGGACCGTCACCCGGAGCGGGTCCAGAGGATCCAGAGGATCCAGCAGGCGCAGCAGCGACGCCAGGAGCCGTCCACACCGACGACCCGACGTTCACGGCGGCGACGGCGAGGATGGCGACGACCCCGACCCCGACCCTCGAGAGCCCCCGAGCACCCCGCCCCGCTCGGGGCCGGTGGATGCCGCGTCGGATGCCGCGTCCTCGCCGGACGACCCCGTCTGCGGACCGGCTACCGGTCATCGTTCCGGCCCTCCCATCGTCGACCGAGCTGTCCCTTCCCGGTGGCGTACCGGTCCGCTGCCAGTCGCGCCCCAGTGACGGAGCACGACCCGGCCCACCCCCAGTGCGGTAGCGGCGCTCGGACCTGCTCCGACCCGTTCGGACCTGCTCCGACCCGACCGCCACGCGACGGGCGAGGCTCCTGCCCGCCCGCGGTCCGGCCCTGTGCTGCGACCGGGAGAGCGTAGCATCGGACACCCACCCGGTAGGGTGTGCGGCCATGCCTGACCGACCCACCGACCATGCCGGAGCCCGACGGCCGGTCAGGAACGCGGTGGAGCGGGAGGGAGCCGGCGGCAGGTCGGGACACCGGACGTCGGCGCCCTCCCGGGGGCGACCACTCGACCCGGCCCGCTTCCTGGAAGGCCTGAACCCGGCCCAGCGGGAGGCGGTCGTGCACGGTGACGGACCGCTCCTGGTGGTGGCCGGCGCAGGCTCCGGGAAGACCACCGTGCTCACCAACCGGATCGGCTACCTCATCGCCGAGCGGGGGATGGACCCGGAGCGGATCCTGGCCATCACCTTCACGAACAAGGCGGCCAGGGAGATGAAGCGCCGGCTGGCGTCGTCCCTCGGCCCCGTGGCCGACGACATGTGGGTCTCGACGTTCCATTCGGCCTGCGCCCGGATGCTCCGGCCCTATGCCGACCGGGTCGGGCTGCCCCGGAGCTTCACGATCCTCCAGGAGGACGACTGCCGACGCCTGCTCCGTGACGTCACCGACGATCTTGGCTTCGATGCCAAGCAGCTGTCTGTGGGAGGGACGAAGGCGCTCATCAGCGCGGCGAAGAACCGCCTCGTCGGTCCCCGCCAGTTGGTGGTGGAGACGGACGACGCCCGGGGGTCGGCCCGTGCCCGCATCTACGCCGAGTACCAGCAACGCCTGCGGCGCGGCGGGAGCGTCGACTTCGACGACCTGCTGTTCGACACCGTGACCCTGCTGCGGGACCATCCCGACGTCCTCGCTCACTACCAGGAGCGGTTCGACACGGTCCTCGTCGACGAGTACCAGGACACCAATCGAGCCCAGAGCGCGCTGGTGGAGCTCCTCGTGGCGCGCCACCGGAACCTGTGTTGCGTGGGGGATGGAGACCAGTCCATCTACGGATTCCGGGCCGCCGACGTCGGGAACATCCTGCACTTCGCCGAGACGTTCCCTGGGACGCGGACCATCGTGCTGGACCGGAACTACCGCTCCACTGGCACCATCCTCGACGCCGCCAACGCCGTGATCGCCAACAACGAGCTCCGTCCCGAGAAGAACCTGTGGACCGACGCCGGAGTCGGCCGGCAGATCTGCGTACGTGAGGCCGACGACGACGGCGACGAAGCGGCGTGGATCGCCGACCAGACCGAAGGCCTCCTGAGGAGGGGGGCAAGGCCTGGCGACATCGCCGTCCTGTGCCGGGCGAAGGCGGTGGCCCGTCCCATCGAAGCAGAGCTGGTCCGCCGGGCCATCCCGTGCCGGACCGTCGGTGGCACCCCGTTCTTCGAGCGGCGCGAGGTCAAGGACCTGCTCGCCTACTTGCGGATGGTCGTCAACCGTGACGACGAGCTCTCCTTCCGGCGGTGCGTGAACGTGCCGAAGCGGGCCGTCGGCGATGCCAGCATCAAGAAGGTCCGGAGCTTCGCCCGCTCCTATTCCCTGAGCCTCGGCCTGGTGCTCGACCGGCGGCACGAGATCGAGGACCTCCCGAACCTGGCCCGGGAGGGCCTCGATGCCTTCGTGGCACTGCTCGACGCCGCGATGGCGGCGGCGGCCACGGGGGGCCCCGCCGCTGCGCTCGATGTCGTGCTCGCCGACGGGGCCTACCTCCGGGAGCTCGTTGCCGGGGCCCGGGACGCAGAGGAGGTGCAGTACCGGGAGGAGAGCGTGGAGCAATTCCGTTCCATCGCCTCGGACCACGCTTCCATCGAGGACGTCGTGGACCTGGCCAGTCTGGTCACGGCGGACGACGACGACGACGACGGCTCCCGGGTTCTCCTCATGACGATCCATGCCTCGAAGGGCCTCGAGTTCCCCCATGTCTTCGTCCCGGCGATGGAGGAGGGCGTCTTTCCCGACCGGCGGTGCACGGAGGGCGCCGAGCTGGAGGAGGAGCGCCGGCTCGCCTACGTAGCCATCACGCGGGCCCGCCGGAGCCTCTACCTGTCCCACGCCCGGCAGCGCCGCGTGCTCGACCAGGTCCGGCGTCCGGAGCGCAGCCGGTTCCTCGACGAGATTCCCACGGACCTGGTCGACCCCATGGACCAACCCATGGCCGCTTCGGAGAACGGCGTCGACCGGTTCGCGTCGCTGAAGGCGCAGCTCGGGCTGTGAGGCGGTGGGCTCGGGCGGGACGGTGACCGATGGCGGTGAGCCGTGGGCGTCCGGCGAGCGGCGGACCGCCGGTCGGTAGGCTCCCTGCGATGCAAACCACGCCGAAGCTGCTGATCGTCGTCGCCAGCACCCGACCGGGCCGGGTCGGCCCTGTAGTGGCCGACTGGTTCACCCGACGCGCCACGGACCACGGTGGCTTCGACGTGGAGATCGCCGACCTTGCCGCCATCGACCTGCCCATGATGGACGAGCCGAACCACCCCGTCCTGGGTCGGTACACCAAGCCGCACACCGTGGCGTGGAGCGGGACCGTGGACGCTGCCGACGCGTTCGTCTTCGTCCACCCCGAGTACAACTACGGCTACACGGCACCGCTGAAGAACGCCATCGACTACCTCCACCGGGAGTGGCGGTACAAGCCGGTCGGTCTCGTCAGCTACGGTGGCGTCTCCGGCGGTACCCGGGCAGCCCAGATGCTCAAGCAGGTGGTCACCACGGTGAAGATGATGCCCATCCCCGAGGCCGTGTCGATCCCGTTCGTGGCTCAACGTATCGGGGACGACGGCCGGTTCCAGCCAGACACCGCGATGGAGGAGGGCGCCACCGCCATGCTCGACGAGCTGGCTCGGTGGGCCGGATCCCTGGCGTCGCTCCGCAGGCCCGATGGTCCGTCCTGATGGTCCGTCCTGATGGCACGGGCCGACAGTCCGGGCCCGGAGCGCCGGGCGCCGCCCGCCTCGTCTGCTGGGAGCGGGCCCGCTCCGCGGCCCAGGAATGATCGATCGCTATCGTCGGTGAGAATGGGTAGACGATCGGGGTGGAGGGGCTGCCCGGCGGCGTGGCGGCAAGCATGGTCACCGGTGGTCTTCGCCCTCGCGATCGGGGTTCTCCTCGGCGGATGCACGATCTTTTCTTCGCCGGCACCGCCGCCCATTGCCGGACCCCCCCTGGCTCCGCCCGGCGCCGTCGGGTACGTGGTCTGCCCCACCAAGGTGAGCCCAGTGCAGCTCTCCACCGGTCTGGCCGAGCCGCCCATCGATCTCCCGGTCACCGGCAGCCCGGTCCTCGGCAATACCGCCATCGCCACGGCCCCGGACGGGAAGTGGGCCTATGTCGTCGCCACCGACGGCACGGGTGACGCCAGTGCCGCGCGCCGGGAGGGAACGGCGGCGGGTGGAGGCGCCGTGGTCATCCCGGTCGACCTTGCCACCCAGGAACCGGGACGTCCTGTCCGCATCCCGGGTCATGGTGGGACGAGGGCCATCGTGGTCACGGCGAACGGGGCCACGATCTTCGCCGCCTCGGGCACCGAGGTCGTGCCCATCAGCGCCTCGACGCTGCGTGTCGGCACGCCGATCCAACTCGGCTCCCACCATCAGATCTACGGCATGGCGTTGAACCCGTCTGGCACCGTGCTCTACGTACTGGCAGCCGACGGGGTCTATCCCATCGACCTCTCCCGGGACGTGGTCGGCGCTCACATCTCGACCGGGCTGACCGTCTCGTCGGTGGACGGTCCCCATGGGATCGCCGTCTCGCCGGATGGGGGAACCGTCTACGTGATCGGCCAGGGGGGTGCGAATTTCGGTGGTCGTATCCAATCGATCGACGTGGCCACCGGAGCCCTCGGGCCGTCGGGGAACTTCGACGCCTACGGCATTGCCGCTCCGGCTGCGATCGTCGTCGGCCCGTCCGGACGCAACCTGTTCGTGCTGGATGCCGCCAACGACTGGATCACCGAGGCGCCGGCGGCGACCCTGGCGCCAGCGCCGCCGTACCGGATCCCTGCCCGGTCGGGGACGGCGGCCTCCGGCGTGCAACACCCGACCGACATGGTGCTGGCGCCCGGCGGGAAAACGGCCTACGTCGTCGACGGGTTCGACGCGCTGGTCCCCTTCGACATCACCACCCACGCCTACGGGGCGCCGATCGGTGTGTGCTCGGGTGCGTCGTCCATGGCCATCGGTGTGACCCGCTGAGCGGTGCGGTCCTGCCCCGGCCGATATGCCCCGGCCGATCACCTCATGCACGCACGTACGCCGAGCCCGGGGAATACCGGCCGGGCGCCGACGTTCTATCGGTGCGTGGATCCCGGCGAGCCGCCTGGGGATCCGGAGACACGAGGAGGCCGCGATGCCGGCGATGACCGTTCCCGATGTGACTGTGCTGCCGAGGGTCCCCGAGCCCGACCGGGCGGTCGGCCGGGTGCGGCCGGTGCGTTCGGTGACGACGGCGCCGAGTGGGCTGGAGGGGGAGGGGTTCCCGGTGCGCCGGGCCTTCGCCGGGGTCGCGCTGGCCGACCTCGACCCCTTCGTGCACATGGACCAGATGGGAGAGGTCGACTACGCGCCCGGTGAGCCAAAGGGTACGCCGTGGCACCCCCACCGAGGCTTCGAGACGGTCACCTATCTGATCGACGGCGTCTTCGAGCATCAGGACTCGAACGGCGGGGGCGGGCGGATCACCGACGGCGATACCCAGTGGATGACGGCGGGGGCGGGCATCCTGCACATCGAGGCGCCTCCCGAGGAGCTGGTGGTCTCCGGGGGTCTCTTCCACGGCATCCAGCTCTGGGTGAACCTCCCGGCCGCCAACAAGGCCAATGCTCCGCGCTACCAGGACATCCGCGGCGCCGAGGAGGCCTTGCTCACCTCCCCCGACGGGGGTGTGCTCCTCCGGGTGATCGCCGGCGAGGTGGCCGGGCATCGCGGACCCGGTTCCACGTTCACCCCGATGGCGATGATCCACGCAACGGTCCAACCCGGTGCTCGGCTCGAGCTGCCCTGGGACCCCTCGTTCAACGCCCTCGCCTACGTACTGGCTGGGCGGGGTGCCGTGGGCGAGGAGCGCCGTCCGGTGGCCATGGGCCAGCTGGCACTGTTCGG
Source organism: Actinomycetes bacterium (assembly GCA_021820665.1). Classification (GTDB taxonomy): domain Bacteria; phylum Actinomycetota; class Acidimicrobiia; order Acidimicrobiales; family RAAP-2; genus JAKADK01. Next base: position 55,068 of record JAKADK010000008.1, on the reverse strand, counting down.
GCCCGGTGACCGGATCCAGGTCGACGCGTCCGCCTCGCAGGACGGCCGGTCCCAGACGCTGGAGGTTCTCCTGCTCGGTGGCCGCCCGATCGGGGAGCCGGTCGTGCACTACGGACCGTTCGTGATGAACACGCGCGAGGAGATCGCCCAGGCGATGGCCGACTACCAGGCCGGACGGTTGGGAACGGTCCCCGCTGCCTCCGTCGTCGCGCACCGTCCCTGAGGACTCCTGGGATCCGGCGCCGGCAGGCGGGTGCTCCCCGCTGACGCAGGGGCGGGCGCCCCCTCAGACGGGTCAGACGGGTCAGACGTCGTCGGCGAGGACGACCTCGACGGCGAGCGGTTCGCTGGGGCCGGGCACGTCCTGTCGGGTGAGCACCTCGACGGAGAGAACGCCGCCGGCTTCGCACAGGTCGGGCTTCGCCGCGGCGAAGGAGGCGAGCTGCGTCTCCGAACCGGTCACCACCAGGCGGGCGACCGGGGACCGCATCGAGCGTTTCGCAGCCGTCTTCGCCTTCCTGATCGCTCCGAGCACCTCGCTGGCCACGTCGAGCGCCGAGGGCGTGGGGCCGGCCGTCGCGGGCGTGGAAGTGGAGGGGGTGGAGGCGTCCAGCCGTTCCGCGATCGACCCGGTGCGGGCGACGCCGAAGCCGAGCTCGCCGACCCGGGGCCACGGGGCCCGGTGGATCGAGCCAGGTTGCCACCACGACCAGACCTCTTCGGTGACGAAGGGAAGGAAGGGCGCGAACAGGCGGAGCTGCACCGACAGGGCGACACCGAGGGTGGCCCGGGCCGACAGCGGTCCGGCGCCGTCTCCGCCGGCGTAGGCCCGAGCCTTGACGAGCTCCAGGTAGTCGTCGCAGAACGCCCAGAAGAAGGTCTCGGTCCGCTCCAGTGCCCGGGCGTAGTCGTAGGCCTCCAGTGCGGCGGTCGACTCGTCCACGACGTCGGCCAGCCGGACGAGCAAGGCCCGGTCCAGGTCGACGGTGACCGCCCCGGGCTCGGGCACCTCGACGGCGCTCCCGTCCACGGCCAACCGGCCCAATGCGAACCGCGAGGCGTTGAGGATCTTGATGGCCAGTCGCCGGCCCACCTTCATCTGGCCTTCGTCGACGGCGGTGTCGGTACCGGGTCGACCGCTCGCCGCCCAGTAGCGCACGGCGTCGGCGCCGTGCGTCTCCACCAGGGGGAGGGGGGTGACGACGTTGCCCTTGGACTTCGACATCTTCTTCCGGTCTGGATCGAGCACCCAGCCCGAGATGGCGGCGTTGGCCCAGGGCAGGCTCCCGTGCTCGAGCTCCGCCCGCACGATCGTCGTGAAGAGCCACGTGCGGATGATGTCGTGGCCCTGGGGCCGGAGGTCCATCGGGAACACCCGGGCGAACAGGTCCGGGTCGTCCTCCCATCCGCCGGCGATCTGCGGGGTGAGGGAGGAGGTGGCCCATGTGTCGAGCACGTCCGGATCGCCGACGAACCCGCCCGGTTCTCCGCGCTGGTGCTCCTCGTAGCCGTCGGGGACGTCCGTCGACGGGTCGACGGGGAGCCGGGCCTCGTCGGGGGCCAACGGGTGGCCGTAGTCGACGGTTCCAGCGGTGTCGACCGGGTACCACACCGGCACCGGGACCCCGAAGAACCGTTGCCGGCTGATGTTCCAGTCGGCGGTCAGACCCTCGACCCATGCCCGGTAGCGGTGGGCCATGTACGAAGGGTGCCAGACGAGCTCTTCCCCCCGGGCCACCAGGCGGTCCCGCAGCGGGAGCGTGCGGATGAACCACTGGCGGGACGAAACGATCTCCAGAGGCCGCTCACCCCGTTCGTAGAACTTCACCGGGTGGGTGATGGTCCGGGGCTCACCCACCAGCGCGCCGGTCTCCGCAAGGAGCTCCACGATGCGGGTCTGGGCCTGGCGAACCGTCTTCCCGACGAGCTCCTCGTAGGCGCGCCGCGCGGCGTCGGGATCGGCCGACTCCCAGCCGGGCCGTCCCCAGGTCACCGGGAGGAGCCGTCCGTCCCTCCCGACGATGGTCCGGGTAGGCAGGTCGAGCTCCCGCCACCACACGACGTCGGTGGTGTCGCCGAACGTGCAGATCATGGCGATCCCGGACCCTTTTTCGGGATCGGCCAGGGGGTGGGCCACCACCGGCACCCGGACGTCGAAGAGGGGAGTGGCGACCTCCGTCCCGAAGAGGGGTGCGTACCGCTCGTCGTCGGGATGGGCCACGAGGGCCACGCAGGCGGCGAGGAGCTCGGGACGTGTGGTCTCGATCTCCACGGCCTCGTCCCCGGTCAGCGGATGGCCGTTCCCGTCCAGGCGCGTGAAGCGGAGCCGGTGGTAGGCGCCGGGGCGCTCCCGGTCCTCCAGCTCCGCCTGGGACACCGCCGTCTGGAAGTCGACGTCCCAGAGGGTGGGGGCGGTCTGCTGGTAGATGTCGCCGGTGCCGAGCTGCCGGAGGAAGGCTCGCTGGGATGCCCGCTGTGAGGACGGCGACACCGTCGCGTAGGTACGCGCCCAGTCCACCGACAGGCCGAGCTGGCGCCACAGGTGCTCGAAGGCCACCTCGTCCTCGGCGGTGAGCCGGGCGCACAGTGCGACGAAGTTCGGTCGGGACACCGCCACCGGTTCCTTTGGCACCGGGTCTGGCGGCACGAAGTCGGGATCGAAGGGCAGGCCGGGGTCGCAGCGCACGCCGAAGTAGTTCTGGACCCGGCGCTCCGTTGGGAGCCCGTTGTCGTCCCACCCCATCGGGTAGAAGACCTCCTTGCCCGACATCCGCTGGAACCGGGCCACGGCGTCGGTGTGGGTGTAGGAGAAGACGTGGCCGACGTGGAGCGATCCCGACACCGTCGGCGGGGGGGTGTCGATCGAGAACACCCGCGAGCGCGGTGCGGTGCGGTCGAAGCGGTAGATGCCCGCTCCTTCCCACCGGGCCGACCACTTGGCCTCGAGACCCTCGAGGGCGGGCTTGTCGGGAATGCCGGCGCCGGTGGGGACGCCGGGCGGCTCGGTCCCCGGGAGTGGCACATCGGCGCTCATGATCGGGTTACCGTACCCTGCGTGCTGCGACTCCACGACACGGCGACCGGAGCGGTGTCCGAGGTCCGGTTCCGGGCGGCGGGCCGGGCATCCCTCTACGTCTGCGGCCCGACCGTCTATGACGCGCCCCACCTGGGCCACGGCCGCTTCTCCCTGGTCTTCGACGTGCTCAGGCGGTATCTCCTCTTCGGCGGGCGGGAGGTGACCTACGTCTCCAACATCACCGACATCGACGACAACGTGATCGAGCGGGCCCGGCTGCGGGGCGTCGAGCCGGCGGAGCTCACGTCCCGCTACGAGGCGGTGTGGTGGGACGCCATGGCCGGCCTCTCGGTGTTGCGTCCGGACGCCGCCCCGCATGCCACCGCCTACGTCGGAGCCATGGTGGAGACCATCGCCGAGCTCGAGACCCGCGGGGTCGCCTACGAGACATCCGACGGGGTGTACCTGGAGGTGGCGAAGGTGCCCGGCTACGGGCTCCTCGCCCATCAGCCGCTGGAGTCGCTCCGTGCCGGAGCTCGGGTCGACGCGGTCGACGAGAAGCGGTCACCCCTGGATTTCGTGCTGTGGAAGAAGGCCAAGCCGGGTGAGCCCACCTGGAGCTCGCCCTGGGGAGCGGGCCGTCCTGGGTGGCACACCGAGTGCGTCGTCATGTCCCTCGGCCTCCTCGGTGACGGCTTCGACATCCACGGGGGGGCGATCGACCTGATCTTCCCGCACCACGAGAACGAGCGGGCCCAGGCGGTGGCGCTCGGCCGGGACTTCGCCCATCACTGGGTGCACAATGGGTGGGTCACGGTCGACGGGGAGAAGATGTCGAAGTCCCTCGGCAACTTCTCCGGGTTGGACGACCTCCTGGCGAAAGGCGGTGGGCGGGCTTACCGGCTGCTGGTCCTCCGATCGCACTACCGGTCGCCGATCGAGGTGACACCGGAGACGGTCTCCGACGCGGAGGCGGGTCTGGCCCGGCTCGACGAGCTCGCCCGCCGGTTCTCGCTGGTGGCCCTGGGCGCCGGCAGTACGCCGGTCCGTAGCTCCGACCATCCCGAGATCGACGGCGAGGCACTCGACCGGTTCTGTGCCTCGATGGACGACGACCTGGACACTCCCGGAGCGGTGGCCGGCATCTTCGAGCTGGTCCGCAAGGCCCACACCGCGGCCGACCGCGGGGAGGCGGCCGGCGCTGAGCTGTTGGCGCGAACGGTCGCCGTCCTGTGCGGCGCGCTCGGTCTCGACCTGGCCGGCCCGGCGGTGGAGACCGCCGACCCGGTCGTGGACGCACTCGTCCAGCGGCGAGACGCGGCCCGGGAGCGTCGCGACTGGGCGTTGGCCGACGCATTGCGCGACGAGCTGGTCTCCCTCGGCTGGGTCGTGGAGGACTCGCCGAGCGGGACCCGTATCCGGCGTGCCGCCGCCTCGGGTGGCGACGATGCTCTGGGACGCGGATGAGCGCTCCGGCCCGGGGGAGTGGCGGGGGACCACCGGCCTGCTAGCGTTCTCCACCGAGAAGGTCCGAGCAGGTCCAGTGTCGGTGTAGTACTCGGGTTCCGGGTGGCATCGATTCCGCCGAGGCGGTCCCTCTCTGCAATGTACGTTTGCAGGAAAGGGGAATGCCACCGTGGCATCCGGAACAGTCAAGTGGTTCAACGCAGAAAAAGGCTTCGGGTTCATCTCGCAGCCGGGTGGTGGTCCTGATGTCTTCGTACATCATTCGGCCATCCAGATGAATGGCTTCCGCAGCCTCGAGGAGGGTCAAGCGGTGGAGTTCGACGTGCAGGAAGGCCCGAAGGGCCTCCAGGCCGTCGACGTCCGCGCCGCAGGCTGACCTGGTCCACCCGCCGGTCTGGGAGACCGATCGGCAGGTGGGCGGTCGGTGGCTCGCCGCTGGGTGAACCGGACCGCAGGGTCGGGAACGCTCGCGAGGCCGAGGAACGCGTAGGGAGTAGTCCCCTGCCTCCGGGTGGGGGACTACTCCGCGTTCGGGGGCGTACCTCCCGTCCCCGGGTCTCTCTGGGCCACTCGGTGGCCGGCTCCGCGCCGAGATGGGGCGCCCGTTGCCGGCCCGAGCCCATGTGCCCGACCAGATGTCCCTCGCCCCGGTCGCACCGGCCCGGCTTCGCTCGCCGAGGGGCTCCGCCGCCCGACGCGTTGGCGCAGTCGAAGTAGTGGCAGCTAGACTGACTCAATCCACTGGCGCGTGGCGTTCCGTTGGGTTACTCTGTGGTAACCGTTCTTCGACGTCCACCCTTTCCGGGACCCCTCGGTGGTGTTCGCCGTGCCAGGTTCGGTGCGTACCGGCTCCGACCAGCGTGATGGTCGGAGCCGCTTGACAGAAAGTAGAGCCACACCATGTCCGAGTTCTCCATGGATCTCTCCGAGGACCAGATCCAGCTCCAGAAGTGGGTGCACGACTTCGCGGAGGGGGTGGTCCGTCCGGCCGGCTCCGAGTGGGACGAGCGGGAGGAGACGCCGTGGCCGATCATCCAGGAAGCGGCGAAGATCGGGTTGTACTCCTTCGACTTCATCACCCAGTGCTTCATGGACGAGAGCGGTCTGCTGCTCCCGATCGCCAACGAGGAGCTGGCGTGGGGCGACGCCGGCATCGGTCTGTCCATCTTCGGAAGCACGCTCGGTCTGGCCGGCATCGCCGCCAATGGGACACCGGAGCAGCTCGTCGAGTGGGGTCCGCAGTGTTTCGGGACTCCTGAGAAGGTCCAGCTGGCCGCCTTCGCCGTCTCCGAGCCAGATGCCGGATCGGACGTGTCGTCCCTCCGGACCCGGGCTGTCTACGACGAGGCGAAAGACGAGTGGGTGCTGAATGGCACGAAGACGTGGATCACCAATGGCGGGATCGCCGACATCCACGTAGTGGTGGCCTCGGTCGACCCCGACCTCGGGTCGCGTGGGCAGGCCAGTTTCATCGTCCCTCCGAAGACACCAGGGCTCTCCCAGGGTCAGAAGTTCAAGAAGATGGGCATCCGGGCGTCGCACACCGCCGAGGTGGTGCTGGACGACGTGCGCGTCCCGGGCCACTGCCTCCTCGGCGGCAAGGAGAAGCTCGACGAGCGACTCGCCCGGGCTCGGGAGGGGCAGCGTTCCAGTGGCCAGGCGGCCATGAAGACCTTCGAAGCCTCCCGGCCGTCGGTAGGGGCCCAGGCGCTCGGCATCGCCCGTGCCGCCTATGAGTACGCGCTCGACTACGCCAAGGAGCGGAAGGCGTTCGGCCGGGCCATCATCGAGAACCAGGCCATCGCCTTCAAGCTTGCCGACATGAAGACCAGGATCGACGCATCCCGACTGCTCGTCTGGAGAGCGGCCTGGATGGGGCGTACCGGGAAGGACTTCACGTCCGGTGAGGGCTCCATGTCGAAGCTCTACGCCGGCGAGACCGCGGTCTACGTCACGGAGGAAGCGATCCAGATCATGGGTGGCTACGGTTACATCCGGGAGCACCCGGTCGAGCGCTGGCACCGGGACTCGAAGATCTACACCATCTTCGAGGGAACCTCGGAGATCCAGCGGTTGATCGTCGCCCGGGCCATCTCCGGTGTGCACGTCAACTGACGTGGAGGCCGGTGGCCGTGGGGCCGCCGGCGCGCCGGGTAGCCGGCCACTGCTCGTCATGCTCTGCACGGGGAACGCTGCTCGGTCGGTGATGGCGGGGGCCGTGCTCGCCGAGACCCTACCGCCCGACCCGGCGACCGGCGAGCTCCCGGTGGCGGTGGTGACGGCCGGCACCCACGTCGTCGAGGGGCAGCCGATGAGCAGGCGTACCAGGGACGCCTTGGCGTCGGTCGGCTTCGACGCTCCCGTGCACCGCAGCCATCAGCTGACCGACGACGACGTGGCCGCTGCCCAGCTCATCGTGGCGATGGCCGGCGAGCACGTCGGCTATGTCCGGCGCAGGCACCCGGAGGCCGCCGGGAGGACGGTGACGCTACGGCGTCTGGTGCGCGACCTCCCCTCCGGCCCCGAGCCGCTCGAGCACCGTGTCGCCGCACTCGACCTGGCCGGGGTCGAGTTGGAGCCCTGGGAGGACGTGACCGATCCGGCGGGCGGCGAGGACCCGGAGTACGTGGCCTGCGCCCGGGAGATCGCCACCCTCGCCCGTCAGCTGGCCGGCCGCTTGTAGGGGGCAGCGGGAGCCCGCACCCGCACCCGCACCCCAACCGGCTCCAGCGGTGTCGTTGCCGTTGCCGGAGAGGTTCAGGCCCGTCCGTCGCGGGCGAGCTCGGGGTGTCGGATCGACAGGTCGGCGCAGGACGCGCACACGTCGTCGGGGATGATGCCGTGGCGCATGAGGACCCCGAAGATGGTGCAACCCAGGCACAGCCCGAACGCTGCTTCGAGGAAGGCGGCCGTACCCAGCAGGGCCACGACGGACCACGTGGCGGCGGCCAGACCGAAGCCGAACCAAAGCACGAGAGCCGTCGAGGAGAAGGCCACGCCCAAGGCCTGGGCGAAGCGCTTCGGAGGTCCGGGCACCAGTCGGGGTGCACCTCGCAGCCGGGGGGCCACGACCCGGGTGGCGAGCTGGCCCAGCGGGCTGAGGGATGGTCCGGTCGCCACCCGGGCCCAGAAGCCGTAGGCCAGAGGCACGAGGAGCCAGCCCTGCCGGAACGCGAGAACGAGCGCGCACATCACCACCACCCCGGTGGCGACGGTGCGTGCGGCCCGTTCGTCCACTGGGTCGGGGAACCCGAACAACGATCTGGCGGTCTCCGCCATGGTCTCCTCCTCAGCGCTGCGGGCACGCTCCCGTGCCCTGCCCAATAGCTTACTAATCTAGTCGACTATTCGCGCTGGCGTGCTGGGTGCCCGCCGGACCTGCCGGACCTGCCGGACCTGCCGGACGCAACGTCGTCGTGCCGAGGCGCTGTGGAGGAACGGGTTCCGTGACCGACGGTTGTGGCCCGCCCTGGCGCCGGACCTGGCGCCGGTGCCACCAGAAGGGGGCGTCGAGGAGGGCGAGGAGCACGGCGGCGACACCTGCCGCCGACACCAGGTACCACGGCCACGGTCCGAGCGCCGACAGCATCGTCGTCGCCGCCGGAGGGTGGCGGAGGAACATATAGTCGCCACCGCTCACGGCGTCGACGGCGCCGACGAACGCGGTGTAAGCCAATGTGATGAGGTACACACGCCGGGGCGACCCCGGTCGGGGCGCCACCCGTTCACCGGCCACGAGGAACAGGGCAGCGGCGACGATGCCGGCGTGGGCCACCACATACTCGACGAACACCAGGCTGGGGAAGCCGACCTGCACGTCCGGGGTGAGCAGCGCCTGGAGCGTTCCGGCCAATCCCCAGAAATAGGTGAGCTCCACCAGGATCGGCCGCCGCCACCACAGGGCTGCCGCTGCTACCAGGGTGGCCAGGTCACACAGGGGAAGCGGGAGCGACGACCCCCACGACCACGGCGCGCCCGTCGTGGTGGTGACGATCCACGTCACGCTCACGGCCATGAGCACCAAAGCCAGGAGCCGTCCGGCCCGGCGAGAGGCCCTCCCGGGCCACCGTCGGCCCACGAGGACCAAACCGGCGGCGCACGCCGCGGTGGCGAGCAACGTCACGACGTATGTCGCCGAGAACACCGGCACGCCCCGATGGTACGCCTTGCATGGTCGGCATGGTCGGCATGGTCGGCATGGTCGGCATGGTCGGCATGGTCGGCATGGTCGGTGCACCGGATGCCGCATGCTCAGGCCGCTACCACGCCCTTCATGAGCCCGAGCCCGTCGAGCCCGGGGAGCCGGTCCACCCGCCGGTCGATCCGGTCGGCCATGGCGCGGCCTTCCTCGCCACCGAAGAGGTAGGAGCTGAGGAAGCGGACCTCGTCCGTCGGCATCACGCCGCTCCCGACCGGTGCCCAGTACTTCCGAAGCGCCCACCGGGTGATGCGCTGGGCAGCCCGGCTGCCGCCCAACCGACTTTTGGCCTGCGAGGCGTAGAAGTCGATGTGCCGGCCCTCCTGTTTCATGATCCGGGAGAGCAGCTCGGTGAGCACCGGATGGTCGGCCAGCCCCGCCAGTCGGGCATAGCCGGCCTGTGTCGTCCACTCGTTGACGGCGCCCCACGTCATCTGCACGGCCGTGAGGTGAGGAGTTACCGCCGAGGCCACCTGGAACGAGATCGGCCGGAGGCCGTCCCGGCGAGGTAGCCGCTGCCGCATGGCGGCGATGCGGCCGATCCCCGAGGTCTCGTCGTGGGCGGCGAGCACCCGGGCGATCGCCTCACCGTGCCAGTACTCCTCGAAGTTCCAGAGCGTGAGGAACGACGTCACCTCGGGGTCCCGGTGTGCCCGCGTCACGAGCACGTCGCGGAGGTAGCAGACGGTGTGGTTCTCGACGTCGTGCATGTAGCGCAGGCAGCGCAGGGCATCGGCGGTCAGAGGACAATCCCGGAAGGCGTCGAAGTCGATGTCCTCGAAGGACAGCTTCGCAGTGATCCGGCGGTAGGTATCGATGTCGAAGCTCATGCACAGTATTCGAGACGATCGCCCCGGAGGATGAACTGTCCTCCCGGAGGACGAACTGCGGCCCCGATCTGCCGGCCCGCTCTACTGCCCCGCGCGCGGACGGAGAGCTCCCGGACCGGCGACGCAAGGGCGTATCGGCCTACCGGCGCGACGACAGCCGGCTCTTGCGAGCCGGCTGTCGTGCTCCCGGGGGCACAGAGGCGGGGTCCGCCCCCGGAGATCTCGTGGTCGGTCAGCCGTTCGTGTAGTCGGTGACCGGCCGGGCGAGGCTGGTGGGGTTGAACGCGTTCGGCACGGGGTACTGCCCGAGCACGAAGTTGAGGATGGCGGCGTGCTGGAGCTCAACCGGCTGGATGCTGGCGGCAACCTTGATCGCCGAGGTGGCCGTGACGGCAGGCACAGCCGACTGGTATGTCTGAGCGGCCACGTTCTCCAGGTTCAGCGCCAGTTGGGCCACCCCGGTGACGTCGGTGACCTTGGCGAACGCCGCAGTGATCTGAGGCGTCACCACCGGGTCCGTCTCGGTGACGGGCTTGTGGCCGGCTGCCTTGATGGCGGCGTTCCACGCGAGGCCGTGGTCGTAGTGCTGGCTCTTTGCCGTCTTGGCAAAGGTCACGATCGGAGCAGGCACCGAGCCCAGTTTTCCGGCGGTGGCGGCACTGATGGCATCCCCATAGGCGGCCACCGCCAGGTTCTCCAGGCTGGCAGCCAGCGCCGCCACGGCCAGGTCGCCGGTCAGCTTCGCCGTCGTCGCTGGCTTCGCCGTCGTCGAGGACGAGCTCGACGGCTTTGAGGAGCAGGCGGCCAGTACGGCGCCACCGGCCAGGGCGCCGGCCCCGACGAGGAAGCTCCGACGGGAGGAGCGGGTCTTCTCGACCCACTCGTCAAGGGCTTCTCTCATGGCCGGCATGCCGATGTCGTGGTGCATCTGGTCGAGGTCAGCAGTCATCACGGTGAGCTCGCGCTCGGAGATGGCCATGACCTCTGGGGCGGGGGAACGGCGCTTCATGAGAGTGCTCCTTCACGTGCCGGGCGGGCGTCGTTGGTGGGGTAGAAGGCGTTGGGGAACCCGACTGATCCTGCCGCTGCCGGTAGGCTGGTCACGTCGGCGGGCGACAGCGCGATGAGCTGGGGGGCGTTCGCTTCCAGCAGCGCCTGGACGGCGAGGAGGACCGCAGCGTGCTGGGCCTCCACTCCCATGATCGAGGCGGTGACCGCTTTGGCGTGGTTGTCCGAGAGAGCGGCACAGTCGGCGACGTAGGTCTCCGCCGCTCCCGTCTCGAGCTCGAGCGCGAGCTTCACGACCGGGAGCGGTCCGGTCAATCCCGGCTCGGCCACTTTGACGACCTTGGCGAGCACCGGATCGGGGTTGTTCTGGGGCTTGCCCCCTAGCTGGGTCACGGCGGCGTTGAACGCCTGGAGGTGCTGGCTGTGCTGGCTCTTCGTGGTCTCGCAGAACGCCTTGACGAGGGGGTTGGCCGTCGCACCACCGATGAAGGGCAGGGTCAGTGCCGTGCCGTAGGTGGCGACCGCCAGTACCTCGATGGAAGCCGCGGTCTGGAGGATCTGGATGTCCTGGGCCGAGTCGGCGAGGGCGGGTGACGCCAGCAGGGCGGCCATTGCCGTCCCGATCCCGGCTGCTGCCAACGCCCCGCCTCCGAAGGCGGCGCCCGACAGGCGGCGCGAACGCTCGGCGGCCACCCGGCGCGACTCGCCGACGTCGACCTGGTTCCGGGCCCGGGCCTCGCGGCCGACCTCGACCATCTCCTCCAGGTTCGCCTCGGTCGCTGCCATGGCGTCGTGGTGGATGTCCTGGGACTCCTCGACGAGCGACGTCATGGCGCCAGGGTCGACGTCCACGGCCTCGGGAGCCCGGCTCCCTCTGCGGCCTCGCAGCGGTCCTCTCATGGTGTTCCTCTCCTCTCTTCTCTTCGGTGGTCGGCCAGCTCCGGCTGCCTGTGTGGGGCGATGGTCCCGGGGTGGGCAACGCTCCTCGGTGAGGCTCGGTGAGGCGCTCCTGCCTGGCTCCCGACGTTCTTCGGAGCGGCGGGACAGGCGGATGACGACTACTTCACGACGAGCGTTCCGGTCATGTACTGGTGGATCTCGCAGAAGTAGGGGTAGGTGCCCGGCTTCGTCGGGGCGCGGAACGTCACGGTCGTGCCGGGGTCAACGTCGCCGGTGGTGAAGTAGTGGCCCGACGTGGACGTGACCGTGTGGGCCACCTTGTCCTCGTTCGTGACCGTGACCGTGACCCCGGGGACCACAGTGAGCGTGCCCGGGTGGAAGGCGAAGTTATGGATGATGATGGTGTCGGGCTTCGTTGCCGAGGGTGCCGCCTGCACCGACCGTGACGTGTTCGTCGCATCGGTCGCCGGTGCCGTCGAGGAGCAGGCGGCCACGGTCAGGGCGACGCCGGCGACGGCCACGACGGCGAGCACCCGTGTGAACCGGGAAGTGGACGGTGACCGGGGGCTGGTGGGGGGTGTCATCTCCCCTTGTTCGGAGTCGGCGCCGGCAACGGATGTCGGCGCTGGCGGGAACGATCCGGTTCTCGCCGGCCTGGCACGGCTACGGTGGGCCCGTGGACGACGCCGTCAGCGGGGACGTGACGGCGAGCCCGCTGACGGCGCCGGCGTCGCCCGGCGCGCCCGGTCAGCCGATCTCATCCGGAGCGCCTCCCGGCTCCGAAGAGGGCTTTGAGATGATCGACCTGGAGCTGGCGAGCGACGCCAACCTGGTGGTGGCTATCGGGCGCTGGCACGAGCCGGCGTTGGCCGAGGTCTATCGTCGCCACGGTGGCGCCGTCCATGCGTTGGCCCGACGGGTGCTGCGCGCTACCCAGCCGGCAGAGGAGGTAACCCAGGAGGTTTTCCTCGACCTCTGGCAGCACCCAGAGAAGTTCGACTCCCAACGGGGGACGCTCCGCTCCTACCTGCTCGCCCGCACCCACGGCAAGGCCGTGGACCTTGTCCGGGCGGAGACGTCGCGCAAGCGGAGGGAGGAGCGGACCTCTTTCGAGACGGCCACGGCCGGCTACGACCTGGAGCGCCAGGTCTGGGACATGGCGGTCGCCGCCCAGGTGAAAGAGGCGTTGGGCTCGCTGCCCGAGGAGATGCGCCGGCCCATAGAATTGGCCTACTTCGGCGGTCATACGTACAAGGAGGTGGCCGAGATGCTGGGTGCCCCCGAGGGGACGGTGAAGAGCCGGATCCGGGTCGGGCTCCAGAAGCTGCGTGTCGGCCTGGCGGAGCGCGGCGTGCAGCCGGCGGGGGCGGAACGATGAGCCTCTACGAGGACCGGGGCGGGGCGGTGGACGGTCGCGAGCTGACCCACGAGGAGATCCAGGAGCTCTTGGGCGTCTACGCCCTGGATGCCCTCGACCCCGACGAGGCCGACATCGTGCGGGTGCATCTCCTGTCGTGCCCACGGTGCGCGGCCGAGGTGGCGGCTCACCACGAGGTCTCCGGCATGCTCGCCAACTCGGGGGGCGGCGCTCCCGAGGCGCTCTGGGAAGGGATCGCCGGCCGGTTGGCGTCCGGTCCCGCACCGTGGGAGCGCCTGGCGTCGCGTCTCGACCATCCGGCGGATCCCGACGCCGTGCCACGCGGCACCGACGAGGCCGGGCCGGGCCGCCCGGGCCGTGGAGCGGGTCCATGCGTGCCGGGCGCCGCCGGTCAGCCGATGGCAGCACCCGGGGGAGACGGGAGCGCCCAGGTGGTCCCGATCGCGGCGGCCCGCCGGCGGGGGAGGGCGATGTTCTGGGCGGTGAGCGTGGTGGCCGCCGCCGCCGCCGTGCTCGTCGCCGTGCTCGGGATCCAGGTCGCTCACCTGGATCGCCAGGTCAGCCAGATGCAGGCGGCGGCCAGCCAGCCGGCGCTCACGCGGGCGGCGGACATGGCCCTGGAGAACCCCACCAGCCGGAGGATCGCGCTCCAGCCGCCGGTGGGCTCTCACGGGATGGCGACGGCCACCATCGTCCTCACCTCGTCGGGGACCGGGTACGTGCTGGCGTCCGGGCTGGCCAAGCTCCCCCCGGACCGGACCTACCAGCTCTGGGGGATGATGGACGGCACCGCCATCTCGTTGGGCCTGCTCGGGGCGAAGCCGGACGTCGTGGCCTTCAGTGTTGACCCGAACGCCCCGATCAGTGCGTTCGCCGTGACCGACGAGCACGCCGGTGGAGTGGTGCGGAGCACGCGCCAACCAGTGGTGGAGGGGTCGCTCCTCACCTGAGTGACCCGACGGTCGGACGGCCCACGCCGATCAGCACCAGCGGGGTCAGCACCAGCGGGCCGGATCGGCCGATCACACCGGGTGGCCGGCTACCCTTGCCGGCCCCGACGATCAGACCCGGTGGACCTGGCGGAGGCCGGCCCACGCCATGTCGGCGAGCCGGGTGGCGAGCCGGGCGGCGTTCTCGTCCGGGGACAGACCGGAGTCGTCACCGGCGTTGCTGGAGCGGTCCCGGTCCATCCAGAAGCGGCTGACACCTTCCGCCATGCCCACCACGGCATAGGCGAGGAGGAGCCGGTGCTCGCTGTCCAGCCCGGCGTCGATCAAGGGGTCGATGGTTCTGGCGATCGTGTCCTCCACCCGGCGGAGCGCCTCGCCGAGCTCGGGGTCGTCGGGGGCGTCGCGCCCGTAGAGGAGGCGGAACGCGGCCTCCTCCTTCACGACGAGCGAGAAATAGGCAGCAAATCCCTGCTCTACCTGTTGACGAGGACCGGGAGCCCTTTTCACGGCGTTGCAGATGGCGTCGATGAGCTGGGCCGAGATGTCGTTGGCAATTTCGAGGTAGAGGGCGCGCTTGGACTCGAAGTGCTGGTAGACGAGTGGCTTGGTGACGCCGGCCGTTTCGGCGATGTCGTCCATCGTCGTCGCCGCGTACCCCCGCTCGGCGAACAGGGAGAGGGCGACGTCGAAGAGCTGGCGCCGGCGCTGGACGCCGGTCAGCCGCCGGCCCCGTCCCCGGACGACCGGCGTCCCGCTCTGCAACCCCTCGCCTGTGGTGCTTGGAGCCAGCGCGTCGACCATGCTCGCATTCTAGCGAAACGCGCGGCCATCTTCGCGACAAGGTCCACCTGGCGACAAGGCCGACCTGGCGACAAGGTCCACCTGGCGACAAGGCCGACCTGGTGACAAGGCCGACCTGGTGTAGGCGCGTGCCGCGCTCACCACGTCGGGAGCACGTCGGCCAGCGCGCTGGGTAGGTCCTCCAGCGCGAACCGTGTGGCGGCGACCCGGGCGTTCCGGTCGAGGAGCGAGGCGTCCGGGTCGTCCAACCACCGCCCGAGCCGGGAGATCTCCCCGAGGCCGAACCAGTCGAAACCGAACGACGCCAGCTCGCGCCCGACCGGGTAGGGCCCGATCACGAGTGGACGCCGGTGCACTGCCGACTCGATGGCGGGATTGCCGAACCCCTCCCATGTCGACGGGAGCACGACCACGTCGCAGGCGGCATAGGCCGAGCCGGCGTCGCGGCCCGGGCCGGGGCCGTCGGGCCAACCCCGCAGGACGGGCACCTCGGCCGCGTCGACGAGCCGTTCCAACTCGGGTCCGAACCCGTCCTCGGCGACGCCGAGGAGCCAGTACACGGCGCCGAGCT
Organism: Actinomycetes bacterium; assembly: GCA_021820665.1. Taxonomy (GTDB): domain Bacteria; phylum Actinomycetota; class Acidimicrobiia; order Acidimicrobiales; family RAAP-2; genus JAKADK01. Next base: position 39,949 of record JAKADK010000008.1, on the reverse strand, counting down.
CAGCCGCGGCCCGGATCCCCCCAGCCACGTTCTTCCGGGGAAGCGCCCGGGTCGGCTGCAGGACGAGCCGCGTCGTCTCGTCGAGGTGCCACGCCGCCCGCATGGCGTTCCTGGCCTCTGCCTGACGGGCGGCCGATCCGCCGAATGGCGCAGGATCGAACCGGTTGTAGATCGTCGTGGCCGTGATCCCCCGGGCGAGCAGCTGCGCGCGGCTCAGCTCGTTGATGGTCACGTGGCGCCAGTGGGGGTCGTCCGGAGGCGCCGGGTGCCCGGCCAGCTCCGCCCGCTGCCACGGGAGGTCGTGGTGGTGGAGGACGGTGGCTCGTCCGGCGAGGGCGCCCGCCACCACGGCACCTGCCGCCGGATTGAGGGGGAGCGAGCACAGGTTCTCCACCACGACCAGATCGGCTTCGGCGAGCGCGTCGAGCACCTCGTCCCGGGTCGGCGGCTCGGGCGCGCCGATGGCCAGGCCGGGGAGGCATCGGTCGACCGGCCCCGATCCGGCCACGGTCAGGACCTCGAAACCGAGGGCACCCAAGGCCCACGCCCACTTTGCCGACTCGACGGACACCCCGTCGGATCCTCCGAGGCGGAACGAGAGCAGCGCGGCGGTGGGAATGCTGACACGGTAGCGGCACGGTGACAGCCCGGCGGCGGCCGGTACGCCGTCGCCCTCCCGTGTGCCGGAGCGGGGCCGCGATTGGCTCTACGCTGTGGCCACCGGACGTTACGCCCGGGACGGCCCGGGCCCGTCGCCTCCGGCCGGCGGGTGCCGGTGGCAGGGCGGGGTCCGTCGGTCGTCGGCCCGGTGGCAGCGGTCCACGCCGAGACACCGTGCACTCCGAGACGAACCGCATCCCGAGACCATCCGAGGAGCTCCATCCATGGCTAGCAAAGCACTCATCACGGGCGTCACCGGTCAGGACGGCTCGTACCTGGCCGAGCTCCTCTTGGAGCAGGGCTACGAAGTGATCGGCATGGTCCGCCGGTCGAGCACGGTGAACTTCGAGCGGATCGCCCATATCCAGGACCGCCTGACCCTGGTCGCCGGCGACCTGCTGGACGAGGTGTCCATGATCAACATCCTGCGGGACCACCGGCCCACCGAGGTCTACAACCTGGCGGCACAGTCGTTCGTCCAGACGTCGTGGGGCCAGCCCGTGCTCACCGGGGAGACCACGGCGCTCGGCGTCACCCGGATCCTCGATGCCGTGCGGATCGTCGATCCGTCGATCCGCTTCTACCAGGCCAGCTCCTCGGAGATGTTCGGGAAGGTGATCGAGGTTCCCCAGCGGGAGTCGACGCCGTTCTATCCCCGCAGCCCCTACGGCGTGGCGAAGGTCTACGGCCACTGGATCACCATCAACTACCGGGAGAGCTACGACCTCCACGCCTCGTCCGGCATCCTCTTCAACCACGAGTCCCCGCGTCGCGGGCTGGAGTTCGTGACCCGGAAGGTGACCCACGGAGTCGCCCGTATCAAGGCCGGTCTCGACCGGAACCTCGCCCTCGGCAACCTCGACGCCCAGCGAGACTGGGGATATGCCGCCGACTATGTCCGGGCGATGTGGTTGATGCTGCAGCAGGATGCCCCTGACGACTACGTGGTGGCCACGGGTGAGACCCACTCGGTGCGCGAACTGGTCGAGCTGGCGTTCTCGGCAGCCGGACTGGACTGGGAGCGCTACGTCACGATCGACGAGCGCTTCCTGCGCCCCGCCGAGGTGGACCTCCTCGTCGGCGAGCCGGCGAAGGCGGAGAAGGTCCTCGGGTGGGAGCGGCAGGTCGACTTCCCGACGCTCGTCCAGATGATGGTCGAGTCCGATCTCGCCCTCGTGCAGGCCAACGGGGCCTGACCGACAGATGGCGGGGCCTGTCCCGACGGCACTACCGGACCCGGGGGCATGACCCCGCTCGCCACTGCCGCCGTCTCGGCCGATCCCCTCGGCCTGCTCGTCGCCTTCGGAGCCGGCATGCTGTCGTTCGTCTCGCCGTGCGTCCTCCCCCTGGTCCCCGGCTACGTCTCGATGGTCTCGGGGATCTCGGCTGCCGAGCTCTCGACCATCGGGTCATCGGGCGGTGGGCTCGACGGGTCAGCTTCTCCGGCCGGGCCCGGAGCCCGCGCCCGGGCCCGGGCCCGGCTGATCCGGGGCATCCTCGGGTTCATCGCCGGGTTCACCGTCGTGTTCGTCATTCTCGGGGCCACCAGCTCGGCCCTCGGCCACCTGTTCCTGGTGGACAAGCGGTCCCTGGCCGACGCCTCCGGGGCGCTGATCATCGTGTTCGGAGCGTTCCTGGTGATCTCGGCCACGCGGATCCGCCTCCCCGCCGCCCTGCTGGGCGAGCACCGGTTCTCGGTCCGGCCGAGCTCGCTCGGCGTGTGGGCCGGACCGGTGATGGGCATGGCCTTCGCCTTCGCCTGGACGCCGTGCATCGGGCCGGTGCTCGCCAGTGTGCTCGCCATCGCAGCCGGCGACGGCCGGGGCACGCCGTTCGGCGGCATGGCCCTCCTGACCGCCTACTCCCTGGGGCTGGGCGTGCCGTTCCTCCTGAGCGGTCTGGCGTTCAGCCGGCTGACCGCGGTCCTCTCCCGGGCGCGGGCCGCGCTGCGCTATGTCGACGTCGCGGGCGGAGCCGTGCTCGTGGCCTTCGGGGTGCTCCTCATCGTGGGGGACGTGAGCCTCGTCTCGTCGTACCTGTCGAGATGGCTCATCGACGCCCATCTGAGCCGGCTGGCCACGAGCTGACCGGTCCGCTCCCGGTGGGCGGGGCGGTCCCCCAGGGTGGACGACGGGGTCGGCCTCCAGGGTGCACGACGGGGTGGGCCTCCACCTCCCCTCCCGCGGCGCCGTCCAGGGAGGATGCATCTCCCGCCTCCCGCCTGGCCCCTCCCGCCCGGACGCCATACGATACTGGGCGGCTATGGCCTCCGCAGTCCTTTCCCCCGCGCTGTCCCTGCGCAACGTCGTTGCGCTCTCCGGGCGGTTCCCGTTGCTCGCCGGCATCGACCTCGAGGTGTCGGTCGGGGAGACCCTGCTCGTCGAAGGGCCCAACGGCGCCGGGAAGACCAGCCTCCTCCGGGTGTGTGCCGGTCTGGTGCCCGTGAGCTCCGGAGAGGTTCGGGTGCTGGGGGTCGACCCCACCCGGCCCCGGACGAGAACCGGGCTGCGGAGGAAGGTCGGTCTGCTCGCCCACGCGTCCCACCTCTACGACGACTTGAACGTCCGGGAGAACATCCGGTTCGCCGTGCGGGCCGCCGGCGCGGATGTCGGGCGCATCGACGGCGCGTGCGCTCGGCTCGGCCTGACCGGACGCCTCTTGCGAACCCCGGCGTCGAAGCTCTCGGCCGGACAGCGCCGCCGCGTGGCGCTCGCCGTCCTCGTGGCCCGGGCGCCGGAGCTGTGGCTGCTCGACGAGCCCCATGCCGGGCTCGACGCGTCGGCCCGGACGCTGCTGGCCGAACTGATCGCCGAGGCGTCCGCCGGGGGCGCCACGGTGGTGATCGCGTCGCACGAGCCGGAGCTGATGGCCGGCCTGGCTGGTCGATCGGTGACGGTGACCGGTGGGCGGGTCACCGCCGAACGGCGTCTCGGCGTCCCCGATCCGGTCGCATCGGCAGCGGTCGCTGCCGATGCTGGCGACGTCGGCGGTGCGGGCGACCCTGACGACCTGGCGGTGCGTTTCGGGACCCCGGTGGCGCTGGTCTCGGCGGACGAGAGCGTGACCCATGTGGCGTGACGCCTTGTTGGTGGCCGGGAAGGACCTTCGGATCGAGGCCCGGTCGAAGGTGGCGATCGGGCAGGTGGCGCCGTTCGCCGTGATGGCGCTGTTCCTGTTCGCCTTCGCCCTCGGGCCCGACCGGGGACCGATGTCCGAAGGGGCACCGGGCCTCTTCTGGGTGGCCGTGCTCTTCACGACCGTCCTCGCCATCCAACGCAGCGTCTCGGTGGAGTCGGCCGACGAGGCCCGCGACGGGTTGCGGGTGTCGGGACTGGACCCGGCCGGCGTCTTCTTGGGCAAGACGGTGTCGATCGCCGCGCAGCTCCTCGTCCTGGAGGCGATCCTGGTGGGCGGCATCGTGGTGCTCTACGGCGCGCGGGTCCACAGCATTGGGCTCGTCCTCGGGGCCTGTGCCCTGGGGACGGTGGGCCTGGCGGCGTCGGGCACGCTCTACGGTGCCCTCTCGGCCGGGATCCGGGTGAGGGAGACGCTGCTGCCCTTCCTCTTCCTTCCGCTGGTGGCGCCCATCCTGCTCAGCGGCACGAAGGTCTTCCAGGCGGCGATGGCTGGCGGTACCCCGAGCCAGGCGGCACCTTGGCTCCGGCTACTCCTCGCGTTCGATGTCATCTACGTGGCACTGGGCGTGATCATCTACGGACCGATCCAGGAGTCGTCATGACCGTGACCGGAACCCCACCAGCGGCAACGCCGACCGTGGAGCGGGCACCGACGCCCGCCCCGCCGACACCGTCACCCCGCTCGTCGTGGGTGGAGTCCGACCGGGCCGTCTGGATCACCCGGATCATCGGGATCGCCGCCGTGCTCGCGGTGGCGGCCACCGTGTGGCTCGGCCTGTGGGTGACACCCGAGGCGAAGGTGTTCGGCAATCTCTACCGCCTCGTCTATATCCACCCGGCCACGGCGTTCGTCGCTCTCTATGTCGCCTTCGCGCTGGCCACCGTGTCCAGCCTGCTCTACCTGTGGCCCCGCACCCGATCGCTGTTCTGGGACCGGCTGGCTGCCGCCTCCGTCGAGGTCGGGGTCGTCTTCCTCACCCTTACGTGCGTCTCTGGATCGATCTGGGGCCGTCCGACGTGGGGCGTATGGTGGGCTTGGGACGCGATGCTCACCGCCACCGCGCTCCTCGTCGTGATGTACCTCGGCTACCTGGCGATCCGGAGGGTGCCGGCGGAGGCTGACGTGCGGGCGAAGCGCAGTGCCTTCGCCGCCCTGATCGCCGCGCTGGACATTCCCATCGTCCACTTCTCGGTCTACTGGTGGCACACCCTTCACCAGGGGGCGACCGTCCTGAACGCCAACCTGTCCCCCCGGATCCACGGGTCGATGGCGTGGACGATGCTCCTCAGCTTCGTGGCGCTCCTCCTCGTCTTCCTCTGGATGCTGTTGGTGCGGTACCGGATCGGGGTGCTCCAGGACCGGCTGGGCGCCGGTGAGCTCGACGCCGCCATCCACGAGCGCAGGGCGGAGGGACTGTCGTGATCTACATGCGTGCCGGTTACATCGCCGTGCTCGGGACCCTGTTCCTGTACGCCTGCCTCCTGTCGTGGCGGAAGCACCGCTTGACCCAGGCGGTGGGGCGCGCCGAGGCGTTCCGGAACGCCGGCCGCCCGGCACCCGCGGCGCCCACCGGAGAGACGTTGGTCGGAGAGACGTTGGTCGGAGAGACGTTGGTCGGAGAGACGTTGGTCGGAGAGACGTTGTGGCGTCAGGCGGGAGCAGCCCGGGCGGATGCTGCCCCGTCACTCGACGGGTCGTCGGTGGCGCGAGAGGCGCCGTCGCTGGCGCGCCTCGAGGTGCCCCCGGAGGTCGGCCGATGACCACGACCGAGACCAATCGGACCCAGCAGCCATATGCCTCCACCCCCGGTCCCGGGACTGCGTTTCCACAAGGGCGGGGGAGCGCCACCGGCCCGGTGAAGGCCCGATCGTTCCGGCTCCGCTATGTCATCGTCGGTCTGATGTTCGTGGGGGCGATCACCTTCATCCTCCTGAAGGGGGCCGGTTCCTCGCTCAACTACTGGGTCTACGTCAACCAGGCGGTCCGCGAGAAGGCTTCGCTCGCCGGCAAGTCCATCCGCATCGAGGGGATCGTCACTCCGGGCTCGATCCACCCCACGCCGAAGGGCGTCGACTTCACCCTCGCCCACGACGGGGTGTCCGAGCGCGTGGTGAACGTCGGCAGCCCGCCGGAGATCTTCCAGGTGGGCGTGCCGGTGATCGCCGACGGCCACTTCGCCGGCTCGTACTTCGCCTCGGACCAGATCGTGGTGAAGCACACGTCGTACTACATCGCCGCCACGCCGAACGGCACCGCCGCCAAGGCGAAGAAGTGAGCGCGCCCGCCGGCCCGTCTGGCTGGCTGCCGGCCGGCGCGGCCGGGCTCCTGGTGGTACCGGCGCCATGAGCGCCGACCTCGGGCACACGGGGATCCTCGTCGCCTTTGCCGCCGCGGTGGTCGGGATCGGGGTGCTCCTCTACGGGCTCCTCCGTCACCGGGAGTCGACGATCCGCAACGGGCAGCTCTACGCCCCTGTCGCCCTCGCCGGGACGGTCCTGTCGGTGGCGGTGATGCAGCACGCACTCATCACCCACGACTTCTCCCTGGCCTTCGTGGCCGACAACAACAGCCGGGCGACGCCGCTCCTCTACTCGATCACCGGGATGTGGTCCGCACTGGCCGGATCGATCCTTCTGTGGGGACTGGTCCTGGTGGGCTACGCCACCGCCATGGTGTGGCGGTTCCGCCACCGTGCGTCTGATCCGCTCGTCGGCTGGGCCACGCTGGTCGTCTACGTCGTCATCGCGTTCTTCTTCGGATTGATGCTGGGGCCGGCCAACCCCTTCACCCGAGTGGTGGGGGCCATTCCGAAGAACGGGCTCGGACCGAACGTGCTCCTCCAGAACAACGCGCTCGTGCTGTTCCATCCCCCGATGCTCTACCTGGGCTTCGTCGGGTTCACCCTGCCGTTCGCGTTCGCCGTTGCCTCGCTCATCACCGGCCGGATCGACGACAACTGGCAGACAGAGACCCGGCGCTGGACGCTGTTCGCCTGGGCCTTCCTCACCGTCGGCATCGTGCTCGGCGCCTGGTGGTCCTACCAGGTCCTTGGGTGGGGCGGCTTCTGGGGGTGGGACCCGGTGGAGAACGCCGCCCTGCTTCCCTGGCTGGTCGGTACCGCTTACCTGCACTCGGTGATGGTCCAGCAACGCCGCGGACTGCTGCGGGTATGGAACCTCTCGCTCATCATCTCGGCGTTCTCCCTCACCATCCTGGGCACGTTCCTCACCCGCTCCGGGGTGATCCAGTCCGTGCACGCCTTCTCCGATTCCACCATCGGCCCGGTCATCCTCGCCTTCTTCGGCGTGGTGGTCGCCGTGGGGGTGGGGCTCATCGCCTGGAGGGGGGACCGCCTCCGGTCACCGGGGGGGATCGACTCACCGTTCAGCCGGGAGGGGGCGTTCCTGGCCAATAACCTGCTTTTCGTGGCCTTCGCCGCCGTCGTCCTGCTCGGCACCCTCTTTCCCCTCCTCTACCAGGCCCTGTCCGGAGGCGAGGTCACCGTGGGGGCGCCGTACTTCAACCGGATGATCATCCCCGTCGCCTTCGGGCTCCTGTTCCTCATGGCCGTGGCGCCGGCTCTCCCGTGGCGCAAGACGACCGCAGAGGTGATGCGGAGCCGGCTGGCCATCCCGGCCGCGCTCGGGGTGATCGTTGTCGTCCTCTGTGTGATCGGCGGGATCCGCGGGATCGAACCGCTGCTCTGCTTCGGCCTCGGCGCCTTTGCCGCCGCGTCCGCCGGCCGGGCGCTGGTGCTGTCGGTGCGGCTGGCGTGGCGCGCCGAACGGGCGGCGGGTACCCCACCGTCCCGGGCCTGGCTGGCCGGATGGCGGGGATTGGTGGGACGGGCGAACGGGGGGATGATCGTCCACATCGGCGTGGTGATCATCGCCGTGGGGCTGGCCGGCGCCACCGGCTTCGGCCACCGGACCCAGGTCCGCCTGGCCCCGGGCCAGACGGCCGTGTACGACCAGCACACGGTCACCTTCGAGGGCATCCGTCACGTGACCACCCCCTCCCACACGGCGCTGGAGGCGGTGCTCCGGGTCGACCGGGGGGGGACTTTCACTCCGGCGATCAGCCAGTTCGGTTCGGGGACCCAAGCGGTGGGCACCCCGGCCATCGACTCCGGCGCCGTGGACGACGTCTACCTCACCATCGACTCGATCCCGCAGAAGGGGTCGACGTGGACGTTCGGGATCGTGGTCCAGCCCCTGGTGGCGTGGTTGTGGGTCGGAGGCGCCCTCCTCGTCATCGGCTCAGCGCTCTCCGCCATCCCCGGTCGTCGCCGGCGTCGGCCGACGGATCCGGTGTCCCGCCCGGTCGTGACCTCCGGTGCTCCCGATGCCGCTGGTCTCGACGGGACCCATCCCCAGGCGATGCCCCGGAGCGGTTCTCCGCCCGGTGCGACGGAGGGGGGCAGCGCACCTGGTGGGGACGAGGGCTCCCCGGCACGGCGGGACGAGCCGGTGCCGGTGGGCACGAGCCGGGACGGATGACGGGCACCATCACCGAGGCCGGGCGGCCCCGTCCCGATCCGGGCCGCCCGACGCCTGCTCCGCCCGATACCTCCGGGCCCCCGGCCCGGGCGCGCCATACGGCCCGGTGGATCGGCGTGGGCGTGCTCGTGGTGGCGGCAGGCCTGATCGCCGTGCTGGCCACCCGTCCCCCCGCTGCCCAGGTCGTCTACTCCCCGCTCGTGGGCAAGCAGGCCCCGCCCCTCCGTGGCACCACGGTCACCGGCGCGTCGTTCGCGCTGCCCGCGCACCCCGGTCACTACGTCGTGGTCAACTTCTTCGCCAGCTGGTGCACGCCGTGCCAGGAGGAGGGACCGGCACTGGTGAGCTTCGCCTTCCAGCAACAGCGCGCCGGGGGGGCGTCGATGGTGAGCGTGGTCTTCGACGACACGACGTCGGCTGCCCGGAGCTACCAGGCCACTCTGGGTGCCACGTGGCCAACCCTGGCGGACCCGAGCGGTGTGCTCGCCTACGAGTACGGCGTCGGCCAGCCCCCGTCGACGTTCGTCATCGCGCCCAACGGGCGGGTGGTGGCGGCCATCGTCGGCACGGTGACCGCGTCCGAGCTGGACGGGCTCATCCTGCGGGCCGAGGCGAGCCACCCGTGACCCGCCGGAAGCTGGCGGTCTGGACCGCGTTCGGTGCCGTCCTCGTGGCCGCGCTCGTCATCGGGAGCGGGGTGTTCTCTCCGGGGAAGGAGACCGCTGCCCAGCGCGCTGCCGCCATCGGCTCGGTGCTGAAGTGCCCCAGCTGTGAAGACCTCTCGGTGGCCGACTCGTCGGCGCCCACGGCCGTCACCGCCCGGGCCGAGATCCGGAAGATGATCGCCGAGGGGCTCACCAACCAGCAGATCGAAGCGGCGCTGGTCGCCCGGTACGGTACGGCTATCGAGCTGCTGCCACCGGCGTCGGGGTGGGGCCTGCTCATCTGGCTCGTCCCGGCCGGCAGTGGTGCGATCGCCCTCCTGGCGCTGGGGGTGATGCTCGAACGCCGGCGCGGCGCGGTGACGGTGGCCGGGCCCGGAGGGGCGGAGGACGTGCCCCCTGGCCCGGGGGGAGCGGCGCGTTCCCCGGGCGTCGCCAGCGCCCCCCGGCGGCGCTCCTTGCGCGCCCGGTCCGGCGCCCGCGGCAGCCCCGTGACGCCCAGGGGGACGTTGGCCGAGCAGGCGACCTTCCTGCGAGCGTCACTGGCCGACGCGGAAGCCGAGCACGAGGCCGGCGACCTCTCGGACGGTGACTACCAGGCACTGGTGGCGAGGGACACCCGGCGCCTGGAAGCAGTGGAGGCCCGGCTGGCCGCCGACGACACCGTGCTCGACTCGGCCGCCGCCGACGAGCCCGTGCTGGACCCCGCCGCTGTCGGCGAGCCCGACTCGGCCGGGCCGGACACGGCCGCCGTGCCCGCCCGCCCGTCGCGGCGTCCCCGGACCCGGCGTCAGAAGGTGCTCGTCGGCGGGGCGTCGCTCTCCTTCGGCGGTGCCATCGTCCTGGCCGTGGTGCTCGGGTCGGGGACACGGCTGCCCGGCGACACGTTGAGCGGCAACATCGTCTTGAGCAAGCAGCAGACGATCACCCGGCTGCTCGCCCAGGCGGCCACGGCGGAGAACGAGGGGAAGGTCAGCCAGGCGGTCCAGGTGTACCAGGCCGTGCTGGCCCGGAGCCCGAAGAACGAGCAGGCGCTGGCCCAGCTCGGGTGGATCGAGTTCGAGGCCGGCTCGTCGGCGAACCAGGCGTCGCTCGTCAAGTCCGGCCGGTCGATGGTGACCGAGGCCGTCAGCCTCAATCCCGGCGACTACGCCGCCCACCTCTACCTCGGCACCATCCTCTACCTGGAGAACCACGAGGCGGCGGCAGCCGTCGCCCAGTACGCCCAGTTCCTGGCGGACGACCCCCCGACGACGGTGGTCGACCAGGCAGCTTCCACCATTCGCCAGGTCTACCAGGCGGCGGGGGCGCCGCTGCCGGCGTCCGTTCCCCGCTCCTGACCGACCGCTCCTGATGTCGTGCCCGCCGACCGGGGACGACGGGGCCGGGCTCCCGCCACCGCCGCCCGGGTCCGGTGGTCAGGACCGGAGGGCGCGCAGTGACCGGACGACGTCGGGGAACGCAGCGGCGAAGGCGTCGACGTCTCCATCGGTCGTCGACCACCCCACCGAGACGCGTAGCGAGCGCTCGGCGTCGACCCCCATCGCCGCCAGGACCGGGGACGGCTCCAGGGACTCGGACGAGCACGACGACCCGGAGTGGACGGCGATGCCCGCCCGGTCCAGCCCGAGCAGGATCGGCTCGGCTTCCACACCGTCGATGCCGACGCACACGAGGTGGGGGAGGCGGGAGCTCGGGTCACCGTAGCGCCGGCAGCCCCCTACCGCCTGGATCTCCTGGGCCAGGTGGTCCGTCCGGGCCGCTGCCGTAGCCGCCTCGGCCTCCAGCCGGCCCTGGTCGCCGAGCGCGCCGAGCGCGCCGAGCGCGCCGCTCAGCCCGACGGCGGCGACGACGTTCTCGAAGCCGGCTCGCCGACCTCGTTCCTGGGCACCGCCGCGCAGGAACGGCTCGAGGCGGACGCCGCGGCCCAGCACGGTGACCCCGATCCCCGCCGGTCCCCCGAGCGTGTGGGAGCCGAAGGACACCACGTCGGCACCGAGGGCGCCGAGGTCCGTGGGCACGTGCCCGACGGCGGCGGCGGCGTCCACGTGGACCCGGACCCCCCGGCTCCGGCATTGCTCGACCACGGCGGCAACCGGCTGGACCGTCCCGACCTCGTGGTTGGCCCACTGGCAGTGGCACAGGCTGGGGACGACCCCGTGCTCGGCCAGGCACCGGTCGAAGGCGGCGTCTACGGCCGCCGGTTCGATGGTGGCGTTCCCGTCCACCTCGATCCACGTCACCGGCGCGGCGGCGGCCGAGGCCTCCCTGACCGACGAGTGCTCGACCGGCGCGCAGGCGATCGGTCCGGCGCTCCGGGCGTCTCCGGTCCCCCTCGGTCCCCTGCCCGTGGTGCCCCACACGGCAGCGTGGACCGACTCGGTCGCCCCCGAGGTGAAGACCACCTGGCGCGGCCGCACGCCGACGAAGGCGGCGACCTGCTCGCGGGCCTGCTCCAGGGCGTCGCGCACCTGTCGACCCTCGGCATGGACGCGGCCGGGGTCTCCGACGACACCGGCGTCGACCCAGGCCTCCATGGCGGCACGCGCCTCGGGGCGCAGCGGGGTCGTCGAGGCGTGGTCGAGGTAGTGACGCACCGGCAGGGGTCAGACCAGGGCGGCGCAGGCGTCGTCGCCGCGGGCCCGGGAGGACAGGAGCACCGGGACCGGACCGTCCCCGTTCTCCCCGCACAGCCCGGCGAGCAGGCCCCGGACCATGCCACGGTCGACGGCACAGAGCACGGGGAAGCGGGAGGCGGCGTCGCCGAACGGACAGGCGTCGGAGACCACGGCCGTGGCGCCTCCCTGGTCCTCGGCGTGGGCGGCGAACCCGTGGGCGGTGAGCGTGGCGGCGATGGTGTGCATGGCGGCACGCAGCGACCGCTGGCGGTCTCCGGGGGCGATCGACGAGGCCAGCGCGCGGCCGTACTCCTCACCCACCCGTTCGGCCATCTGCTCGGCGACGACCGGACCGAGCAGCTCGAGGCACTCTTGGAGCAACAGGACCAGGAGATCGTCCCGCCGCGAGAGCAGGTCGAGGGTGGGGTCGTCGTCACTGGCCCGGTACCGCTTGGCCGGCCGCCCCGCCCCCTGGCCATCGAGACGCTCCATGCTCACGTCGAGGTAGCCGCCGGCGGACAGGCGGTCCAGGTGGTGGCGGGCCACGTTCGGATGCAGGGCAAAGTGCGATGCGGTGGCGGTGGCGGTGACACCGGGATGGTCCCGTACGAAGAGGTAGATCTCCCGCCGGGTCGGGTCGCCGAACGCCGATGTGACGGCCGCCACCGTCGAAGAGAAGCGTTCGTCCGGCAGCGTCGACATGTCCCCTAGTCTACCGGGGACGCCGAAAAATCCCGAGGAGCAGCGTGATGTCCATCGACGAAGCCCAGGTGCGCTCGACAGCCGGCGAGGTCGTCGAACCCCACCTCCGGCTCCCTCTCTCGGTGCTCGGCATGGTCCGAAGCGTCCGGGTGAAGCGCCATCGGGTGAGCGTAGAGGTGGTCCTGCCCGTCGACGGCTTCCCGGCGGCGGTGCTCACCGACCGGCTCCGGGCCGCCCTCGGGGTGCTGCCCGACGTCCACGAGGTGATGGTCGAGCCGTCGGTCATGTCCGACGAGCAGCGCCGGCGCCTGCGGATGGTGCTCCGGGGTGAGGCGGCTCGAGGACCCACGGGCGACCCAGGCGAACTGTCCGACCACGACAGCCACGACCACGACAGCCACGACCACGACAGCCACGACCACGACAGCCACGACCACGACAGCCACGACCACGACAGCCACGACCACGGGACGCAGGCAGGCTCCGCTCCCGCGCTGGGCCACGAGGACGGTCGTCCGAACCGGTTCATGGAACCTCGGTCACGCACCCGGGTACTCGGGATCTCGTCGGGGAAGGGCGGCGTGGGAAAGTCGTCGGTGACGGTGAACCTGGCGGTGACTCTGGCCCGGTTGGGGCACGACGTCGGGATCCTCGACGCCGACGTCTACGGGTTCTCCGTACCGAAGATGCTCGGTGTCCGCGGCGACCCTCTCATCATCGACGACCTGGTGGTCCCCCCAGAGGCGAACGGCGTGCGCTGCCTGTCCATGGGGTTCTTCGTGCCGGACGAGACCCCGATCATCTGGAGAGGTCCGATGCTCCACAAGGCGCTCGAGCAGTTCCTGGTCGATGCCTACTGGGGTGAGCCGGACTACCTCCTGGTCGACATGCCCCCCGGCACCGGCGACGTGACGCTGTCCCTGGGGCAGTATTTGACGAAGACGGAGGTCTACGTGGTCACTACCCCGCAGGCCGCCGCCCAGCGCGTCGCCCAGCGCTCCGCCTACGCGGCCCGGAAGCTGAAGCTCGCCGTCCGAGGGGTGGTGGAGAACATGAGCTGGTTCACTGGTGACGACGGAACCCGCTACGAGCTCTTCGGGTCGGGAGGGGGGGCGAGCCTGGCCGCCGATCTCCAGGTGCCCCTCCTCGGACAGGTCCCCTTGATCCCCGCCCTTCGAGAAGGTGGTGACGAGGGCGTTCCGGTCGTGGTGGCCGAGCCCGACGGCGAGGCCGCCGCCGCCTTCTCAGCGCTGGCCGCCCGCATTGACGAGCTCGGACCCGCCCGCGTGTACCGCAAGGAGCTCACCGTCCGCTGACGCCGATCCCCACCGGAAGGTCGCCGGGATCCCAACCGATCTCGGCCACAGCCCGGCTGAAGGCGTACCGGTCGGTCATCCCCGCCACGTAGGCTACGGCGGCGCGGTACGCCTCGGGGGAGCCGGCTGCCGGAGAGCCCGCCCCCGAACCCCCGGTCCCTTCCGACCCCCCGGTCCCCGACGGCGCCACGGGGATGGCGTAGGGCTGGTCGGCGTAGTGCTCCACCAGCGCCTGGAGCACGCGGACGACGGCGCGACCCTGGTCGACGGCGCTCGGTCGGAGGTAGATGTGCTCGTAGTTGCAGGCCCGGAAGGCGCTCAGGGCGGCGGCGTGCTCGTCGTCCATCCCGACGCGGCCGGTCTCGAGGATGGTGGTCACCACGGCGTCGATGAACGCCCCGAGCTGCCGGCCCCGACGGGTCCCGCACGACCGACGGACCACCTCGGGGAGGATCGACGGGGTGACCACCCCGCTCCCGACCGCGTCCTCGAAGTCGTGGCACACGTAGGCGATGCGGTCGGCCCAGCTCACGACCTCCCCCTCGGGAGTGGCCGGAGCCGGCCGGGACCACGAGTGGTTGCGGATGCCGTCCAGGGTCTCCCGGCAGAGGTTGAGTGACGCCAGGGACACGTCTGCGCCCCAGGGGGCATGGTCGAATCCCCCCTCGACGTAGGGCGAGAGCGCGTCCTCGCTGGCGTGGCCGCCCGGCCCGTGGCCGCAGTCGTGTCCCAGGGCGATCGCCTCGGTGAGGGCGGTGTTGAGGCGGCAGGCCCGAGCGATGCTGGTCGCCACCTGGGCCACTTCGAGCGCGTGGGTCAGCCGGGTGCGCTGGTGGTCGTGGGGGAACACGAAGACCTGCGTCTTGCCGGCCAGCCGCCGGAAGGCCGTGGCGTGGAGGATGCGGTCCCGGTCGCGTTCGAAGCAGGTGCGCCACGGGTCGGGCACCTCGTCGACGGCCCGCCGTCCTGCGGCGTCCGACCGGGTGGCTCCGGGGGCCAGCTCGCGGTCCTCGATGGCCTCGCGCGCGGCGCGGTCGAGGTGGCGGTCGAGGTCATCGGTGCGCTCGACCCACACGACCGCCGTGCTGTCGGCGTGGGCGAGCCGGACGCCGGCGCTGGGGGCGGACGTTCCGTCCATGGTGGCCGCCCACGAACGGCTCCGCTCGGTCTCTCCCTCCATGGGCCCAGTGTGCACCACCGGTGCATCACGCCGTCTCCGCCGGGGATCGTGGGTGCCGGTGAGCCTGTATCGTCGGGTGCGCCGGTGCCGTCACCGGAGGGAACCGGAAGGAGCGTGCCAGGTGGACGTGCGAATCGGAATCGTCCAGTCCGTCAAGGAGCTCGACGTCGAGCTGGGGGGTGACGTCGACCGCGACAAGCTGCTGGCGGAGATCGAGTCCACCCTTGCCACCGAGGGGACCATGCTGTGGCTCACGGACCGGAAGGGCCGCCGCGTCGGCGTCCCTTCCGCCAAGGTTGCCTACGTCGAGGTGGACCCGCCGGTCGCCGACCGCAGGGTGGGCTTCGGGGTGTCTTGAGCCGTCCTCTGGTGAGCCTTCGGTCCGCCGCCCCGGTGGGTGGCGAACCCGGTGGACCGGGGTGAGCTCGCTCCTCGATCTCCGCCTGGTGTTCGTGACCGGCAAGGGTGGGGTGGGGAAGACCACCGTCGCCTCGGCGCTGGCGCTGCTCGCGTCCCAGCGGGGGAAGCGGGTGCTGATCTGCGAGGTGGACGGGAGGGGTGACGTAGCGGGCCTCTACGAGGCGCCTCCGACCGGCTACCAGGAGCGCGAGGTGCTTCCCGGGCTGTTCGTCATGACCATGGACACCGAGGCCTCCCTCCGGGAGTACCTGAAGCTGCAGCTGCGGATCCCGGTGGTCGGGCGGATCGGCCCGCTGGCGAAGGCGTTCGACTTCGTGGCCACCGCCGCCCCCGGCGTCCGGGAGATCCTGACGGTGGGGAAGTTCTGCTACCAGGTGCGGGAGCGCCAGTACGACCTGGTCGTGGTGGACGCCCCGGCCTCCGGGCACATCATCGGCCAGCTGGCCGCGCCCCAGGCCATCAACGAGCTGGTCAAGGTGGGGCTCATCCGCTCGCAGACGGACTGGATGCTCGACATCCTCTCCGACCCGGCTCGCACCGGGCTCGTGGCCGTGTGCACGCCCGAGGAGATGCCGGTCAACGAGACCGTCGAGCTGGCGGGGCGGGTACGGACCGAGACCACGGTGGCGCTCCGCGGGGTGGTGGTGAACCGGGTCCTCCCCGAGCTGTTCGGCCGGCAGGAGGAAGCGGTCTTCGACGCCCTGTGCTCGGCGCGGCCCCGGCGACGGCTGGACGGGCTGGTGGGCGAGGAGGCGGGGACCGTCCTCGCGGCGGCACGGCTGGCGGTGACGATGCGGCGTACCCGGGCCGCCCACCTCGACCGCCTCCGGGCCGGGATCGACCCGGCCGTCCCCCTGTTCTTCCTTCCCTACCTCTTCGCGCGGTCCCAGGGACTCCGGACGACGCGCCAGGTCGCCACGTCCTTGGGCGAGGAGCTCGGGTTCTGATGGCGCCTGCCCGGTCCTCTCCAGCCTCCTCGCCGCCCCCGACGTCGCTCGACGGCCTGGTCGCGGCGAAGGAGATCGTGATCGCCTGTGGTCCCGGTGGGGTCGGGAAGACGACGACGGCGGCGGCGGTGGGGCTGCAGGCGGCGCTGCACCACGGCGGCAAGGTGCTGGTGGTGACCGTGGACCCGGCGCGCCGACTGGCTGACGCGCTCGGGCTCGAGGGCATCGGGGACACCGAGCGCCGGGTCCCCGACGACGCCTTCCGGGCGGCGGGGTTGAAGCCTCGCGGGGAGCTGTGGGCGGCGATGCTCGACACGAAGCAGTCCTGGGACGCCCTCATCCGGCGGCACGCCCCCGACGAGCGAACGAAGGACGAGATCCTCCGAAACCCCCTCTACCAGAACATCTCCGGTCGTTTTGTCCAGAGCCACGACTACATCGCCATGGAGCGGCTCTACGAGATCCATGCGTCGAGCACCTACGACCTCATCGTGGTGGACACGCCGCCGACCAGGAACGCCCTGGACTTCTTGGATGCGCCCGAGCGCCTGGCGGACTTCTTCTCGTCCCGCCTGCTGCGTTGGCTCATCGTCCCGTACCGCTCCAAGCTCGTGAACGTGGCGACGAGACCCTTCTACCAGATCGCCGACCGCATCCTCGGAACGCAGTTCCTGGCCGACATCTCGGAGTTCTTCGTGCTCTTCCAGTCGATGTACGACGGGTTCGTCGAGCGGGCCCAGTCGGTCACCCGCCTGCTCTCCGACCGGCGCACCACGTTCATGGTGGTCTCCACGCTGGAGGCCGTCCCGCTGCGGGAGGCCGAGTTCTTCGCGGACGAGCTCACGAAACGCCGGCTCCACCTCGGCGCCATCGTTTTGAACAAGGTCCTGCCCGGGTACTTCACCGACCCGGTCGCCACCGGCACGGCTGCCGCCATGAAGGAGCAGGCCGCCGACCTGGCCGCCGCCCTCGCCCCCGACCTCGCCGCCGCCGGCCCGGAGTTGGGTGACGAGGAGACGATCCGTCGGGTGCTGGGCGAGGTGGCAGAGAGCTTCCTCAACTTCCACGTGGTGGCGAACCGGGAGCGTGACGAGCGCGCCCACCTCGCCGTGGCTCCCGAGGTGCTCTGCGCCGTGCCCTTCTTCGACACCGACATCTACGACCTGGCCGGGCTGCTGCGCCTGGGCGAGCAGATCTGGAGCGGCTGAAGCGGCTGAAGCGGCTGACGACTCCGGTGACGGTGCCGGGCGTCGCCTGGCCTACGATGCGAACGTGGTGCGTCCTGGGGACCAGCGCGCCGACCACGCAGGAAAGGACCCACCCGTGCTCGACTACCACCTCCACCTCTGGCCGCACTCCGAGAGCGAGGTCGAAGCCACCGTGGACCAGGTCACCGCCTACTGCCAGCGGGCTGTCGACGCCGGGGTCACCGAGATCGCGCTGACCGAGCACCTGTTCCGGTTCGTCCAGACCGACAAGCTCCTCCACGGGTTCTGGGACCAGCTCCCCGGGGAGGCGCTGCGACCGGGGATGGCCGCCTACTGGGGGCGCCATGCCCGTTCCGACCTCGACACCTACGTCGAGGTGGTCCAGGCGGTGAAAGCCGAGGGGCTCCCGGTCGTGCTCGGCATGGAGGTCGACTACTACCGCGACCGGATGGACGAGGTGGCGGACCTGCTGGCCGACTACCCCTTCGACGTGTTGCTGGGCTCGGTGCACTGGATCGGCGCGTGGCGGTTCGACGTGCTGAACGACCCCCAGGTGATGGCCGAGTGGGAGGCGCGGGACATCGACGCCGTCTGGGACGACTACACCCTGGCCATGGAGGAGCTGGGCGCCAGCGGGGCGTGCGACGTCTTCGCCCATCCGGACCTGGTGAAGGTGGCCGGCCACGTCCCGGCCGTCCCCGACGAGTTCTACGATCGGATCGCCGAGGCAGCGGCCTCCTCGGGGATGGCCGCCGAGCTCTCGTCCGCAGGGTGGCGCAAGCCGGTGGGTGAGGAGTACCCGGCACCGCCGCTGCTCCGCCGCTTCGTCCAGCGCGGCGTGCCGCTCACCACGGCCTCCGACGCCCACGGGCTGCCCGACGTGGCCGATCGGGTAGAGGACCTGCGCGCCGTGCTGACGAGCGCGGGGGTCGACGTGCTCCACGGCTTCCACGAACGCCGGCCCTGGCGCGTGCCGGTCGGGCCTTCCTCGGCCCCGGCAGGCCGGTCGGGTCCGGACACGCCGCCGGTCGCCTCCTCGCCTCCGGCGGCCGGCTGATGGGCGCCGTCGGGCCGGGCGGGGGATGAGATGGCGACCCCGGCCGAGCTGGCGCTGGAGCGGACGGATCTCACCCGCCACCAGCTGGATCACCTGAAGCGGCTCATGGCGACGTGGGGGGTGCTGGCCGACCTGTCGTTCTCGGATCTCCTCCTGCTGGCGTCGGTCACGGAGTCCGAGCCGCACGCCAGGGAGTCGGGCCCGTCCTTCGTGGTCCTGGGCCAGATGCGTCCGTCGAACAGCGCCACCGTCGTCCAGTCCGACCTGGTGGGCCAGAGCGTGGGCGGGGTCGACTGGCCGCTCGTCACCGCCGCCTTCCAGTCGGGCGAGATGTCGCGCGGCGAGATGCAGATCGACTTCGCCGAGGAGCCGTTGCGGGTCCAGTGCATCCCGGTGCGAATGGAAGGGGAGACCGTCGCCGTGATGGTGAGGCTGGCCACGGGATCGGGCCGCCGGCCGGGCCACCTCGAACGGACCTACCGGGACGTCTTCGACCGGTTCGCGATCATGCTGACCCAGTCGGCGTTCCCCTTCCCAGGGGAGTCACTGGCGGCCGAGGAAGCCCCCCGGGTCGGGGACGGCATCGTCCTCGTCGACGAGGAGGGACGAGTCCGTTACGCCTCGCCCAATGCCACCAACGCCCTCCATCGCATGGGCATCTACTCCCAGCTGGAGGGCAGGAGGCTCTCCGACCTCGGGCTCCAGGAGTCGGCGATCGAGTGGTCGCTCGCCTCTGCCCTCCCCGTGGTCGAAGAGGTCGAGCGCCGTCCGGACGTGACGGTCCTCATGCACTGCATCCCGCTGCTCGAGACCGGGTCGGTGACCGGTGGGCTGGTGCTGTTGCGTGACGTCACCGACGTCCGGCGGCTGGACCGCCTGCTGCTCTCGAAGGATGCCGCCATCCGCGAGGTGCACCACCGGGTGAAGAACAACCTCCAGACGATCTCCGCGCTCCTGCGCCTCCAGGCCCGCCGGCTGGACGGCAAGGGCCGGCTGGCGTTGTTCGAGGCGGAGCGTCGGGTCCGCTCGATCGCCGTCGTCCACGAGATCCTCTCCCGGGACCCGAGCGACCAGGTTCCCTTCGACGAGATCGTGACGTCGCTCGTCCAGATGGCCAAGGACTCGGTGCTCCAGTCGCGCCAGATCGTGTTCCACGTGACCGGGAAGCTGGGTGAGGTGTCGGCCGACGTGGCGACGCCCCTGGCCGTCGTCCTGGCCGAGCTCCTCCAGAACGCGGTCGAGCACGCCTTCGCCGACGGCGCCGGTGACCCCGGCACGCACCACATCTCGGTGGCCATGAGGTCGTCGGCCCGGTGCCTCACCATCGAGGTCCGGGATGACGGCGTCGGCCTCCCCGACGGGTTCGACATCAACGACACCGAGAGCCTGGGGCTCTCGATCGTGCGGGACCTGGTGCGGAGCCAGCTCGAAGGCACGATCTCGATGGATCGTGCGCCCTTTCCCCTGGGGGGCGGCGAGCACAGCGCCTCAGGGACGGCCGTGACGATCGAGCTCCCGGCGGTCGATCCGGGACGCCCGACTCGGTGACGCCTGGCGTGCCGATCGGTTCTCCCCAGGGTCGGGACTGACGAGGCCCGGTGTGGCCAGGCGCGGGTGGCCGCTCAGGCGGCGGTGGTCACGTTGCCCGGCGGCGGGCGGCCAGCCAGGCCTTCCGGAGCTTCCGTCGCTCCTCTTCGGACGTCCCACCCCACACGCCCGACTCCTGGTTGGTCGCCAGGGCGAAGTCCAGGCACGGCTCGATGGCCTCGCAGCTCCGGCACACCCGCTTGGCCGACTCGATCTGGTCGATGGCGGGACCGGTCGTGCCCACCGGGAAGAAGAGATCGGGCTCCGTGTGCCGGCATGCCGCGACCCGGCGCCAGTCGCCGTCATCCCACTCGACAGTTCGGTTCCACACGAGGGCCACGATGCTTCCTCCGCGATCTCTTACCCAGTCCCCCCTTGATTGTGATTCTATTCACATGACGGGGCCGAGCAATCACGGCGCGGCATCACTCGAACCCAGGGGTGCCCGCCCAGCGTACTCACCGGCGGCCGCCGAGGCAAGCAATTTTCATCGAACGTGCAGGAGGTCTGGCCAATGTTGATCCTGGCCCATCGGGGCGTCGTCGATCGCGGTCGGAGCACGGTCGAGAACACCATGGGCGCGTTCCTGCTTGCCGCAGAGCGTGGTGCCGACGGTGTCGAGCTCGACGTGCGGGTGACGCGCGACGGTGCGCTCGTCGTCCACCACGACCCGACGATCGGCGATCTCGGACCTATCGCCGGCCTGGCCGCGCCCGAGCTCCCCGAGTCCGTCCCGCTCCTCGCCGACGTCCTCACCGCTCTGCCGGGCCTGTTCGTGAACATCGAGGTGAAGAACCTACCCTCCGAGCCCGGCTACGATCCCGACGAGGTGGTGGCCCGCTCGGTCGCCGACCTCGTGACCGACCTCGGCATGGAGGATCGGGTCGTGATCTCCTCGTTCGGGCTGCCGACCCTGGTGTCGGTCCGCGCTGTCGAGCCGCGGGTGCCCACGGCTCTGCTGGTGCCGGAGTGGCTCACGGCCGACGGGGGCCTCCGAGGCGCGGTGGACCACGATCTCTCGGGAGTCCACCTCCATCACACGCTGGTGACGGCGTCGGTGGTGGCCGCCGCCCACGGGCGCGGGTTGGACGTGGGCGTCTGGACCGTCAACGACCCCGCCATGGTGGCGGCCATGGCGGGCGCCGGCGTGGACCGTCTCATCACCGACGACGTGGCGACGGCCCGGGACGTCTCCGGCCGGACGGAATGAGCCGGTGCCCTCCCGGGCGCGCCGTCGACGGGAAACCACCCCCCGGGCGGGAGCTCGTGGGACGTCCCGCACGGCGTTCACCAGGGAGATCGCCATGAATTGGTCGGGAGCCGCCGCCATCGTCAACAATGCAGGACCATGAACGTCGTCGTGTGCGTGAAACAGATCCCCGATCCGGCTGCCCCGCCCTCGCTCGATCCGGCCACGAACACCCTGAACCGGTCGGGCAAGCTCATCTTGGACGACTCGGACGCCTACGGCGTCGAGATGGCGCTCCAACTTGTCGACGCCGCCGGTGGGGGGGAGGTCACCCTGGTGTCGATGGCGCCCAACGGTGAGGTCTCCGGGCTCCGGACGGCCCTGGCCATGGGGGCGGCGAAGGCCATCTTGGTCAGCGACGACGTCCTGGTGGGGAGCGACGCGCTCGGGACGGCGAAGGTGCTCGCCGCCGCCATCCGGCGGGCTGCACCCGACCTGGTGCTGGCCGCCACCGAGTCGACCGACGGCTACACCGGGACCACGCCGGTGCAGGTGGCCGAGCTGCTCGGGTTCCCGTCGGTAACGTTCGCGAAGAAGGTCGAGGTGAGCGGCTCGACGGTGAAGGTCCAGCGCCAGACCGAGGCCGGCTTCGACGAGGTGGAGAGCCCCCTTCCCGCCGTGGTCACCGTGACCGCCGGTGTCGTCGAGCCCCGCTACCCGTCGTTCAAGGGCATCATGGCGGCCAAGTCCAAGCCGGTCGAGACGCTCACCGTCGCCGACCTCGGCATCGATCCCTCCGAGGTGGGCGCGACCGGAGCCCGGCAGGCCATCACCTCGGTGACGGCAGCCGAGGCCCGCCAGTCCGGCGAGATCGTCGTCGACGAGGGCGACGCCCATGAGCGGATCATCCAGTTCCTCGAACAGCTGAAGGTCCTCTGAGGACCGTAGGAGAGCGAAGACCATGGCCATCGACAAGATCTGGGTGCTCGCCGAGTCGGCGGACGGGAAGCCCACCACCATCACCTTGGAGCTGCTGACCGCGGCTCGCTCGCTCGCCGGGACCGTCGAGGCGGTCGGGTGGGGCGACATCGCCTCCTGCGCCGCCACGTTGGGCGAGTACGGTGCCACGACCCTGCACGACGTCGGCGACCTGGCAGGCTCACTGCCCGGGGTCCCCGTGGCGGCAGCGATGGCGGCGGCGATCCAGGCGGGCGACGCGCCCGATGCGATCCTGATCCCGGCGACCTACGACGGCAGGGATGTCGCCGGCCGGCTCTCCGTCCGTCTGGACCGTCCGGTCCTGACCAACGTCGTGGGCTTGGCGGCGGTCGACGGCGGGCTCGAGACCGAGCATGCCATCTTTGGTGGCGCCCAGGTGGCCAAGGCAAGGTTCACCGGGGACGGCCCGGGACTGTTCGTGGTCCGGGCGAAGTCGTTCGCCGCTGAGGCGTCGGGAGGCGGGCCCGCCGCCGTGTCCCCGCTCGCCGTCCCCGACACCGGCGCGTCCGGATCAGCCAGAGTGCTCGCCCGCCACGTCGAGGAGCGCACGGGACCGAAGCTGGACGAGGCCGATGTGGTCGTCTCCGGCGGCCGTGGCCTGGGCGACAAGGACCACTACGCGATGATCGAGGAGCTGGCCGGGCTGCTGAAGGGCGCACCCGGGGCGAGCCGAGCGATCGTGGACGCCGGATGGGTGCCCTACGCCTACCAGGTGGGCCAGACGGGCAAGACGGTGAAGCCGACGGTCTACCTGGCGTGCGGGATCTCCGGAGCCACACAGCACCTGGTGGGCATGAAGGGGTCGAAGAACATCGTCGCCATCAACAAGGACCAGGACGCGCCGATCTTCTCCGTGGCCGACCTGGGCGTCGTGGGCGACGTCCACAAGGTCGTGCCCAAGCTCATCGAAGCCATCAAGGCACGCTCCTAGCACGGTTGCCACCGGGCTCGGGCCGGCTCGTCTGGCTCGGCTCGTCTGGCTCTGGCCGCCCTGGTCTTCGGGAGGCGGTGGCCGTCCCGTGCGCCGGCCGGGCCTCCCTGGGCGGTGCCTCTTTCGGCGGGGCCGCGATCCCGTCAGTGCCGGCGGCGCGACCTCAGGTGACCGCGTTCCCGGACTTGCCGACCACCCACCACCGCCCGCCGAAGTTGTTCACGCCCTGGCCCGAGGCCTGCCCGGGTCCGGTGTCGGCCACCCAGAAGTAGAGCGGCCACCGGTTGTAGGTGACCTGGAGCTGGCCGCCCTTCCTCGTCGTGGTGCCGAGCAGCGCCGGGTTGATCCCGGGGCCGGCGACCGGCCGGGCCACTCCCTTCGGGAGGAGGAGCGGCGGCCACTCGACCACGCACAGCCCGTAGCACTTCGAGGGGCCCTGTTCGTCGGGCACGAAGAGGTAGAGCGTCCGGCCCTTCCCGTCCACGAGCACCTTCCCGAGGCTGCCCACCGCCTGAAGCTGGACCTCGTAGGTGGGTCCGTGGTCCGACGCGGCGGAAGGTGTCGCGGCCGAGCTCCCGCACGCGGTCGAGAGCAGGACCACCGCCAGGACCGCACCGACGGTGGCGAGCCTGGTGCCGCCTCCGCGTGGCGTTGGCCGAGTGGAACGCGGATCTCTGGCTCTCACGTCTCGACCGTAGTGGGGACCTGCTCCCCCGACAAGAGCGGGCGACACATCTCGGGCACCAGGCGACCCCTCGCTCCGACCCCTCGCTCCGACCCGTCCGGGTCCGGCTCCCTCACGCCGGGCAGCTCCAGGTCCGCCTCCGTGTCCGGGACCGTTCGGCTGCGGGGCCCGGCCGCCTAACGTCGGTGGACGACGGGCTCGCCGACCGGCGATCCGGTGGGAAGGGAGCGCACCGTGGCGACAGGTGAAGTCGGGCGGGAGGTCAGGTTGGTGTCCCGGCCGGTCGGGGAGCCGGTACCGGAGAACTTCGAGCTGGTCGAGGTGCCTCTGGGCGAGCTCGAGGACGGGCAGGTGCGGGTGGCGAACCGGTACATGTCCGTGGATCCCTACATGCGCGGTCGGATGAACGACGTGGCGTCCTACGTTCCCCCCTTCGAGCTGGGTGCGGCCCTCACCGGGAGTGCCGTGGGCGAGGTGGTGGCCAGCCGCTCGGAGCGGTTCCGGGTCGGCGACGTGGTCGTCCACGGTCTCGGCTGGCGGGACGTGGCCACGGGTCCGGCCGAGGCGTTCACGGTGGTCGATGGGGCCGCGCCCCTCTCGCACTACCTCGGGATCCTGGGCATGCCGGGGCTCACCGCCTACGCCGGCCTGGTCGAGGTGGCTCGGCTCGCCCCGTCCGAGGTGGTCTTCGTCTCCGGTGCTGCGGGCGCGGTCGGGAGCGCCGCCGGCCAGATGGCTCGGCTCCTCGGGGCGGGGCGGGTGATCGGAAGTGCCGGGTCGGAGACGAAGGTCCGTTACTTGATCGACGAGCTGGGCTTCGACGCCGCCTTCGACTACCACTCCGGGAAGGTGGCACGGTTGCTGGCCGAGGCTGCGCCGGACGGGATCGACGTCTACTTCGACAACGTCGGCGGTGACCACCTGGAGGCGGCGATCTCGGCCATGCGCGACTTCGGGCGGGTGGCGGCCTGCGGGGCCGTGTCGGCCTACAACGCCACCGGCCCGGTTCCCGGGCCCCGGAACCTCGGGCTCGTCGTCGGTAGACGGCTCACCATCCGCGGCTTCATCGTCGGGGACCACGCCCACCTGCGCGCCGAGCTCCTCGAGAGGGTCGGCGGGTGGATCCGCGACGGCTCGCTCGTCGTGCCCGAGACGTTCGTCGACGGCCTCGACCACGCGGCCCACGCCTTCATCGGTATGCTGCGCGGCGAGAACATCGGAAAGATGGTCGTCCGGCTGCACCCGCCGGCCTGACCATCGGGTCACCTCCCAGCCGAGCACCCGGTCACGCGCCGGCCCGGATCCCCCTCGCGCCTTTCCCGGCGTGGTCTGGTCCACGTCGGAACGGGCTCACAGAGCCCTAACGCGGGGCACGCCGGGGGTTCATGGTGCCCGGCGATGATGGAGGTGTCCGTTCGGCACGGTGCCGACACCTGACGAAAGGAGCCATTATGTCTGTCCTGTCCACCACCCGTCGCCGGGTCGCCGCCGGCGCGATCGCCCTGACGGTCGCCGTGGGTGGCGGTGCCGCGGCGGTCGTCACCAGCTGGCCCTCGGCAACCGCCGTGCCCACCGCGTTGCCGGTGACCGCGCTCGCGACCAATGGTCAGACGTCCCCGCCCGGTGCCTCGACCATCCACCACCGTCGGGCCACGATCCGGGCGATCCTGGCCCGCACCGATCACGCCGTCTTCACGGTCAAGCTCAAGGGAGGCTGGGTCACCCTCACCTTCGACCGGGGAACGGTCACGGCCATCTCCCCGACGGCGGTGACCGTGCAGCGTCCCGACGGCGGGGTGGCCACGCTCGCCATCAACTCGACGACGAAGATCGGGGGCAAGCACCCGGCGACTGCGATCCCCACCGGCTCTCGGGTCGTCGTCCTCTCCGAGAACGGCGTCGCGCTGCGGATCGTGGAGATGAAGCCGCGAACGCCGGCCGGCCTGTCGGCACCCGTCGACCCGAGCACCCCGGTCGCGGCCGCGTGATGTCAGACTGACCCGCGTGGACAGTCCACGTCGAACGATCGTCGTCGTCGAAGACGATCCGAGCATCGCCAGCCTGGTCGAGCTGTACCTCGACCAGGCTGGCTTCGACGCGGTGGTGGCCGGCGACGGACCGGCGGGCCTGGCCGCCATCGATCGCACCGCGCCCGCCTTGGCGGTCATCGACCTCGGGTTGCCTGGTGGGCTCGACGGGCTCGAGCTCTGTCGCAGGCTCCGGTCCAAGGGCCACCTCCCCATCGTCATCCTCACGGCCAGGGGTGACGAGGTGGACCGGGTGGTCGGGTTGGAACTGGGTGCTGACGACTACATCGCCAAGCCCTTCTCCCCTCGTGAGCTGGTAGCCCGGATCCGGGCCGTCCTGCGCCGGAGCGAGCGCGACCCGGGTTCCCCGGTCGTCCCGCCCGTCCTCGTCGTGGGCCCGGTACGCATCGACACCGCCCGGCGCGAGGTGCATGTCGGCGAGCGGGTGGTCGACCTCACCACCCGGGAGTTCGACCTGCTCACCTACTTCGCCACCAACGCCGGCCTGGCGCTGACCCGACGCCAGATCCTCGAAGGCGTCTGGGGGCCCGAGTGGTTCGGGGACGAGCGCACCATCGACGTCCACGTGCGACAGCTGAGAGCAAAGCTGGGGGCCGGCCTCCCGCTGGCGACCATGCGTGGCGTCGGCTACCGGCTGGCATGAGGCCGGGTGCCCGGTGCGACGCCGGTTGACGATCGCCATGGTGGCGGTGACCTTCGGAGCGCTGCTGGTGGCCGGCGTGGTCACCCTGGCGCTGACGGTCCACACCACGAGGTCGCAGACCGAGCACGAGCTGACGGGTGAGGCCTACACACTGGCCCAGAGCCTGCACGCCGAGGCGTCGGACCGCCCGGCCGCCAGGCTCGTCCGGTTGCTGGCGACACTGCGGAAGCCCCTCCGTCTGGACGGGTCGGTCCTGGTCGCCGTGCGACCGGACGGCGCCCTCGCGCCCCCGTTCGGGCGCGGTCCGCGACCGGTGCTCCCGTCCGGTCTCCAGCCGGCCCGGCTCGACCTGGCTGTGGTGGCCGGGGGCCAGCCGGCCTCGGGGATCGACGGGAACACCGCGTATGCCATCCAGCCGTTCCTGCTCCGCTACGTGCGGAACGGGGCCTTCGTCGAGACAGAGGAGGCGGTGGTCCTGGCCCGGCAGACGCCGACGGGACTGGTCACGGCGGTGCCCTGGCTGCTCATCGGATCGGGCGCCGTGCTGGCGGTGGCCGCGCTGGTCGCCGACCGGCTGGGACGCCGCCTCGTGCGTCCGCTCCACCAGGTCGAGAGCGTGACGGCCCGGATCGCCGGAGGGGACCTCTCGGCCCGTGTGGACCAGGCCGCCATCAGCGACCCGGAGCTGCGCAGCCTCGGCACGTCGATCGACGCCATGGCAGCGGCGCTGGAAGCGTCGCAGGGTGGCCAACGCCAGTTCCTCTTGTCGGTCTCGCACGAGCTGCGCACGCCGCTCACGTCGATCCAGGGGTTTGCCGAGGCATTGGAGGACGGCACTGCATCCGACGTCCGTCGCGCTGCCGCTGTGATCGCCGCCGAGGCCCGCCGGTTGGGACGGCTCGTCAGCGATCTGCTCCAGCTGGCTCGGCTCGAAGCCGGCACGTTCTCCTCGGAGCCGGCACGGGTGCTGCTGCCGGCGGCGGTGGAGGTGGCGGTGATGGCGTTCGAGCCGGCCGCTCTCGATCTCGGCCTGGTGCTGGACGCCGAGGTCGGGCCGGCGACGGGCGTCGAGGTCTGGGCCGATGCGGACCGGCTCACCCAGGTCGTCTCCAACCTGGTGGAGAACGCCCTCAACCACGCCACGCGCCGGGTGGTCGTCTGGGCCGGTCTCGACCGGGGCGTGGCCACCATCCGGGTCACCGACGACGGCCCGGGCATCGGGGAGGACGAGCTGCCGCACATCTTCACGAGGCTGTTCACCGGTGCGGCGACCGGCCGCCGGGTGGGCACCGGTCTCGGGCTGGCCATCGTGGCCGAGCTGGTCCGGTCGATGGGCGGCCAGGTGTGGGCGGAGTCGCCGGTCGGTCCCGCCGGCGGCACCTGCATGGTGGTCGCGCTGGCCAGATAGCGGATCGGCGCCACCTGAGGGTAGAGGGGAGCATTGGCGACTCCATGCCCGTGCGGACGTACCTTCCGTCTGTGCACCGCGGGTGAGCCGAGCACGCTGGCTCCGGGGAGGGCGTCGTGGTCACCTGCCGACCCATCGTCCCTTGCGGATCAAACGGTGCTGACGCTACGCGCCGGTGGCGTGGTGACGCTACGCGCCGGTGGCGTGGTGGCTGACCGCGGTCGGTGGTGGGATGGTGCCCGGCCCGGTGACGGTGCAGCGGGCCAGGGCGGCGGACTCTGTCGGGGTGGGCAGGTTCGGCGGGGTGAGGAACGGCGGCCGCTTGGCCTCCAGGTCTAGGAAGTCCGACAGGTCGTTGGCGTTGGCGTCACGGTACGTGAAGGCCGGGAGGTTCCACTTGCGTTCCAGGAAGGCCAGGACCGAGGTGTGGTCGTAGACCACGCTGGAGACGTGGTGGGCCTTGGCGTAGGGGGAGACGACGGCGGCCGGGACCCGGAAGCCGTAGCGGCCGAAGGTGCCGGGCTGGTCGGGCGGTACGGTGATGTCGGGCGGGATGGTGTCGGGCTTGGGCGCTACCGGTGGCGGGACGTGGTCGTAGTACCCGCCGTGCTCGTCGTAGGTCCACAGCAGGAGGAGATGAGGCCAGTTCGGGCTCTCGAACAACGCGTGTACCACCTGAGCCAGCAGGGTGTCGCCCGGCTGGACGTCCTGAGGGTCCTCCTCGGAGTTGGTCCCGAAGTTGGGGTCGATGAGAGCGAAGGCCGGCAGGGTGCCGGTGGCGGCATCGGTGAAGAACTGGTCGATGGGCACCACGTTGCGCCGGACGGCGGAGTCCTCCATCTGGGTGAGGTAGATGTCGGCGGTGGGTTGACTGGGAGGCTGGTAGTAGTCGCGCCAGGGGATCCCCACCTTGGTGAGGAGCTGGAAGATCGTGCCGTGCGGCGCCATGGTGACCAGTTGGCCGCCTACGTCGTCCACCATCCCCGCCGACGTGCCTGACATGAGGTAGCGCCGATTGGGCCAGGTCTGTCCCAACAGCGAGGAGTAGTACCGGTCCCCGATGGGGAAGACTTTGGCCATCTCGTAGGTGAAGGGGAGATCCGCACCCGTCAGGTAGCCCATGGCGACCGGCCCGCTCCGGCTCACCACGAACCCCTGGTTGGTCCCGTGGTCGTACTGGACGTGGCTGGCGTTCCAGGTCTGCACCGGGTGGCCGACCTGCTGGCACGGTGTGGGCATGTGGAAGGCGCGCACCACTTCGTTGCCGGGTCCGGGGTTCGTGTTGGTCGGCCGTCCGTCAGTGCCCACGGTGAGCCCGTCTCCACGGCCGATCATGCCCAGCACGTTGTCAAAGGAGTGGTTCTCCTGCATGAACACCAGCACGTGCCGGATATCCGGGATGGAGTCGTGTCCCACCGGCAGGTGCGGGTACGGGCGACTGCCTGGCGCCCGCAACGCCGCCGCGGTGCGGGCCGTGACCCGTCGCGCCGAACCGGTCGTCGTCCGCGAGCTGCAGCCCGCCAGCAACGCTCCACCGAGCGCGGCGCCGCCTGCCAGGAATTGGCGGCGGCTCAGCCCGGGCCACCGGTCGATCCCCGGGTCTGGCGCGCGCGGTGGCTGGGCATGGTCGTCGTCCATGCCCCGTAGCATGGCACCACCGGGCCCGGCCGGTGGTGGAGGGAGCGTCGCCTCTGCGTTCGCCCTGGCTCGTCCCGTACCTCTGCGGGGCGGAGACCCGACGTGCGGCGGACGAGCGGTCGTGCCGGCAGCCGCGGGGTCCGCCGGGGTGCCGTCACGAGAGACCGACGGTGATCGCCGGTCCGGTCAGACGAGTGGCCAGGGATAGGGGCGCTCACCGGTGGGCGCGGGGAACCTCCCGTCGTCGGCCAGCTCGACGATGCGCTGCACGAGCGCACTGCACTCCGGGCCAGTCAGGTAGCGGGCGAGCACGGCAGGGATCGACGTGGCGAGCTCGCACAGGTCGGCGAGGAGCGTCTCGGGCACGGGCTCGCCGGCGAAGTCCCAGATGACCGTGCGGAGCTTCGGCTCGTCGTGGAAGCACACGCCATGGTCGACCCCCCACAGGTGCTGGCCGGGGCCGGCCAGGACGTGGCCCCCTTTCCGGTCGGCGTTGTTCGCCGCGATGTCGAACGCGCACATCCTCTTGAGCTGTCCGTGGGTGGCGGGGTCCTCCAGGAGGGTGAAGTAGTGCTGGGAGTAGTCCGCCTCGACGAACAGCTGGAGGGACCCGGGTCCGAGCGGTCCGTCCGCCCGTTCGACCGTCGGGGGGACGAGGCGCCAGCCCAGTGCCTCGGAGAGCGCGTAGGCGGCGACTTCTCGGCGGTAGAGGTTGGGCGGGAAGTCCCACAGGGGGCGCTCCCCGCGCGCGGGCTTGTACACGGCGAACAGGGGGACGTCCCCGCCTTCGCCGGCGGCGGGCTCGTGCAGAACCACCTCGACCAGGAACGTGAGGTTCGAGCTCCACGGGAGCCGACCCTCGATGACCAGCTCACCGGAGGCCAGGCAACCGACGACCTCGTCCTCGCCGACGGGGTGGCCAGGACCCCAGCCGATCAGACGGTCGGCGGCCGGTGACCGTTTGTCCTCGGGCACTCGTGTCCGGACGGATCGAGGGGGGAGCCGCACAGCGGGCAGGGCGGCCGACCCGACTCCACGAGCCGGGTGGCGGTGATGGCGAAGGCGGCGGCCTGTTCACGGGTGACGGCGACCCGGGCGAGCGCGCCGTCGTCGTCCTCGGCGACCAGCTCCTCGAAGATCAGCACGACCCGGTCGGTCGCGTCGTCGTAGGAGATGCCGATGGTGCCGACCGTCCAGTCGGGCTCGGCCGGCTCCTCCAGGATGCCGGAGTCCGGGAGATGCCCCGGTCGGGACTGGTCGCGCACGATACGACCCAGTGTCTCGGCCAGGACGGCGACCTGCTGCTTTTCCACCTTCAACGTGAGCAGCGTCCGGTCCTGCCGGCACTGCACCAGGAACAGCCTGCTCCCGACCGGCCCGATGGCCGCCACCGAGAAGCGTTCCGGGGCAGACAGGTCGTACCCGGGGCTCACGACACCACCAGGTCCCCGAGGGCGGCGGTCGAGTTCACGCACAAGACGTGGGGCGTGCCGCCACCATCGTGGTCGAAGGCGATGGCGCTCACCGAGCAGGGGCCCACCACCAGTCGTTGGAAGAGGTCGAGGTGGGTCCCGGCGCAGTGGGCGATCGCCACCTTGATCGGGTCGGCATGGGACACGGCGACGACCGTCGCCCCGGGGTGGAGGTGCGTCAGCCTCGTGAGCGTCGCCGCCATGCGGGCCTGCATCTCCAGGAACGACTCCCCGTCCGGGAACCGGAAGCCGGAGGGGCACTGCTGGACCTGGCGCCATTCGGGCTTCTTCGCCAGGGACTTCAGCTCTTGGCCGGTCCAGGTCCCGAAGTCGCACTCGAGCAGGCCCCGGTCGGAGCGCACCCGGAGGCCGAGCGCCCGGGCGATGGGGCGAGCGGTCTCGAACGTGCGCTCGAGGGGCGACGCGTACACCGCCTCGGGCGGGGAGAGGGGGGTGCCGGTGAGGGCGGCGATCCGGTCGGCGACCGCCTCGGCCTGGGCCATGCCCTCCTCGGACAGGTGGAGGTCCGGTGCCCGTCCCGGGAGGATCGTGCCCGTGGTCGGGGTCTTGCCGTGCCGGACGAGGAGCACCACGGTGGGACGAGGGCGGGCACGCCCGGGCCGTGGAGGACGGGCGGAGGACCGTCCCGACGACCGGGCATCTGCCCGGCTGGCCGGGGTGGTGAGGGCGTTACCCGGCACCGGCGGCGCCTGCGGGCGGGCATGGAGCGTGCGTCGAGCGGCCACCACCGCCACCGTACTCGCTCGGTCGGAGCACGAAGTTTCCCTGGTCGGCGCGCTGCCCGCGACCGCGACGCCCACGCCCGCCGGACGCGGCGGGCGTGGAGCGAGCGTCAGGCCGGCGCCGGCAGGCGGCGGGGCATGGGCGCGGCGCTCTCTGGCCATCGCCGCCGGGACACCCGTGCCAGTTTCCGGAGCAGGGCGATGGCCCCAGGGTCGTCGTCGCCCGGTCGGGTCTCGACCGCTCCTCCGGCGACCATGGCCTCGAGGAGCTCGCGCCCCTTGTCGGTCCGCACGATGGTGAGGGTCCAGTCATTGAACGCGCCGATCCCGCCGGTGGAGATGTCGGCGTGCTCGGCGGCGAAGTCGGGGCAGGAGGTGCAGCCCTCTCGGGTCCAGGCATGGGCCTCCTTCAGAGGGATCTCGTGGTACCCGCCGTCTCTGGTCCACACCTGGAAGACGCCCTTGATGTTCATCTTTACGATCTCGGCTCTGGGGATGTCGTACCGGGCTTCGAACAGCTCGGGGAAGATGGCGTCGTCGAACGTCTTCGAGCACATCAGCCCGATGCTGAGCGACAGCCGGCGGGCGATCTTCCCGGCCTTGCGGGCGGCCATGACCGGTGGGGCCGAGGCCTGGCATCCCATGCCCACGAGGGCGATGCGCTCGGCGCCCGACTCGACGGCGAGGGGGTAGGCGAGGGTGTTCGCGCTGTAGGTGTAGCGGGAACCGGCGGCGGCGAGGACCTCGGCACGGGTGGTGGCCACGGCCGGCTTGGCCTTCCACGTCGTGCCGTCCCCCTCGAGGGTCGACACCAGGGCGGCATCGATGACGTCGTGCTCGAGCGCCCAGATCAGCAGCGCGGAGACGAGCCCGCCGTCCTGGCCCACCTCGAGGATCTCGGGATCCGTCGTGCGCACGAGCAGGATGTCGGCGGTGATGCCGGCCACCTCCTCGGCGGTCCGCTCCCTCCCGAACAAGTGCTGCTCGATCTCCGGTTCCCAGGTCCGGAAGCGGGGGCAGGCGCGGGTGCACATGGTGCAGCCCTTGATCCCGTGGGTGCAGTCCTCCCGCCCGCCGTCGGCGTCGACGTGGAACGGTCGGTACCGCCCGCCCTCGTCGTCGTAGGAGAGCACGTCGTGGGGGCAGGCGACGATGCACCCGGCACATCCGGTGCACAGCCCGGAGGTCACGACTTCGGTGTAGAGCTCGGCCCACTGCGGCTTCTCGGGAGGCATGCGCCAACCCTATCGGGCTCGGTTCCGGCGTTCCGGCGTTCCGGCGGTCCTGGACCGGTCTTCGAGGTCTCGGTCTTCGAGGTCTCGGTGTCCGGTGCCGTGGTCGGACCGGGCAGGGGAGCGACCGGTGCTGCCGGGTCGGGTGCTGCCGGGTCGGGTGCTGCCGGGTCGGGTGCTGCCGGGTCGGGTGCTGCCGGGTCGGGTGCTGCCGGGTCGGGTGCTTGGTAGCGTCGTCCCGTGCCGGAGCTGCCCGAGGTCGAGGCCTATCGCCGGCTGGCGGAACGGTCGGTCGGTCGGGTCGTCGGCCGGGTGGAGCTTCCCGATCCCTGGTTCCTGAAGGGCGGGCTCACTCCGGCGATGCTCGGGGCCGCGCTCACCGGCCACCGCTTCGCGGCGTTCCGGCGAGTGGGCAAGCTCCTGCTCGGCGACATCGACGGGGGTAGACGCCTCGGGCTCCGCTTCGGCATGACCGGCACGCTGGTGGTCGACGGCCGGGCCGCCCTCGACGGCCTGCTCTACGCCCCGGCCCGCCACGATCCCGCCTGGGAGCGGGTGCGGATCGCCTTCGTCGACGGCGGCTCCCTGGTGGTCCGCGATCCACGCCGCCTGGGCGGGGTGACGCTCGACCCCGACCTGGGCCGGCTCGGGCCCGATGCGGCCGCGATCACCGGCGACGAGCTCGCCGCCGCCTTGGCCGGTTCGACGGCGCCGCTGAAGGCCCGGCTACTGGACCAGTCCAGGGTGGCCGGCGTCGGGAACCTCGTGGCCGACGAGGTGCTCTGGAAGGCCGGGCTCGATCCCCGGCGACCCGCAGGCTCGCTCGCTCCTACCGAGGTGCATCTCCTGTGCGGGACGGTGCATGCCGTGATCGCCGACCTCGTCGCTCGGGGTGGATCGCACCGCGGGGACCTCACGGGGGAGCGCCGGAGAGACGGTCGGTGCCCCCAGGACGGCGCCCCGCTCACGCGCTCGACCGTCGGAGGCCGGACCACCTGGTGGTGCCCGGTCCACCAGCACTGAGGGCGCGCTGCCCGGTAGCCCACGCCGGCGCCTTGCCGACGCGGCGCGACGTGTGTGGAGCTCAGCGGTCCAGTTCGAGCAGGACCTTCGCGGCGTGGCCGTCGGCCCGCACGTTGTACCATCGGCGTGTGATCCTGCCCTCGGCGTCGACCAGGAACGTCGAGCGGATCACGCCGACCGTCTTCTTCCCGTAGAGCGTCTTCTCCCCCCAGGCGCCGTAGGCCGACATGACGGCGTGGTCCGGGTCGGAAAGGAGGGGGAAGGTGAGGCCGTACTTCGCCCGGAACTTGCGGTGCGCTTCCTGGCCGTCTGGCGAGATGCCGACCACGGCGGCACCGGCCCGGGAGAAGTCCCGGAGGTTGTCGTTGAACTGGCACGCTTCCTTCGTGCACCCGGGCGTGTCGTCCTTCGGGTAGAAGTAGACGACCACGGGGCTCCCGGCGAAGTCGGCGAGCGACACCGGCGTGCCGTCCTGGTCCGGCAGGGTGAAGGCGGGTGCCGGGTCCCCGGCGGCGAGCGTTCCCATGGGTGGCTCCCTCATCTCTCGGTCGTCTTCTCGGTGCTGCACGGCCACTCTGCCCCCTGCGCGGTGGACCGGTCGCCGATGCCGGCACCACGATGGCACACACCGCTCGCCGGGGCCACGCCGGCCTCGGAAGCGTGGAAGACTCGGAGGCACGGGAGCTCGGAGGGACCGGGCTGAGAGGGCGCCTGCGCGGCGCCGACCGATGACCTGAACCGGATAATGCCGGCGGAGGGAGAGCGATGACCATGAGCGATGTCCACGTGAGCGGTACCCCCGATCCGGGAGCCGGGGGGACGGGCTGGAGGGACGGGGGGAGCGGCCGGACCAACGACCCCAACGGCGCCCATCACCGCCGGAAGGTGTACGTCGAGGTGCGTGCCGACCTCGGCGGAGCGGCCGGCCGGGGGCCGGGCCCGGACCAGGCGGTGCTCCGGGTGCCCTTCACCGAGGTGACGCTGGCCGACTCCCCGGGGCGCGGCGGTCCGGTCCCCAACGATCCGATCCGGCTCTACGACACCTCCGGCCCGGGTTCGGACCCCACGCAGGGGCTCCCGCCGCTCCGCCTGCCGTGGATCACCGCCCGCGGCGATGTCGAGACCACCGAAGGACGCCAGGCCGTCCTCCGTGACGACGGGCGGGCCGCGGTCCGCCGGGCGGCCCGGGACGGAGCGGCTGCAGCCGGGCCCCTGCCGTTCGCCGCTGCCGGTCGGCGGCCGCGGCGGGCCACCGGACCGGCGGTCACCCAACTGGCCTATGCCCGCCGGGGCGTCGTCACGCCCGAGATGGCGTTCGTCGCCGTCAGGGAGGGGGTCCCCGCCGAGCTGGTGCGAGACGAGATCGCCGCCGGCCGGGCCATCCTCCCGGCCAACGTGAACCACCCGGAGTCCGAGCCGATGGTCATCGGCAGCCGGTTCCTGGTGAAGGTCAACGCCAACATCGGGAACTCGGCCGTGTCGTCCTCCGTCGACGAAGAGGTGGAGAAGCTGACCTGGGCCACCCGGTGGGGGGCCGACACCGTGATGGACCTTTCCACCGGCCCGGACATCCACACCACCCGGGAGTGGATCGTGCGGAACTCCCCCGTGCCCATCGGCACCGTCCCCATCTACCAGGCTCTGGAGAAGGTCGACGGGCGCCCCGAGGAGCTCACCTGGGAGCTGTTCCGGGACACGCTGATCGAGCAGGCGGAGCAGGGTGTCGACTACTTCACCATCCACGCCGGCGTCCTCCTCCGCTACGTCCCCCTGACCGCCAGTCGGGTCACCGGCATCGTGAGCCGGGGCGGGTCGATCATGGCGGCGTGGTGCCTCGCCCACCATCAGGAGAACTTCCTCTACACCCACTTCGAGGATATGTGCCAGATCATGGCCGCCTACGACGTGGCGTTCTCCCTGGGGGATGGCCTGCGGCCCGGGTCGATCGCCGACGCCAACGACCAGGCGCAGTTCGCCGAGCTCGAGACGCTCGGGGAGCTGACCGAGGTGGCGTGGCGCCACGACGTCCAGGTGATGATCGAGGGACCGGGCCACGTCCCACTGCACAAGATCGCCGAGAACGTCGTCCTCCAGAAGCAGGTCTGCCACGAGGCGCCCTTCTATACCCTCGGCCCGCTCACCGTGGACGTGGCGCCGGCCTACGACCACATCACGTCGGCCATCGGGGCGGCGGTCATCGGTATGCACGGCACGGCGATGCTCTGCTACGTGACGCCCAAGGAGCACCTCGGCCTGCCCAACCGGGACGACGTGAAGCAGGGCATGATCGCCTACAAGATCGCCGCTCACGCCGCCGACCTGGCCAAGGGCCACCCCGGAGCCCAGGCGTGGGACGACGCCCTGTCCAAGGCTCGCTTCGAGTTCCGGTGGGAGGACCAGTTCAACCTGGCGATGGACCCGGAGACGGCCCGGGCGTACCACGACGAGACCCTCCCGGCCGAGCCGGCGAAGACCGCCCACTTCTGCTCGATGTGCGGCCCGAAGTTCTGTTCCATGCGGATCAGCCAGGACGTGCGTGACTACGCGGAGGACCACGGGCTCGACGTGGGCACGGCGGTGACGATCGGCATGAAGGAGAAGGCAGCCGAGTTCCGGGAGGCGGGCGCTGAGGTCTACCAGGAGGCGTCGGCCGGGTAGCGCCAGCGGCGCACGTCGCCGGTCACCGATGTCCGGTTGCCAGGAGCGCCAGCCGTCGGGCCGTGTCCGCGGCGGGCGACGGTGGCCAGGGTGCGTCGTTGGATGGATGACCTGCGCTTCGGGGCACGAGGGCTACACTGGTGGTCGCGGTCCGGTCGTCACCGGGCCGTGGGGTCTTCCTCATCTGTCTCCGGCGTCCGGTGGCCTTCGGGCCCGGTGTCCTTCGGAGCCCGTAGGGGCGGGCCCTCGTGCGCCCGTCCCGAACGTCGGGCACCCAGTGCCGGCCACCAGGGCCGGCCTCACGCAGATGAGAGAGAGCACCCATTTCCATGACCACCACCGCTGAGCGGCCGGGCCCCGTGCCGGCCGGCAACCGAGGCAGCGCCGACGAGCGTACGGATCCCCATGTGCCCGATGCGGACGATCCATCCGATGTGGGCGACCCATCCGAGCTGACGGCGTTCGCCTCCCTCGGTGTCGACCCCGCCCTGGTCGCCGTGCTCGGCTCCCAGGGCATCATGTCCGCCTTCCCCATCCAGGCGATGACCGTGGCCGACGCCCTGGCCGGACGGGACGTCTGCGGGAAGGCGAAGACCGGTTCGGGCAAGACGCTGGCGTTCGGCCTCCCCCTCCTCCAGCGGACGATGGCGTCACGGGCCACGAAGCCGGGCCGGCCGCGAGCACTGGTCCTGGTGCCGACCCGGGAGCTGGCCGTCCAGGTGCACGACGTGCTGGACCCGCTGGCCGCGTCGGTCGACCTCCGCATCGCTGCCGTCTACGGCGGTGCCGACATCGAGCGCCAGGTGAAGAAGCTCCGCCGCGGCGTCGACGTGGTGATCGCCACCCCGGGCCGTCTGATCGACCTCGGCGACCGGGGGGAGCTCTCGGTGGCCGACATCGAGACCCTGGTGCTCGACGAGGCGGACCGCATGGCCGACATGGGCTTCATGCCCCAGGTCGAGTGGGTGCTGCGCCGCCTGGAGCGGGACCACCAGACGCTGCTGTTCTCCGCCACCCTCGACGGTGCCGTCGACCGGCTCGTGAGCCGGTACCTCCACGATCCGGTGATGCACGAGGTCGCCTCCCGGCGGGTCACCGTGGAAGAGATGGAGCACCGGTTCATCGAGGTGCACCAGATGGACCGGGTGAAGGTGTGCGCGGCGATCTGCCGGAACACCGACAAGGCGATCGTCTTCGTCCGCACGAAGCGGGGGGCGGACCGCCTCGTCGAGCAGCTCCGGAAGGAGGGGGTCCGCGCCGACGCCATCCATGGCGACCTCCGCCAGGCCCAGCGCGAGCGCACGCTGAAGGACTTCACCGGAGGGAAGCTGCCGGTGCTGGTGGCGACGGACGTGGCCGCACGCGGCCTCGACATCGACGCCGTCGACATCGTGGTGCACTACGACCCTCCGGAGGACCACAAGGCCTACCTGCACCGATCGGGCCGCACGGCGCGGGCAGGGGAGGCCGGGGTCGTCGTGAGCCTGGTCCAGTGGAACCAGGTGCTGGAGATCGAGCGCATCCAGACCCGCCTCGGTCTGCGGATGCCCATCGTGGAGATGTTCTCGAACGACCCCCGGCTCGCCGACCTGGCCGGGTGGGAACCGACCGAGGGCGTGGCGTGACACGGAGACGCACGACATCGGGTGGCAGAGCCCCGGGAGGCACGACATCGGGAAGCCCCGCCGTGGGCGCCGTGTCGGGACACACCGCCCGGCGTGGCTGACGAGCACCGTTCGGGGGACGCCGCCCCGGGGGGAGACGGGGTGGACCGGGTCCTCGTGGTCACCGCCCATCCCGATGACGTCGACTTCGGCATGGCCGGCACCGTCTCGGTATGGACGAAGTCGGGAACCGAGGTGGCCTACTGCGTCGTCACCGACGGGGATGCCGGAGGGTCGGACCGGTCGGTCTCCAGGAGCGACATGGCCGCGCTCCGCCGTGACGAGCAGCGGGCGGCAGCCGCCGAGCTCGGGGTCGCAGACGTCCGTTTCCTCGGCTACCCCGACGGACGGCTGGCTGCGACGCTGGACGTCCGGCGCGACATCTCGCGCGTCATCCGGTCGTTCCGCCCCGATCGTGTGGTTGCCCAGTCACCCGACCGGAACTGGCAGCGCATCTACGCCAGCCATCCCGACCATCTGGCGGCCGGCGAGGCGGCGGCGTGCGCGGTCTACCCCGATGCCCGCAACCCGTTCGCCCATCCGGAGCTGCTGGAGGAGGGACTGGAGCCCCACACCGTGCCCGAGTTGTGGCTGATGGCGGCCCCGCATCCCAACCGGGTGGTCGACGTGACCGAGTCGTTCGACGCCAAGCTGGCCGCCCTCCGGTCGCACCGGAGCCAGGTCGGCGACGGCGCGCACCTGGAGCCGATGCTCCGGGAATGGATGGGCTCCGTGGCCCGCGACGCCGGGCTCGGCGACGGTCGTCTGGCCGAGGCGTTCCTGGTCGTCGAGACCCGCTGACCGTGCCCGAGCCAC
This sequence comes from Actinomycetes bacterium, assembly GCA_021820665.1. Classification (GTDB taxonomy): domain Bacteria; phylum Actinomycetota; class Acidimicrobiia; order Acidimicrobiales; family RAAP-2; genus JAKADK01. Next base: position 806 of record JAKADK010000008.1, on the reverse strand, counting down.
CCGGGGACCGACGTCCGCCACCCGGGGAGCGACGTCCGTGGGCCGTGCTCCAGCACACCGATCATGAGGGGCCCGGCTCGATCGCCGGCGCGCTGGAGGCGGCGGGGATCGCCTCCCGCGTGGTGCGCCCGGATCTGGGTGACGTGGTGCCCCGCCCGGAGGCAGTCGGCGGGGTGGTCGTCCTCGGCGGGCCGATGACGGCCGACGACCGGCGCATCCCGTGGCTGGCCGACGAGCGGACGCTGCTGGCCGGCGCGGTGGCCGCGGGGAGCCCCGTGCTCGGGGTGTGCCTGGGCGCCCAGCAGCTGGCCATGGCGCTGGGCGCGGACCTCCTGGTGGGCGGGGAGGACACCGAGGGCGAAGTCGGGTTGACCCCGGTCGTGCTCACCAGAGCCGGTCGGCTCGACCCGGTGCTCGGTCCCGAGTACGGGGGGCTGGCCGATCCGTCGGTTGCCTGCGTCGAATGGCACCGGGACACGTTCACGCTGCCCGAGGGAGCGGTGCACCTGGCCGCGTCCCGGCGCTTTCCCCACCAGGCGTTCCGGGTGGGATCCCGGGCCTACGGCTTCCAGTTCCACGTGGAGATCGACGAGGCCCTGGCCGACCGCTGGCGGCGGCCTCTCTGGCGCGCCGGTGTCGACCTGGCCGGTCCCCGGCTGGCCGAGGCGATAGCGGTGGGGACGCGCATCCTGCGGCGCTTCGTCGCCGTCGCCACCGGCGGGACCGCCGGGCTCACCGGGTGACGACTACGACCGGGCGCAGGACCTCGCCTCGCTCCATCCGTCCGAACGCCGCTTCCACCCCGT
>JAKADK010000154.1 GCA_021820665.1 Actinomycetes bacterium | reverse complement strand
AACCATGACCGCCACCCGCCGGCCCGCCAGCCGCCGGCCCGCTGCCCGGTTGCCCGCCGGCGTTGCGTGGCTCCCCGCCGCCCGGTTGCCCGCCGGCGTGGTTCCCACCGGGTCACCCGATGTGCCGAGAGCGGTAGACACCCCGCTAACCTGGGCGGCCGGCCGGTGGTCGTCACCGGTGGCCGGGCACGTACGGTACGAGGGGATGTCGATGGCGCTTAGTTACGAGGAAGCAGTTTCCCAGGTCACAGGGCCCGGACAGCTGTTCGAGGTCGTCGACGAGACGATCGGGGGGATCGACTACCGCGTCTTCAAGAACGCCCCTCCCACCCTGGGCGCCGTCTTTACCGGGGCGCGGGGTGACCAGGCCACCTTCCTCGTCTACGAGGGCGAGCGGTGGTCGTTCGACGAGACGATGCGCCACGTGGACGCGCTGGCCCACGCGCTCGTCCACGACTTCGGGATCGCCAAGGGCGACCGGGTGGGGATCGCCATGCGGAACCTGCCCGAGTGGATCGTCTCGTTCGCCGCCATCCTGTCGATCGGGGCCGTGTCGGTGTCGCTCAACGCCTGGTGGACCGAGGACGAGATCGCCTACGGCGTGGACGATTCGGGACTGTCGCTCCTGATCGTCGATCCAGAGCGCCTCGAACGGGCGCACCCGGTGGCCGCCAAGCGCTCGCTCCCCATGATCGTGGCCCGGGCGGGAGACGGCACCAAGGTCCCCGAGGGTGTCCGCCGGTACGAGGACGTGGTCCTCCTGGGCAACGCCATGCCGGTCGTCGAGGTCGGGCCGGACGACGATGCCACGATCCTCTACACGTCGGGGACCACCGGCTTCCCGAAGGGAGCGGTCTCCACCCACCGGGCGGTGACCCAGGCGCTCACCGGGTTCTGGGCCAATGCCACCATCCAGACGGTCCGCAAGGGGGAGGACGTACTGGCCGGTGGGGGGTATGCCCCGTGCTTCATCCTGATCGTGCCGCTCTTCCACGTGACGGGGTGCGTGCCGGTGATGCTGTCGTGCTTCGGCATGAAGTTCAAGCTGGTGATCATGCGCCGGTGGGACCCGGAGAAGGCGCTCCAGCTGATCGAGGCCGAGCGGGTGACCACCTTCGTGGGCGTGCCCACCCAGAGCTGGGACCTGCTCGAGTGCCCCTCCTTCGACAAGTACGACACGTCGTCCCTGGCCAGCGTGGGCGGTGGCGGCGCGCCTGCCCCGGCCAAGCTGGTCGAGCGGGTGGAGCACGGGTTCTCGCGGGGCCGCCCGAACATCGGCTACGGCATGACGGAGACCAACGCCTTCGGCCCGGGGAACACGGGGGACGACTACGTGGCCCATCCCCACTCGACCGGTCGGGCCCGGACGACGATCATGGACGTGGAGATCAGGGACGAGTACCGGCGGCCGCTCCCCGTGGGGAGCCTGGGCCAGATCTGGATGAAGGGGCCGAACCTCATCCGGGGGTACTGGAACAAGCCGGAGGCGACGGCGGAGGCCATCGTCGACGGCTGGCTGGCGACCGGGGACGTGGGTCGGATCGACGAGGAGGGGTTCCTCACCATCGAGGACCGGGCCAAGGACATGGTGCTCCGGGCGGGGGAGAACGTCTACAGCGCCGAGGTGGAGAGCGCCATCTACGACCATCCCGCCGTCTACGAGGCGGCGGTGTTCGGGGTGCCCCACGAGCGACTGGGCGAGGAGGTCGCCGCCGTCGTCCAACGCAAGCCGGGAGCAACGTTGACCGAGGACGAGCTCCGGGAGTTCCTGGCCGGCAAGATCGCTCCGTTCAAGGTTCCGAGCCGCATCGTCTTCAGCGACGACCACCTGCCCCGCAACCCGTCGGGGAAGGTCCTGAAGCGCGAGCTGAAGGCGACGTACTTCCCGGCCGACGCCTGACCATTGGCGTTCGAGGGCCTCGCCCACCCACCGCGCCGCCCGAGAGCCCGGTCCCTCCGGCCACCGCGCCGCTCGTGATCGTCGCTCCGGCCCGGCACGACCCGCCACCGTCGTCCCAGCCTGACGCCACCGGCCCGGCCCGACCCGGACACCGGCCATTTCTGCAACCGTTACGGACCGTGCGAGCCGTGGTGCGCCCTGTTCGCCACATGGGTGTGGGAGCAGGCCGGCGTGCCCATCCCCAGCTACTCCTTCGTCGGGAACGTCTACACGTGGTCGGCGGCCAACACCGCCGTGCTGCCACCCACCAGCACGCCGCTCCCGGGGGACGCCGTCTTCTACGGGACGGGGCCGTGGACGGTGGCCACGTCGGTCCACATGGGGATCGTCGTCCAGGTCTGGCCGGACGGGGCCATCGTCACGGTCGAGGGCGACGCCGGGCCCGCCCCGACCGGCTCCCTCGCCGTGGTGACGAACGGCCCCTACCTGCCGTCGTTGTCGTCCGGGTACAACGGGATGCCGATCTACGCCTTCGCCGAGCCCTGACCCGACCCGAACGGGACCAACGGGACCACCCGCCGGATCGGTTCTCGGGCGGTCCCTCGGGTCCGTCCCCCGGTAGCAGCGGGCGTCAGCGCGGCCGGTGGCTCGTCGTCGGCGGCCGGACCATGCACCGCCGTGAGCACGGAATTCTCTAAAGTCGGCGCGGATGGGGGTCGATCTTCACGGGGTGAGATGGAACGCGTCGGCCCACCAGGGCCCGGTGTCCCCCGGCCGCGTGCCGGGCCAGGGTCGGAGCCGGCGATGAGCGGAGCACCCGGCGTCGTGCTCGACGGTGCCCCCGTGCTCCTCTTCGAGCCGGTGGTGGACCTCTCGGACGGGCGCGTGCTCGGCATGGACGCCCGGGTCGAGTGGGACCATCCCCGGCGGGGCCGGATCCCGACCGACGTCCTCGTCCCCGAGATCGAGGCGGGCGGCGCCGGTGCGGCGTTGATGGCCTGGCTGCTCGAGGAGTCCTGTGCCCAGGCGACCGCGTGGTCGCGGAGTATTCAGTTGGGGGTGGGCTGCCCCTCCGGCCCCCTGCGTGCCGGTGAGGTGGCGAAGGCGGTGGCGGCGGTGCTCGAACGGTCGGGCCTGGACGGCGACCAGCTGACCCTGGAGGTGGCCGAGGAGGTGGTCTCCGACGGCTCGGCGACCAAGGACCTGGTCGCCCTGCGGGAGCTGGGTGTCCAGCTCGGGATACGGGACGTGGACATGGGCTGGTCGGCGTTCGATCCCCTCCGGAAGCTCGCCGTCGGCACGGTGAAGATCCACCGGGCCTACGTCGAGGGCATCGATGCCGATCTCGGCATGAACCAGCTGGTCGTCGAGGCCGTCATCCGCGCCGCCCAGTCGCTGGGGATGGCGACCATCGCCGACGGGGTCGACGGGGGGCGCCAGCTGGCAGCGGTGAAGGCGATGGGTGCGGACGCCGCCCAGGGCCGGTTCTTCTCCGGGCCGATGGGTCCGGAGGCGGCTCGCTCGCTGGCGGGTGCCGGCACGGTGCCGCGCTTCTCCCGGACAGAGCCCCGGACCGTGATCCCGGTGGAACCCCGCCCGGGCCCGTCGACTCCACCTGACGCAGCGGGACCAGGTGACGGAGCGGGGGAGCCCGCGCCCGCCGCCGATGGGGAGGCTCCGTCACCCGTTGACGGGGAGGCCGCTGCTGACGGAGCGGGGGAGCCCGCTGCCGCGACCTACGGTGGGGCGTCGAAG
>JAKADK010000059.1 GCA_021820665.1 Actinomycetes bacterium | reverse complement strand
CGCTCTGGCGATCACCACCCGCTGGACCTGGTTGGTGCCCTCGTAGATCTGGGTGATCTTGGCATCCCGCATGAACCGCTCGACCGGGAAGTCCTTCGTGTAGCCGAAGCCGCCGAGGAGCTGGACGGCGTCGGTGGTCACGGACATGGCGGTGTCGGACGCGACGCACTTCGCCATCGCGCCGATCTTCGTCAGCTCGCCTTCGGGGTCGCCGTTGTCGATGAGCGAGCACGCCCGGTACACGAGGGTGCGGGCGGCCTCCGTCTTCATGGCCATGTCGGCAAGCATGAAGCGGAGCCCCTGAAGGTCGGCGATGGGCCGGCCGAACGCCTTGCGCTCTCGCATGTAGCCGGCGGCATAGTCGATGGCACCCTGGGCGATCCCGACGGCCTGGGCCCCGATGGTGGGTCGGGAGCGGTCCAGGGTGTGCATGGCGATCGTGAACCCCTGACCCTCTTCGCCGATGCGGTTGGCGACCGGGACGCGCACATCGTCGAAGACCACCTCGCCGGTCGGGCTCCCACGGAGGCCGAGCTTGTCCTCGTGCTTCGTCACCTTCACGCCCCAGTCCGCCTCGACGAGGAAGCAGCTCAACCCCCGATGCCGCGAGGCGGGGTCGGGGTCGGTCCGGGCGAAGACGGTGTAGGTGTCGGAGACCCCGGCGTTAGTGATCCAGTACTTCGTCCCCGAGATGACATAGTGGTCGCCGTCCCGCACGGCCTTCGTCCGCATGGCGGCCACGTCACTCCCGGCATCGGCCTCGGAGAGGCAGTAGCTCGACTGCGCCTCCCCGGAGGCGACCCGGGGGATGTACCGCTGCTTCAGCTCCTCGCTGGCCCAGTTCATGACCGGCAGCATCCCGAGCTTCGACACGAGCATGGTGACCGCCGTCGAGGCGCAGACCCGCGCCAGCTCCTCAGCCATGATGGCCTGGGTGATGGTGTCGGCACCGGCGCCTCCGTAGGCGGCGGGCATCCCGAGGGCCGGGAGCTCGAGCTCGACGCAGGCCTCCACCGACGCGGCCGGGAAGGTGCCGTCTCGATCGCACTGCGCGGCGTGGGGGGCGATGCGCTCCTCGGCGAACTTCCGGAGGGTGGCGCGGAACTCGCGGTGGGTGTCGGTCTCGATGAACGGCGTGGGATCCATGGCCACCACGCTACCGAGCGGTCAACCGACGGGGGCAATCGAGCGGTACGCCGGCTGAGGCGATCGACCGGTCAGCCGGGCACGACCTGTCCGCGACGGTTCTCCCCACCTGCGGGTTCCGGTCGACATCGCGGACGCAGAGGATTACCATCGGGCAATAAATTGACACGGATAGTGGTGGAGGTAACGAGATGAGTGATGTTTCCAACGGGCCGGGCTGGTGGATCGCCAGCGACGGCAGGTGGTACCCGCCGGAGCTGCATCCGTCGGCACGGGAGCAACAGTGCGGCGTGCTGCCACCTCGAGCTCACGCCACCGCTCTCGCGTCTGGTGCAGGGCTCGAGCACACAGGCGGGAGCCCGACCGCCCGCTACCCCGACCCCGGGCACGCCGGTGGGGGCACAGCGCCGAGACCCGAACAGCACCACGTCGGGCCCCAGCTCCCCAACCTGTTCCAGGAGGCGCTGCACGGCGCGTCGCTGGCCGACAACATCACGGTCAGGTACGACGGGTCCGACGAGCTCCGACGGGCAGAGGTGAGCAGCTCCGTCGGCCACGACAGGGGAAGGCATGCCGACCGGAACCGCGGCGACGACTTCTTCTCCGCCTCCGCGTCCGGAGGGTCGAAGACGTCGACCGGGGTCGCCACCCGGCGCCGGTGGCGAAAGGGCTGAGGCAGCGCCCGACCGACCATCCGACCGGGGCGTCCGTCGCCCCGGTCGCAGGGCCGCCGACCCGTCCCTTCTGCAGCGGGCGCGCCACCCGGCCCGTCATCAGCCGCAGTGGGCGGGGGGCTCCCGCCATTCGGTTCAGGCGGGAGCGAGCTCGGGAAGCAGCTCGCGCCACTCCCCGATCCGGGCGGCCAGCGCGTCCGGGGAGAGACCCAGGGTCGGCGATGGCACCAGGTCGGCGATGGCGCGGCGCACCTCGTAGTGGTGGGCCGCAGCCCGGAAGACGGGCTGGCGGGCGGCGACGAGGTCCGCCGGCGGCTCGCCGAGGAACCCGAAGAGGGTGAAGGCGAACTGGAGGTCGTAGACGGAGGGCGCCCGGCCGAAGTGGCCCGCCCGTCGCGAGGCCACCGCAGCGGCGCCGGCGATGGCGTCCTCGGCTCTCTCGCCTTCGGCGAGCACCAGGCGATCCTCGAACCGTCGAGCCAGGGTGAGGGCGAACCCCTGGTCGGGCCCCGGAGTCCCGAAGGACCGGCCCGATGGCCAGGCGGGGCCGCGCAGCTCAGACGGGCGGGACTGCGTCCAGATCGAAGGGACGCGCAGGCGGTAGGCTCCCCGCACCTGGTCGGACTCGACGATCGGAACGAAGCTGGGCTGGGTCATGTGCTCCCCTGGGTCGTGTGCTCTCGGGCCGGAAGGCCGGCGCCCGGCCGTGCTCCCGGATCTGCGGACTCGGCCACCGGCCGGCCGGAAACGGATCACGGTGCCGGCGCGACGCCGCGGTGCACCAAACCGTAGACGATGGCGTCGGCGAGAGCCTGCCACGACGCCTCGATGATGTTCTCCGACACCCCGATGGTCGTCCACGTGCGGTCGCCGTCGGTCGTGTCGATGAGCACCCGCGTCACCGAGGCCGTCCCCTTCGCCGTGTCGAGCACCCGCACCCGGTAGTCGACGAGGTGCATGCCGGCCAGGGCGCCGTAGCGCGAGCCGATGGCCCGGCGGAGGGCGCCGTCGAGCGCATGGACCGGACCGTTCCCCTCAGCCACCGCCACCTCCCGCTCCCCGCCCACGAACAGCTTGACCGTGGCCTCCGTTGAGCGAGCACCGGTGTGGTCGGAGATCACCCGGTAGGACTCCAGTTCGAAGTAGGTCTGCTCCCACCCCGTGGACCGGCGGAGGAGGAGCTCCAGGGACCCGTCGGCCACCTCGAAGTGGTAGCCCTCGTGCTCGAGCCGCTTGAGCGAGTCGAGCACGGAAGTCATGGCCGCCGAGTCCAGCTGCAGCCCGAGCTCTTCGGCCTTGAGGGCCAGCGTCGACCGGCCGGCCATCTCGGAGACGACGAACCGGGTGCCGTTGCCGACCAGCGACGGGGTGATGTGCTCGTAGGAGTCGGACCGGCGGGCGATCGCACTGGTGTGAAGACCCGCCTTGTGGGCGAACACCGACGCGCCCACGTAGGGCTGCTGGGGGTTCGGGGCCAGGTTGACCAGCTCGGCGATGTGATGGGCGACCGGCGTCAGCCGCTCCAGGCGACCCGGATCGATGGTCGCCACGTCCAGCTTCAGGCTGAGGTTCGGGATGGTCGCACACAGGTCGGCGTTCCCCGCCCGCTCCCCGTACCCGTTCACACAGCCCTGCACGTGGGTCGCCCCCACCGAGACGGCGGCGAGCGAGTTCGCGACGGCGCAGCCGCTGTCGTTGTGGAAGTGGACGCCCACCTGGGTCTCGAACCGGCTGAGCACCCCGGCGGTGATCGCACGCGCCTCGTGCGGCAGCGTCCCTCCGTTCGTGTCGCACAGGACCAGCGTCTCGGCTCCGGCCTCCTCGGCCGCCCGGAGGATACGGTACGAGAACTCCGGGTTCGCCTTCACACCGTCGAAGAAGTGCTCGGCGTCGAGGAACACCCGGAGGTCGTGACGGCGGAGGAAGTCGACCGAGTCGGCCACCATGGCGACGGCCTCGTCCAGGGTGGTCCGCAGGGCGTCGACCACGTGCACCTCCGAGGCCTTGGCCACGATGCACACGGCCGACGTCCCGGCTTCGACCAGATGGCGGAGGGTCTCGTCGTCCTCCGGTCGCACGCCGGCACGGCGGGTCGACCCGAAGGCCACCAGGGTGGCCGTGCCCAGTCGCAGCTCCGCCGGGGCCCGAGCGAAGAACTCGGCGTCCTTGGGATTGGCCCCGGGCCACCCCCCCTCGATGAACGTCACACCCAGGTGGTCGAGCTGCTCCGCCACTCGCAGCTTGTCGTCGACGGTCAGCGACAGGCCCTCCTGCTGGGAGCCGTCGCGCAGCACCGTGTCGAAGACGTCGACCGCCTCGGGGAGCTCGGGAAGCTCGAAGTCGTGCCCACCAGGCCCAGGCCCGTGCCCGTGGGGCACGCCGCTCAGGTGGAGCCGGGCGTGGGCCCGCTGCCCGGCGGTCAGAGCCACTCGGGGGCGACCCGGGGGCATGCCTGCCCGTCCCCCCTCTTCCGCAGCCGGCTCAGTCCCTCCCGCAGCGGGCTCAGTCGACATGGTCCAACCAGTCCTTGTACCGGTCCACCTCCCCCCGCACGGTGGCGAAGTAGGTCTGCTGGATCTGCCGGGTGATCGGTCCGGGTCTCCCGGCGCCGACCGGACGATCGTCCACCGATCGGATGGGGACCACCTCCGCCGCCGTACCGGTGAGAAACGCCTCGTCGGCGGTGTAGAGGTCGGTGCGGATGATCTGCTCGTAGACGGTGTCGTGACCGAGGTCGCGGGCGATGGTCTCCACCGACTTCTGGGTGATCCCCTCCAGCGCCCCGGAGTCCGACGACGGCGGCGTGATCAGCCGCCCACCCCGGACGATGAAGATGTTCTCCCCCGTGCACTCGCTCACGTTGCCGTCGGGGGCCAGCAGGATCGCCTCGTCGTAGCCGGCCTTCAACGCCTCCACCTTCGCCAGGGACGAGTTCACGTACATCCCGGTGCCCTTCGCCGCCGTCGGCACCGAGTTGGGGTCGGGGCGCCGCCAGGAGCTGATCTTCATCGACACCCCCTGCTCGACCCCCTCGTCGCCAAGGTACGTCCCCCATGGCCAGGCAGCGATGGCCACGTTCACCGAGCACGGCAGCGGGTTCAGTCCCATCTCGCCATAGCCCAGGTAGACGATGGGGCGCAGGTAGCAGCCGTCGTGGAGCCGGTTGACCCGGACGACCTCCCGGCTGGCCTCGATCAGCTCGTCGACCGTGTAGGGCACGTCGATCATGAACACCCGCGCCGACGCGAACAGGCGCTCGATGTGGTCGCGGAGCCGGAAGATCGCCACCCCGGCCGACGTCGGGTACGCCCGGATGCCCTCGAACACCCCCGATCCGTAGTGCAACGTGTGGGTGAGCACGTGGACGGTGGCATCCGCCCAGTCGACGAGCTCGCCGTCCATCCAGATCTTCTCGGTGGGGGTCAGGGGCATGGCTCAGAGCCTTTCTGCGATGGCGTCGCCGACGGCGGCGGTCGAGAGGTCCGGATCGGGTCCGGACAGGACGAATTCGGTGACCGCCTTGGTCACCCGTTCTGCGGCGGCGGTCTCGCCCAGGTGGTCCAGCATGAGCCCGGCCGAACGGATGGCGGCCGTCGGATTGGCCTTCCCGGTGCCGGCAATGTCGTGCGCCGCCCCGTGGACCGGCTCGAACAGCGATGGTCCGGTCCTCGCCGGGTTCAGATTGGCCGAGGCGGCGTACCCGATCCCACCGGTGACGGCGCCAGCCAGATCGGTGAGGATGTCACCGAACAGGTTGTCGGTCACGACGACGTCGTACCGGCTCGGCTGCTCGACGAGGTAGATGCAGGCGGCGTCCACGTGGTTGTAGTCGACGGACACGACGGGGAACTCCGGTGCGACGACGTCGAGGGTCCGCTGCCAGAGGTCGCCGGCGAAGGTGAGGACGTTCGTCTTGTGGACGAGGGTGAGGTGGTGCGCCGCTCGCCGGGAGGCGAGCTCGAAGGCGAAGCGCACGCACCGCTCGACCCCGTGACGGGTGTTGACCGATCCCTGGGTCGCCACCTCGAAGGGGGTTCCCTTCCGGAGGAAGCCTCCCTCTCCGGCGTAGGTGCCCTCGGTGTTCTCCCTGATCACGACGAAGTCGCAGCCCGGGGCGAGCGATCCGGGGACCCCCAGGAAGGGGCGGAGGTTCACGTAGAGATCGAGCTCGAACCGGAGTCGGAGCAGGAGCCCGCGCTCGAGCGCTCCGGGAGGAACAGCCGTCGACCCCACCGGTGGTCCGACCGCACCGAGGAGGACGGCATCGAGTGCCCGCAGCTCCTCCAGCACCGCGTCGGGCAGGACCTCACCCGTCCGCAGGTACCGGTCGGCACCGAGGTCGTAGCTGACGGTGTCCAGGGACACTCCGGCCGCGGCCACCACCTTCAACGCCTCGGCCACCACCTCGGGACCGATCCCGTCCCCCCCGATGATCCCCACCCGGTATGTCGTCACGCTCCGTGCCTCTCCTTCGTCTCACCCATCCGTACTGCTCCTCCGTCGTCCTTCGATCCTTCTCGGCACAGTCCCCGTGGCCGGGCGGTCCGGGCCCCTCCGAGGGACCGGATCCCTGCAGTAGGCATCGCCTCCCTGCAGGAAGCACCGTATGCCCGGAATTGAAAAACCGCCCACCAGGTGGACGGTCGAAAGACGCATGCCGGGTCGGCGCGCGCCTAGCCGATAATCGATACCGCGCTGCGACCGGGCAATCCGTGGCTCATCGCCGACCAGTGTCCCGCGCCAGAGCCCGGCACGTCAACCCGCCATGCTCGGCCACGCCCGACCGTGGCCATCGGCTCCCGGAACCTGGTCAACCCGTCCATCGGCGAGGTGCTCGACGCCATCGCCGCGGAGCTGCCCGGGCGCGCCACCGGTGGGGAACCTGGTGTCGGGCCGCGCCGTTCGGGGCTGCTCCGATCCTGGCTCAGGCCGGGGCCGCTCCGGGGCCAGCCGCCGCCTCGCTGAGCGACGCCCAGTCGATCGCCCCGGCGCGGAGGCAGCGCGCTGCCGGTCCCAGGCACTCGACCACCGTCGAGGGCACCCCGTCGCAGGTCCCACCGTCGAGGACGAGACCAGGGCCGATGTTGTCATCACCGGTGGTGAGGGGTGATCTCCCGGCGCCTGCCTCGGGCGGCGGCGTGCCGAACGCGGCGGCGACGCCGGCGGCGGTGGTGATCGGTGCAGCGCCGTGACGGTTGGCGCTGGTGACGGCGAGCGGACCCACGGCACGGCACAGAGCCACCACCACCGGATGGTCGGGCCACCTGATCCCGACCGTGCGGCGAGCCGTCGGGGGTCCGCCCAGGTCGGCGGTGAACCCGGGGACCCGGGGCACGACGAGGGTCAGGGCGCCAGGCCAAAAACGCGCCGCCAGCCGCTGCGCTCGCCCCGGAAGCTCCCCCAGGGAACCGACCTGCTCCCAATCACCGACGAGCACCGGAAGGGCCACGTCCACCGGCCGCTGCTTGATGGCGAACACGGCCTCCACGGCCGCGGTCGAGAACGGGTCGGCGGCCAGGCCGTAGACGGTGTCCGTGGGGATCCCCACGACCAACCCGTCCTGGAGGGCGCGCGCTGCCCGTTCGAGCGCGTCGGGACCGCTCGCCTCCACCACCGGCACGCTCATCGAACAGCCACGAGCATCCGGTTGCGCCCGGCCAGGTCCCGTTCGGTCCGCACCGCGCCGAACCCCACCCGACGAGCCAGGTCGATGGCACCGTCGGCCTGGGCCGGGTCGATCTCGACCACGAGCGTGCCTCCGGGGACGAGCCATCTCGGCGCCTCGCGCACGATGGTCTCGATCTCCGCCGTCCCACCCACCCCTCCGGTTCCCGTCCCCGCCACCAGGGCCAGCTCGGGCTCCCAGTCCCGCACGCCGGGATCGAGGCAGACATAGTCGGTCGACGACACGTAGGGAGGGTTGGCCACCACCAGCGCGATGCCGCCACGCAGCGACGCTGGGAGCGCATCGAACCAGGAGCCCCGGGCGAAACGGAGCGACCGCAGGGCCCGGAGCGCCCCGGACGGGAGAGGGCCGGCCCCGGCGCGGTCCGCTGCACCCCCCGCCTTGGCGGCCGGGCCCCCGTCGTCCGGGCGGTCGGAGCCGATGAGCGCCTCCCGGTTGGCCCGGGCCACCCCGAGCGCCTTGTCCGAGAGATCAGTGGCCCAGACCATGAGGTCGGGTAGCTCCGGGCCGGCCTCCACGGCGACGGAGAAGGCGATCGCCCCCGAACCCGTCCCCAGGTCGACCACGACCGGTCCACCCCGACCTGAAACTTCTCTTCCCGGGCTGGCAGTCGCGTCTACCCCGGGGCTCGCCGTCGCGTCGGCGCCAGGACCGCGGCCCGCACCCGACGCCCGGCCGCTGCGCTCCCCGGCGACCCGGCGGAGCTCGGCCAACGCCTGTTCGACGACCTGTTCGGTCTCCGGACGCGGGATGAGCACGCGGCGATCGACGGCCAGCTCGATGGAGCGGAACGACCAGTGCCCGAGCACGTACTGCAGGGGCTCGCCCGCCTGACGACGGGCGACGAGCGCCGCCAGCAGATCGCGTTGCGCCTGAGTGGCCGCCAGCGAAGTGGCCCCCGGTGAGGTGGCGGGAGGTGAAGCGCCGGCCGGTGGACCACCCTCTGCCGGGACGGCAAGAGGGAGGACGCCCTCGACGTGGTCCACCAGCCAGCGCGCCTCCTGCACCGATCCGAGTGCGGCCGCCACCCGGGCCACCAGGTCGTGGCGAGAGCGGGACGCGGTCGCTGCCGTCTCGGCGGTCATCCCTCTTCCAGCTGGCGGGCCCGCTTGTCGGCCACCAGGGCGTCGACCAGCTCGTCCAGGTCACCGAGGAGGATTCGGTCGAGCTTGTGGACCGTGAGCTTGATCCGGTGGTCGGTCACCCGGTTCTCCTTGAAGTTGTAGGTGCGGATCTTCTCCGACCGCCCACCCCCGCCGACCTGGCTCCGGCGCCGGACCGACAGGTCGGCGGCCTGCGCATCCTGCTCGGCCTTCAGCAATCTCGATCGGAGCACGACCATCGCCTTCGCCCGGTTCTGAATCTGGCTCTTCTCGTCCTGCATGGCGACGACGATGCCCGTGGGCAGGTGGGTGATGCGCACGGCGGAGTCCGTCGTGTTGACGGACTGCCCGCCCGGTCCCGTCGAACGGTAGACATCGATCTTGAGGTCGGAAGGGTCGATCGACACGTCCACCTCCTCGGCCTCGGGCAGCACGGTCACCGCCGCCGAGGAGGTGTGGATCCGTCCCTGGGACTCGGTCACCGGCACTCGCTGGACCCGGTGAGGCCCGCCCTCGTGCTCGAGGCGCTGCCAGGCGTCGGGGCCCTTCACGACGAACGTGACTTCGTTCAGCCCGTCGCGCTCCGAAGGGCTGGACGCCAGGACCTCGGTCTTCCAGCCGCGTTGGGCGGCGTAGCGCTGGTACATCTCGAAGAGGTCCTTGGCGAACAGGTTGGCCTCCTCACCGCCCTCGGCCCCCCGGATCTCCATGATCACGTTGCGCCCGTCGTTCGGATCGCGGGGCAAGAGCCGCACCCTCAGCTCCTCCTCCAGACGGTCGACGTCGGCCTGGGCCTGGGCGACCTCCGACCGGGCCAGCTCCCGCTCGGCCCCCGAGGCGTCCGCCAACATCTCCCGAGCCGCGTCGAGGTCGTCCCGCGCCTCCTGGAGCCCGCGCCACGCCAGCACCACCTGCTCGAGCTCGTGGTGACGCCGGGAGAGGTCGCGGAGCCGCCGTGGATCCGCCCCCGTGGACGGGTCCTCCAGCTCGGCGACGACCGCGTCGTACTCGCGCTCAAGCTCGGCCAGGCGGTCGTTCAACACGGGTCAAGGGTACCGGTGGGCCGCCGGTCGCCCGGCGCCCGCCAGGCCCGGCGCCCGCCAGGCCCGGCGCGCCGTTCAGGAGGACTTGCGGGCTGCCGATTTCCCGTACCGGCGCTGGAAGCGCTCGACCCGGCCGCCCGAGTCGACCAGCTTCTGCTTTCCGGTGAAGAACGGGTGGCACTCGTTGCACAGCTCGAGATGGATCTCGGACTTCGTGGACCGGGTGGTGAAGGTGTTCCCGCACGAGCAGCGGACGGTGGCCTCGACGTAGTCGGGGTGGATGTCGGTCTTCATGGCTCTCTCCAGTGGTGACGACGGACCGGAGCCGGGTGGCGGCCGGTCCGTGGCGGGGCGATCATACCGGCACGGGCCGGCGGCCCGATCAGGGCGCGGCCGGTCCCTTGGCGATCTCGGCCAGGAACTCGTCGTTGCTGGCCGTGGTGCGGATCTTGTCCATGAGCAACTCGAGACCCGCCGCCGCGCTGCCCTCGTTGGCCAGCGCATTGAGGACCCGCCGCAGCTTCCAGACCTGCTGGAGCTGGGAGCGGTCGAAGAGGAGCTCCTCGTGCCTCGTCGAGCTGGCGTTCACGTCGATCGACGGGTACAGGCGCCGCTCGGCCAGGCGCCGGTCCAGCCGGAGCTCCATGTTGCCCGTGCCCTTGAACTCCTCGAAGATGACCTCGTCCATCTTCGATCCGGTCTCGACGAGCGCCGTGGCCAGGATCGTGAGCGATCCTCCCTCTTCGATGTTGCGGGCGGCGCCGAAGAACTTCTTCGGCGGGTAGAGCGCACCCGAGTCGACGCCGCCGGACATGATCCGGCCCGTGGCCGGATGGGCCAGGTTGTAGGCCCGGGCCAGCCTGGTGATGCCGTCGAGGATGATCACGACGTCCCGGCCCAGCTCCACCAGACGCTTTGCCCGCTCGATGGCGAGCTCCGCCACCGTGGTGTGCTCCTCGGACGGGCGGTCGAACGTGGACGCCACCACTTCCCCCTTCACCGACCGGCGCATGTCGGTGACCTCTTCGGGACGCTCGTCGACGAGCAGCACCATGAGGTGGACGTCGGGGTTGTTGGCCTCGATGGAGTGCGCGATGTGCTTCATCACCGTCGTCTTCCCCGCCTTGGGAGGCGAGACGATCAGCCCGCGCTGACCCTTCCCGATCGGAGAGAGGAGGTCGACGATCCTGGCCGTCATGTTCTCCTTCTCACCTGGCATCTCCAGGTGGAGACGGTCGTCGGGGAAGAGGGGGGTGAGGTCCTCGAAGCGCGGCCGGTTGCGGGCCTGTTCCGGATCGAGCCCAGAGATGGAGTCGATCCGGAGCAGTGCCGGGAACTTCTCCGTGCTGCCTGCCGGCCGGCACGCACCCTCGACGTAGTCGCCCTTCCGGAGCGAGAACCGGCGGGCTTGGCTGATGGAAACGTAGACGTCCTTGGCCGACGGGAGGTACCCGTCGCACCGCAGGAAGCCATAGCCTTCGTCACGGAGGTCGAAGAGCCCCCGCACCGGGATGAGCTCACCCTGGTACTGCTGCTCCTGGGCCCCGCCCCCCTGGAGCTCGCGCTCGCCGCCGGCCTGACGCTCACGGTTGCGGTTCCGGCGCCGGTTGTTCCGGCGGTTACCGGCATCGACGTCGGTCCCGGCACCCTGGCGGTTCTGGTTCCCCTGGCCGTGCGAGCGGCTCTGGTTGCCCTGGCTCTGGTTGCCCTGGCTCTGGTTGCCCTGGCTCTGGTTCCGTCCGCCGCCGGTGGCAATGCCGTTACGCGACGCACTGTCGCCAACCCCGACGTTCGGACCGGCCGGGCCGCCCGGACCGCCAGCGTCGCGCCGGACGGCATCGGCACCGCGTTGCTCACGCTGCGCTCGGTCGTCGCCCCGCTCATCGGGCATCCCGGGGTCGGCGAACCGGGTGTCAGCGTGGACGGCGCCGTTCGTGGTCACCGGCTCGCCGGGCGGCTCCAGAGCCGCTCCCGGCGGTGTCTGCAGAGCGCTCTCCGACGCCACGGGGGAACCGTTCACGCCCGCGTGCACGTTCCCGCCAGGGGTTTCTTCGTCGGGTACGACGGAGACCCGGGGCTTACGGGCGGCGGTGCGGGCCGCCGGTCCGGACGCGTCCCCTTCGGGGGGGCCGGAAGGCGGCAACGTGTCCGGGCCGCCGTTGGAGACGGCGTCGACGACCACTCCCGTCGCCCGGAGTATGCCGTCGATCATGTCGGCTTTCTTCGTCCGACTGGTCGTCTTCACCGACAGGGCCTGTGCGATCGCATGGAGCTCGTCGCGCTCTTTGCTCTCGAGTACCGACCGCTCGAGCTGCTGTTCCGCAGTCATCGGCCTCCTCGCTTCGAATGATTGGTGTCGGCACGTGGATGACGGCCACGCGCCGGGAATGAGGGACGGGACCCGCCCGGAAGAGGAGCACCGCTCCCACCGACCGATCCCCCGACACCGTACGCGGCATGAATGAGCAGCCAGCTCACCAAGGACCCGGCCACGCCCCCGAATGGGTCGTGCGTGGAAGTGTCGGTGCGCCCATGCTAGCGGGCCGCGGGCACTCGGGCAACCACACGGGTCGGCTGCCGGGCTCAGAGCGACAGCGCGTCGAGGATCGCTGCCAGCTCGGCGTCCACCGCGGTGGGCACGGTCACCTGGCTGATGGCGACGTCCGGGTCCTTCAGGCCGTGCCCGGTCAGCACGCAGACGACGGTGGCATCGGCGCCGAGCCCGTCCGGTAAGCCGTACCGCAAGAGGCCGGCGACCGAGGCGGCAGAGGCCGGCTCGCAGAACACCGACTCCTCGGCGGCGAGGAACCGGTAGGCATCGAGGATCTCCTCGTCGGTCACCGCCGCGATCCCCCCACCCGACTCGCTCGCAGCCGCCGTCGCCCCGTACCAGCTCGCCGGATTCCCGATGCGGATCGCCGTGGCGATCGTCTCCGGGTGCTCGATCGGGCGTCCTTCGACGATCGGAGCGGCTCCGGCCGCCTGGAACCCCAGCATCCGGGGGAGCCGGGTCGTCCGGCCGGCTTCCCGGTACTCGAGGTAGCCCCTCCAGTAGGCGGTGATGTTGCCGGCGTTGCCCACCGGGATGCACTGCACGTCGGGAGCATCCCCCAGGGTGTCGACGATCTCGAAGGCGCCGGTCTTCTGCCCCTCGATGCGGTACGGGTTCACCGAGTTCACCACGGTGACCGGCGCCCGCTCGCCCAGCGTCCGCACGATCTCGAGCGCCTGGTCGAAGTTCCCCCGGATCTGGAGGACGCGCGCGCCGTGCACCAGCGCCTGGGCCAGCTTCCCCAGCGCGATGTGCCCCTCGGGGATGAGGACCGCGCACGTCATCCCGGCCCGGGCGGCGAAGGCGGCCGCCGACGCCGAGGTGTTCCCGGTGGACGCGCACACGACCGCCTGCACGCCCTCCTCGGCCGCCTTGGTGATCGCCATGGTCATGCCCCGGTCCTTGAACGATCCGGTCGGATTGGCTCCCTCGATCTTCACCAGCACGCGAGCGCCCACCCGGGCCGACAGGCGCGGTGCCGGGAGGAGCGGGGTGTCCCCTTCGAGCAGGGTGACCACGGGAGTGCCGGTCGACACCGGGAGATGGTCCCGGTACTCCTCGATCACACCGCGCCACGCGCCCGTTCGCCCCCGGCTCACGGCTCGTGCTCCCCGGCGATCCGGAAGGCGGCGTCGATGCTGGCCACCGCGCCGAGGGACTCGAGTGCACCGAGCGTGGCCCGCAGCGCGCCCTCACGGGCCCGGTGGGTGGTGAAGACCAGCTGGGCTGCGTCCCCGGGTACCTGCTGCTCCATCGAGCGGATCGACACGCCGTGGTCGCCGAAGGCGCCCGCCACTGCCGCCAGCACCCCCGGGCGGTCCTCCACGGTCATCCGGACGTAGAAGGCGGACTCGAGCTCGTCGACGGCCAGCAGGCGAGCGGGTTCGCGTTCGGGAGCCGGCGCGGTCGTCCTCGCTCCTCGGTTGCGCACCGCGTCGATGAGGTCTCCGACGACGGCGCTCGCGGTCGGCAGCCCGCCAGCGCCGGGCCCTGACAGCATCAGCCGGCCGGCTGCCTCCCCCTCGATGAACACGGCGTTGTCGGCGCCGCGCACGGACGCGAGCGGGTGGGTCTCGGGGACCATGCTCGGGTGCACCCGGATGGAGAGCGTCCCGCCGTCATGCCGCTCGACCACGGCGAGGAGCTTCAGGGCGTACCCGAACCGGCGGGCGTAGGCGATGTCACGGACGTCGATCCCGGCGATGCCCTCGCAGTGGACGTCGTCCGCGACCGCCTCGCTCCCGAAGGCCACGCCGGCGAGGATGGCCGCCTTCGCCGCCGCGTCGTGCCCCTCCACGTCGGCGGTCGGGTCCCGCTCGGCGTAGCCGAGCCGTTGAGCCTCGGCCAGGGCTTCGTCGTAGGGAACGCCGTCGTCGGCCATCCGGCTGAGGATGAAGTTCGTCGTCCCGTTCACGATCCCCATCACCCGCACGATCCGCTCGCCGGTCAGCGACTCCCGCAATGCCCGCACCAGGGGGATGGCCCCGGCGACGGAAGCCTCGTAGAGCAGATCGACGCCCCGGCGCCGGGCCAGCGTGCGTAGCTCGATCCCATCAGGCGAGGCGAGCAGCGCCTTGTTGGCGGTGACAACCGACTTCCCGGCCTCCAGGGCCCGGCGGATCAGGGCGCCCGCCGGGTCAAGCCCCCCGATGAGCTCGACCACGACGTCCACGTCGGATCGCTTCACGAGCCCGGCCGCGTCGTCGGTGAGCAACGAGGCCGGTACCACGGCGGGGCGGGATCGGGTGAGATCGGCGACGGCGATGCCTACGACGTCGACAGGGGCGCCGCTCTGGACGGCGAGCACCGCCGAGTGGGCCACGAGCAGGCTGACCAGCGCAGCTCCGACGGTGCCGCATCCGAGCACAGCCACGCCGACAGGGGGAGGCGCCTCGGGCCCGGCGGGCGGCCGGCCGAGCAGCGCGGGCGGCGGCGGGGCGGCGGACGAGGTCACCCGGTCACGCTATCGCCTGGCCGCCGGCGTCCCAGAAGGCGCCAGGGGCGCCGTCCGAGGAGACGCCGGGCCGCCTGCGGGACGGGCACGCCCTCACCCGCCCCCACCTCACACATCGAGGCGGGCCAGGTCATCGAGGCTCTCGCGTCGCACGACCTCTCGGACCTCGCCACCCGAGACGAAGAGGACGGCGGGCCGCGGGACCTTGTTGTAGTTCGAGGCCATCGAATGGCCGTAGGCGCCCGTCACCGGAGTGACGAGGACGTCGCCGACGGCCAGGTCGTCGGGCAGGAACCCGTCGGCCACCACCACGTCGCCCGACTCGCAGTGCTTCCCGACCACGCGGACGGGCATCGTCCTGGAAGCGTCCGCCTCCCGGGCCAGGAACGCCTCGTACCCGCTGCCGTAGAGGACGGGTCGGGGGTTGTCGCTCATGCCGCCGTCGACCGACACGTAGGTTCGGTGGCCGTGGACGTCCTTCACCGTGCCGACGGTGTAGAGGGTGACCCCCGCCGTCGCCACGATCGACCGCCCCGGTTCTGCGGTCACGCGGGTCACCAGCGGCACGCCGGCGGCGTGGCAGGCGTCAAGCACCGCTGCGGCCCACTCCTCCATCGACGGGGCCGACTCCCCGTTCACGTAGGGCACGCCGAGCCCACCGCCCACCACCAGCTCTGCCAGGTCGAGGGGAGCAACGAACCCGGCGAGAACGCCGACGGCGCGGACGAAGGGGGCGATGGCAAAGACCTGGCTCCCCAGGTGGGCGTGGACGCCCACCAGCTCGACCACCCCTGCCCGCTCC
This sequence comes from Actinomycetes bacterium, assembly GCA_021820665.1. Lineage (GTDB taxonomy): Bacteria > Actinomycetota > Acidimicrobiia > Acidimicrobiales > RAAP-2 > JAKADK01. Next base: position 4,018 of record JAKADK010000059.1, on the reverse strand, counting down.
AGGGCGCCGAGCCGCGTGATCGCCTCGGTCGCCATCCCCGACGCCACGGTGAACCCGAACTTCGAGTCGTCCTGCCCCGTCCGCACGAACTCGTGGGTGTGCACTTCCACACCCGGGGTGACCCGCACCAGGACCTTCGGCCGCGGACCAGGATGCCCGGATCGACCGAGACGCTCGATCCGGTCGATCTCGTCGAACGAGTCCACAACGATCCGGCCCACGCCGGCGGCCCAGGCGGCCGACAGCTCGGCATCGGACTTGTTGTTGCCGTGCAGCACCAGCCGCCCGGCCGGGACGCCGGCGGCCAGTGCCACGTGCAGCTCGCCGCCGGTCGACACGTCCAGGCACATTCCCTCCTCGTAGGCGAGCCGCGCCATCGCCTTGCACAGGAACGCCTTGGTCGCGTAGGCGACGCCGTCTCCCCAGGCGGCCACGGCGGCGCGGCACCGGGCCCGCAGGTGGTCCTCGTCATAGACGAAGAGCGGGGTGCCATGCTCCGCAGCCAAGGACGTGACCCGCCGGCCACCGATCCAGAGCTCGCCGTCGGCGTCGACGGCGGCGGTGGCAGGGAGCAGGTCCCGGGTCACCGGGTCCTGGGGGCCCGGAGAGGGAGGAGTCGGTACCCCGGATCGCCCGGACACTCCGCCTGGCCCGGCACGTCCGGCTGGTTCCGGGACCGGGGCGGAAAGCGGTCGGCCGTCGGGCCCCGCCGGCGCCATCACATCGACTCGGGTGCCGACACCCCGAGCAGGCCGAGCCCGATGGCGAGCCCGATGCGGGCGCCCTCCACCAGCCACAGGCGAGCCTGGGTCAACGCGGGATCGACGTCCTCGGCCAGCACCGGGCAGTCGTGGTAGAAGCCGTGGAAGCAGCCGGCCAGACGGCGCACCCAGGTGGTGACCTTGGTCGGCGCCCGATCACGGGCGGCGTCGGCCACCACCTCGGGAAGCTCCTCCAGGCAACGGATCACCTCGAGCTCCCGCTCGTCACCGAGGAGAGAGAGGTCCGCCTCTCCCACGGGGAGCCGCTCGATGCCGCGCTCGGCCGCCTTGCGACCGATCGCCGCGATGCGGGCGTTGGCGTACTGGACGTAGTAGACGGGGTTCTCCATCGACTGGGCGCGAACGGCGGGCAGATCGAGCGACGTCGCCTGGTCGAGCGAGCTCATCAGGCTGAGCAGGCGGGTGGCATCGGGCCCGATGTCGGCGACGAGCGAGTCGAGCGAGACGAAGTTCCCCGCCCGCTTGGACATCTTCGACGCCTCGCCTCCGTCCACCAGCGAGACCATCTGACCCAGCTTCACCTCCAGCGCGCCCGGCCGGACCCCGAGCGCCTGGACCCCGGCCTCAAGGCTCTTCACCTGGCCGTGGTGGTCGGCACCGAACACGTCGATGACCCGGTCGAACCCCCGGACGAGGAACTTGTCCCGGTGGTAGGCCAGGTCGCCTGCCAGGTAGGTGGCATCGCCGTTGGACTTGACGAGGACCCGGTCCCGCTGGTCACCGAGCTCGGTGGACCGGAGCCACAGCGCGCCGTCCGCCTCGAAGACGAGACCCTTGTCCCGCAGGAGGGCGATCGTCTCCTCCACGGCCCCGCTCTCCTCGATCGACGCCTGGCTGTACCACTCGTCGAAGACGATGCCGATGGACTCCAACGTGGCTCGGATGTCGGCGAGGATCCGGTCCGACGCCCACCGCCCGGCCGCCACGACCTCGTCGGGGCCCTCATAGGAGGCGGCCAGCTCGGTCACGTAGGCACCCTGGTAACCCTCGTCGGGCACGTCGGTCCCGTTCCGGCGGGCGAGCAGGCTCTCGCCCAGGCGCCGGATCTGCCCGCCGGTGTCGTTCACGTAATACTCCCGGCTCACCTGATAGCCGGCTCGGGCCAGCACCCGCGCCAGGGCGTCCCCGTAGCTCCCCCACCACCCGTTGCCGACGTGGATCGGTCCCGTGGGATTGGCCGAGACGAACTCGACCTGGACCCTCTCCCCATGGCCGATGTCGGGTCGGGCGTAGCCGGCCTCGCCCTCGGCGATCACCTCGGCCAGAGCTTCGTGCAACCAGCCGTTGTCCAGACGGAAGTTCACGAACCCGGGGCCGGCCATGTCCACCTCCCGGGTGTGAGGCGGCGGGTCGGCACGGAGCCGGTCGACGAGCCAGCCGGCCAGCGTGCGGGGTGGGATCCGAAGCTGCTTCGCCTGGACGAGGGCGATGTTCGTCGACCAGTCGCCGTGCTCGCGCCGGGCCGGACGCTCCAGGTGCACGTCGGCCGGGTCGATCAGGGCACCGTGCTCCCCGGCCACCGACCGGCCTTGTGACGTCGATGACGTCGAGGACGGAGTGGCGCCGGCCCGGGGCGCAGGTAGTGCGACGTCGTGGTCGGTGATGGCCGCGACGAGCGCGTCGGCGACGGCAACGGCAAGGCGATCACGGATCGGCATGGTGCGCCGAGGATACGACGTTCCGGGCCGGGGGTGGGACAGCTGCGCCCCCCTCCCCGCCCCGATCGCCGGGGTGACGCCTCCGGGTTCACCGCCGAACGATGGGGGCGTGGGCGAGCGTGGCATCGAGCACCGCCGGCCACGATCACGGATCTCGCCACGGCGGTCCTCCTCGTCCTGCGACGCCGAAGGACCCGAGAACATTGAGAGAGCGGTGCCCTGTTGTCCTAGCCGGCGTGACGGCTGCAACGGGCATGCTCAAGAGCAGTGCTCTCGCTGTCTACGGCAGTGCGATACCGGGGCGCAGTGGGAACCGGTCGGCGGGGAGCCACGCCAGCGATCCTGATGGAGCGGGCGAAGACCACGGCGCGCCGGCTCCTCGCTCACCCGGGCGCGGCGAACCTGTCGCTGCGGGAGGTCGCCAGGGAGATGCGCCAGTCATCCTCTTCCGACCTCGCCCGCCCTCTCCCGTTACTTCGTCAACCGAGACGAGCTGCCCACCCCGCTGCCCGTCGATGCCACCAACGATCTCGGAGTGTCCGTCCTCGGGGTCTCCGGCGAACGCGCGGAGGGGCAGGTTGCCCGCCCGGACCTGGCCGGCCGGTGGCGCGTTGCCTGCCCGGCAGTACGCCGCTGGGCACGGGTGCGTCGCTCTGCCCCTGATCTTCGGTCACCTGGCCGGCGCCGTCACCCGGCCCCAGGCCCCCTTCGAACCTCTGGTCGACCAGACGGTCTCGCACTTCGGGATCACGTCGTGACCGTTCGCGGGATCCCTGCCCGTCTCGCGTTGCGGAGCTCTGGAGCTCTGGACCGTTGGCCCGGGCCGGGTGAGCCGGCAGGGGAAGTCCGGCAGAAGCAGTAGAGTCATTTCCTTAGCTGGCGGTCGGCCTCCGGCATCCTCGGAGGCGACCCCCACCGTGCCCTCGTAGCTCAGCGGATAGAGCATCGGCCTCCGGAGCCGTGTGCGCAGGTTCGAGTCCTGCCGAGGGCGCCCACCGGTCCTCCGCACTTCTCGGTGCGGCAGACCGGGTAGTCTCGCCGCCGCCATCGTAGAGGGTGACTGCGACATCGAGGGCGCTGTCGGCCGGCTGGTAGACGACGTCGAGCTGTAGCGAGTCGAACAGCGCCCGCAGTTCGCCTCGGGGCGCAGTGTCGAGCGAGCTGGCGAGGATCGGCAAGCGGTCGAGCAATGGGGCGACATCGGCCAACGTGGGCGCCTCTGTCGCCGAGGCTCGGGCCAGTGCCACGGGGCGCTCGCGCCGTTCGGCGATGGCGTCCTCCAGCTCCGCCACGCGCTGGCCGACGCGCCGACGGAGCGCAGCGGTGACGTCGTCGGCTTCGAGGTTGACGAGCTGGCGGGTGAGGCGCCGTTCGAGGTCGGTGATCTCGGCTTCGATCTCCTCGGCGCGTTCTTTCGCCGGGGCGACGCGTTCGGGCTCAGCGGCGGCGTCGAGGGCGTGCCGCCAGTAGTCGGTGCGCTCTGGGCCGAAGAGCGCGATGGCGAGGAACGGGAGCAGCGCGTCGTTGAGCCGCTGCTCGTTCAGGTACACATATGGCGAGTGACCCGACCGGGATGTC
>JAKADK010000058.1 GCA_021820665.1 Actinomycetes bacterium | reverse complement strand
TCCTCGCCGCCCGGGTGCGGGAGAACGTCGCCCGGTTCGTCGCCGGCCGGGACCTCGTCGGCGTGGTCGACCCCCTTGCCGGGTACTGAGCGCCGCGCAGGGCGGGATGGCGTCGGCGGGGCACGTGGGACTCCCCGGGGTGACCGACCCGGGCCCGCAAGCCCACGACTCCAGGCGTGGACCGGGGGCCTTTCCAGTGCCGGGCGCGAGGGCCGCTCCGATGGGGGGTCGGCAACCGTTCGCCGGAACGACCGGAACGAGTGGAACGAGTGGAACGAGTGGAACGAGTGGTTCTGCCTCAACCGGGCGTGAGTGTCACACCCCCCGGCGACACTGCCCGGGTCGTCATCCATGTTGCGCCGACCGAGGAGGCAGTGCCATGTCCGTCACGATCCGACCGATCGCCACCCCGAACCCACGCGGACATGCCACGTCCCGGCGACGACCGCAGCCGGTCGATCGGGACACGCCATCAGACGCCATGCCCGCCGCCTGCACGATCGACTGCGCGGTCTGTGCTCATCGGAACACGTCGGTCTGCGATGACTGCGTCGTGAGCTTCATCCTCGACCGGGACCCGGAGGACGCGGTGATCCTGGGGGTCGAAGAGGAACGGGCGGTACGGATGCTTGGGCGAGTCGGCCTGGTCCCTGGTGTCCGGCATCACCTCGTGGATCGCGACGCCGGTTGAGCAGACGACCGGGTCGCCCGGTCTCGCCGCCAGTCTGGCGGCGGCCCCATGGCCCGGTCGGCAGTGAGGAAGAAACCGTAGAGGAACAAGGGGAAGCGGTCTTCCCCGGTCCCGGCCGGATGACCAGGTGCCCCGGGCCCCGACCGTCCGGCGACGGCGGGCCGTGATCTCGGTGCACGGGAACGCCGTGCGACGATGAGACGTGCGCAGGGGTGATCTGGAGGTGACCGACGTCGTGCCGGCTGCTCGTACGGTGACCGGTGTCGGCGCCGATCTCGCCGACCGGATGGCGGTGCTGGCCGAGGCGGTGACGGACCTCGGCCACCGGGCGGGTCTGGCGGCGGTCGGCATCGCCGATGCGTCGGTGATGGAAGAGACCCGGCGTCATCTGGTGGAGCGGAAGCGTGGCGGGCTCCACGGAGCGATGGCCTTCACGTACCGGAACCCGGACCGATCGACCGATCCGGCGAGGATCGTCCCCGGGGCCCGCTCGATGGTGGTGGGGGCATGGGACTACCGGGACGACGGTGACCCGTGCGGACGGCCACCTGACGGGCTGCTCGACGGGCCGACTGACGAACAGCCCCCTTCACCCGACCCGCCGGGGCCGAGCGCCCGCGTGGCCCGGTACGCGCGGGCCGACCACTACGCCCAGGTTCGGGACGCCCTCGCCCCGATCGCCGCCCGCCTCCATGCCGAGGGATGGCAGGCCAAGGTGGTCTGCGACGACAACGCCCTGGTGGACCGGGCTGCCGCCTATCGGGCCGGGATCGGATGGTTCGGCAAGAACGCCATGGTGCTCCTCCCGCGGACCGGATCGTGGTGCGTGCTCGGGGCGGTGGTGACCGACGCCCCGCTGCCTGCCGCCCCTTCGCTCCGGGCGCACGGCAGCGGGTGCGGGCGGTGCCACACCTGCCTCGACGCCTGCCCGACGGGAGCCCTCGTGGCGCCGGGCGTGCTCGACGCCCGGCGGTGCCTGGCGTGGGTCCTCCAGGCCCCCGGCCCGATCCCGGCCGAGCTCCGGGAGGCGGTCGGGGACCGGATCTACGGATGCGACGACTGCCAGGAGTGCTGCCCGGTGAACCAGGTGGCAGCCAGGCGACGGCCCCGACCGGTGGGCGTCCTGGCCGGCTCGGCCACGGCGGGGGACTCCGGTGCGTGCCCCGGCCCACCGCCGACGGCGATCCCGTCCGTTCCGGTGCTCGCGCTCCTCGCCGCGTCGGACGATGAGCTCCTGGCGCGCTACGGCCGTTGGTATATTGCCGGCAGGGAGCCGCGGTACCTCAGGAGGAACGCGCTGGTGGTACTGGGCAACACGGGGGACGGCGCGGATCCGGCGACCGTGGCGGCCCTTGCCGGCGCGTTGGGCAGCGATGATCCGATGATCGTCGAGCACGCCGTCTGGGCGGCGCGCCGGCTCGGTCGTGACGATCTCAGCCGGAGCGAGGTGTGACCCACCTGCTCGTCACCAACGACTTCCCTCCGAAGGTGGGAGGCATCCAGGCGTACCTGTGGGAGCTGTGGCGCCGACTGGACCCCTCCTCCTTCGCCGTCCTCACCGCCACGTCGCACCCCGGCCATCGGGCGTTCGACCGGGCCCAGGCGGAGCGAGGCGTGCGGATCGAGCGGACGACCGGCGGCATGCTGCTTCCCAGCCCCGGCCTGGTCCGACAGATCCGGGAGGCGGCCCTCCGGGTCGGCGCCGGTCTCGTCGTGCTCGATCCGGCCTTCCCGCTCGGCCTCGTCGGGCCGTCCCTCGGTCTCCCCTACGGGGTCATCCTCCACGGTGCCGAGGTCACCGTCCCGGGACGTCTCCCGGTCAGCCGGGAGCTGCTCGCCCATGTGCTCAGGCGCAGCTCCGTCGTGATCTCGGCCGGCGGCTACCCGGCAGCCGAGGCCCGCCGGGCAGCGCGGCGTCGAGGCATGCCCCCGGTGGTCCAGGTACCTCCCGGTGTGGACCTGGAGCGGTTCCGACCCCTGGCGGACTGGGAACGCGCCGAGGCCCGCCGGGACCTGGGGTTGCCAGAGCACGGGCCTTTGGTGGTGAGCGTGAGCCGCCTGGTGCCCCGGAAGGGCATGGACGTGCTCGTGGACGCCGGGTCCTGGCTCCAGCCGACCTTCCCCGACCTCACCGTCGCCATCGCCGGACGGGGCAGGGACGCCGAGCGCATCGAGGCCCGTATCGCCGAGAAGTCCTCACCCACCCGGATGCTCGGTGCCGTCTCCGACGACGACCTTCCCCGTCTGGTCGGCGCCGCCGACGTCTTCGTCATGGCGTGCCGGAACCGGTGGCTCGGTCTGGAGCAGGAGGGATTCGGCATCGTCTTCCTCGAAGCGGCCGCTGCCGGCGTGCCCCAGGTGGCCGGCCGGTCCGGTGGAGCCGGCGAGGCGGTCGTCGACGGCGAGACGGGTATCGTGGTCCGTCACCCCGCCGACATCGGAGCGGTCACCGGAGCGATCCGGCGTCTGCTCGAGGACAGTGCCCTGCGAGAGCGTCTGGGAGTGGCTGCACGGCGGAGAGCCGAAGCATCATTCGATTACGACGTGCTCGCCCGTAGGCTGGGCGCGGCGCTCGCTGACGTGACAGGCTGAGCGATCGCGCCGGAGTGGCGGCGCCGGGATGACGGCCGTCGAGGACCGAGGACATGCGTGTGCACACACCAGTGGAGGAGGGCTGATCGTGGCGGAACAAGCCACTGAACGGTTGGTCGTGGCCGCGACCCCGGAGCGGTGCTTCGCGGTCAGCAGCGATATCGACGCGTACCCCGAGTGGGCTGCCGACATCAAGGAGGTCATGGTCGAGGAGCGGGACGACCATGGCCGTCCGACGGTGGTGACGTTCCGGGCCGCGGCGTTCGGCCGGAGCACCAGCTACACCCTCGCCTACGACTACCACGAGGCACCCGGCGTCCTCTCCTGGGTCCAGACCAAGGGGGACATCACGGCGAAGCTGGACGGCCGCTACGTGTTCGAGCCGGTCGACGGCGGGACCGAGGTGACCTATCACCTCGACGTCGAGATGAAGGTCCCGCTTCCCGGGTTCATCAAGATGCGCGCCCAGAGCCGGATCATGTCGATCGCCCTGCGGGACCTGAAAGCGCGGGTCGAAGCGGCGCCGTGACCGAGTGCCGGAAGCTGCGGCCAGCATCGGGTGACGCGGCTCGTCCGTGAAGGTCGGTGTCACGCTCCCGCAGTTCGAAGATGACGCCGACGCGGCCATCGCTGCCGCCGTGCATGCCGAGACGCTCGGGCTGGACGGCGTGTTCTGCTTCGACCACCTGTGGCCGATGGGCCAGCCGGGCCGCCCGGCGCTCTCTGCCATCCCGCTCCTCGGGGCACTCGCCGCCGTCACGTCGGTGGTCCATCTCGGCACCCTGGTCGCTCGCATCGGGCTCCTGCCCGACGACGTGCTCGTCTCGTCGCTCCTCAGCCTGGACGGGATCAGCGCCGGACGTCTCGTCGCCGGGCTGGGCACCGGGGACCACCTGAGCCGAGCGGAGAACGAGGCGTTCGGGATCCCCTTCGAACCGGCCGGCCTGCGGCGAAGGCGCCTGGCCCGGGTGGCCGCCCTGCTCACCGAGCGCGGGATCCCGGTCTGGGTGGGGGGCGGCATGCCGGCCACGACCGCCGTCGCCCGCACCGTCGGGTGTGCGGTCAACCGGTGGGACGGCACCCCGACGGAGCTCGGTGCCCTCGCTGCCGCTGGCCTCGAGGTCACGTGGGCCGGTTCGGTGCCGGCCGAGCCGGAGGCCGCTGTCGCCCATCTGGAGGCCGTGCGCCGGGCTGGCGCCACCTGGGCGGTGTGCGCCTGGCCCCGGTCGCTCGAGGCGGTGGCCACGGCGCGAGATCAGCTGGGGTCGGCCGGCTGATCGGCCGGCTGATCGGCCGGTGCAACTGATCGGCCGGTGCAACGGTCAGGCATGGGCTGCGGCGGTCGCAGGTCGACCGGCTCCCGGAAGGGGGAGTCGGCTCCCGGAAGGGGGGGTCGGCTGCTGGCGGTAGGATCCTCCGATGGAGTTCCGCCGGATCAACGGTCTGCCGCCCTACGTCTTCGCCACCATCAACGACCTGAAGGCGGCCGCCCGGAGAGACGGACGCGACGTGATCGACCTGGGCTTTGGCAACCCGGACCTTCCTTCGCCCGACATCGCCGTGGACAAGCTGGCCGAGGCGGCACGGAACCCGCGCAACCACCGCTACTCGGCCAGCCGGGGTATCCCCAAGATCCGCCAGGCCATCGCCGATCTCTACCTCCGGAAGTTCGGGGTGGCCATCGACCCCGATCTGGAGGTGGTGACCACGATCGGTGCGAAAGAGGGCTTGTCCCACCTGATGTGGGTGCTCGTGGCTCCGGGTGACACGGCTCTGGTCCCCTCCCCGTCCTACCCCATTCACATCTATGCCCCGCTGTTCGCCGGGGCGGACGTCCGTCACGTCCGGCTGGACGGCCCCGGTGAGGCCGACCAGGCCAGCCCGGGGGAGGCCTTCTTCGAGAACCTCATGGAGGCGTGGGAGTCCGCCTGGCCCAAGCCCCGCGTCATCGTCCTGTCCTTCCCGCACAACCCCACCACCGAGTGCGTCGACCTGGAGTGGATGACCCGCATCGTGGCGTTCGCCCGAGAGCACGACATCGTGCTCGTGCACGATTTCGCCTACGCGGACATCGGCTTCGACGGCTATGCGCCGCCCTCCATCCTCCAGGTGCCGGGGGCCAAGGACGTCGCCGTCGAGCTCTACACCTTGACGAAGTCGTTCTCGATGGCCGGGTGGCGGGTCGGCTTCATGGTGGGAAACGCCGAGATCGTCCAGGCCCTCACGAAGCTCAAGAGCTACCTCGACTACGGGACGTTCCAGCCCATCCAGATCGCCGCCATCGTGGCCATGAACGAGAGCCCCGACTATCCGAAGGTCATCAACGAGTGCTACCAGGCTCGCCGGGACGCGCTCTGCGGCGGCCTGCAGCGGATCGGATGGGACATCACCCCGCCCAAGGGGACCATGTTCGCGTGGGCGCCGATCCCCGAGCCCTACCGGGAGATGGGATCGCTGGAGTTCGCCAAGTTCCTCGTGCGCGAGGCTGACGTCGCCACCTCGCCCGGGGTGGGGTTCGGCCCCGGCGGCGACGGTCACGTCCGGTTCGCGCTCATCGAGAACGAGCAGCGCATCGGGCAGGGTGTGCGCAACCTCCGCCGGGCGCTCACCCGGCTGGGCGGCTGAACTCCCGACCACCCGACCACCCGACCACCCGACCACCCGACCACCCGACCACCCGACCACCCGACCACCCGACCACCCGACCACCCGACCACCCGACCACCCGACCACCCGACCACCCGACCGCCGGCGTGCCTTCCCCGGTGGCCGGCGCGGCCCGGGTGCATCGCCAGGGCCGGTCCGTGCCGGGTCCTCAGCCGGAGGCGCCAGCGCTCTCCGCGGCGGCACGGACCTCTGCTTCTTGGAGGATGCCGTCCCGGCAGAACGAGATGGCGGCCTGCGCCACCCGGTCGGGGTCCCGGCCCTGTTCGAGGACGAGCACCCGGGCGAGGTGCGCGGTCACCCCGATGATCGCTGCCGTCATCACCTCGGGATCCTCGCGTCGGAGCAGTCCGGCGGTGATGCCGGCGGCCACGTGGGGAAGGGCGTCCTCAACCGCCTGGCGCTCACCGGCCCGGATCACCGGGGCGAAGCGCGCCTCGGTCCGGGCGAACTCGGTCAGGACGAAGAGGTGCCGGTGCTCGCTCAGCCACCGCATCGAGGCGCGGATGCCCTGTTCGATCCGGCGCACGGGGTCGTGCTCGCCGGCGATGGCGTCCCGCTGGGCAAGGCGGAGCGCACGCTGGGCCTCGGCCAGGATGTGGATGAACAGCTCGTCCTTCGACGCGAAGTACCAGTAGAACACCCCCTTGCCCACGTGGAGTCCCTCGACGATCGACGCCACCGATGTCGTGTGGTACCCGTCGCGGGCGAACGTCCGCGCCGCGTAGTCGAGCAGCTCGCTGCGCCGTTTCGTGCCCTTCGCCGTCAACTTCCGAGCCATCGTGGCAACGACGCTACCCGTGCCCCACCTGCACCACTTCGATGGTGCCGCCGCATGGTGGCGCCGCATGGTGGCGCGTGACCCTGGGCGCCGGCCCGTGGGCGCCGGCCCGTGGGCGCCGGCCAGCACGCAGTGCACGTCGTGGGTGGCGGCGGTACCGTAGCGGCGTGGCGTACTGGGTGCTGAAGGTCCTGCTCTCCCCCGTCTTCTACCTACTGTGGCGGGTCAGGGTCGAGGGCCGCGAGCGCGTGCCGGCAACAGGCCCGGCGATCCTCGCCGCCAACCACCAGTCGTTCTGTGACTCGTTCTTCATCCCCCTCGTCCTGCCCCGGAGGGTCACCTACGTGGCCAAGTCCGAGTACTTCGACGCGTGGAGGACGTCGTGGTTCTTCCGTGCCGCTGGGCAGATCCCCATGCACCGGGGGGGCGGTGACGCGTCGAAGCGGGCGCTCGACACCGCCACCGAGGTACTCCAGTCGGGCGGCCTGCTCGGCATCTACCCGGAGGGCACCCGCTCCCCCGACCACCGGCTCCACCGTGGGCATACCGGGGTGGCCCGGCTGGCCTTCGGCTGCGACGTCCCTGTCATCCCCGTGGGTCTCGTCGGCACCAGGAGGATCCAGCCCCCGGGCCGCCGGCTGATGCGCCCGTTCCATGCGGTGACCATTCGGTTCGGTCCGCCTATCTCGACGGGAGACCTCCCGGCGGAGCTGCGTGAGAAGGGTGACCCGGAGGCGTTGCGGGCGCTCACCGACCGGGTCATGGCGGCGATCGCGTCGCTCTCCGGGCAGGAGTACGTCGACGAGTACGCGAAGCGCTCGGCCCCACCCTCCGGTCCGCCATCCGTCCGACCCTCCGGTGCGCCATCCGGCCCACCCTCCGGTGCATCGGCACTGGACGCGTCCCGTCATCTTTCCGCAACGCCCCGTTCACACTGAGCGCCTAGCCTGCGGTTGGTGGGGAACTACCTGGTCCGTGTGCAGCTTCCCGATCGCCCGGGTGCCCTTGGCGCCGTGGCGAGCCGGATCGGTGCGGTCGGCGGAGACGTCATCTCGATCGAGATCCTGGAGCGCTCGGATCGCCTGGTGGTCGACGAGCTCGGGGTCCGGTTGCCCGCCGACGACCTCCTCGACCTCCTGCGGGCCGAGATCGTCGAGGTTGACGGGGTGGTCGTCGAGGCGCTCCGAGCCCTCGACGGCCCGATCCCGGACCGGCATGCCGAGACGATCGACGCCGTGGCCGCGCTCCTCTCCCAGCTGACGCCGGCCGCCGTCCTGGCATGCCTCGCCGAGCACGTCCGCCGGGTGCTGGGCGCTGATGCCGTCGGGATGGGCTCGAGAGGGTCGGCCGACCCTGGTGTCACCGGCGGGCCGGGCGACCCCGGCCGGCCGGCCGGGGCAGGCTCGATGGTGGTGTCGTTGCCGAGATCGGGAAGTGACCTTGTCGTGGTCCGGGATGCGCTCATGTTCCGGGAGCGCGAGCAGCAGTGGGTGGCCGGGATGGCCGCTGTCGCCGACCGGCGCTGGCGTGAGCTGTCGGCTCGGGAGTCGCTCGTGTGAGGATGCCCGGCGGGGCTCCAGGAGCCAGAGCCCACCTGGCGGGTGCCTCCTTCATCGCTCATCGCTCCTCGGGTCGGCTCCGGGCCCGTTCGAGGGCGTCGAGCCACCGGCCGTGGAGCAGGTCGGCCTCTTCGACCGAGCAGACCGGCTCGCAGGTGACGTCTGGTCGCCACAGATCGGAGAGCGCGTCGAGCGATCCCCAGACACCCTCTGCCAGGCCGGCCAGCATCGCGGCTCCGATGGCGGTGGTCTCGACGGCGGCCGGCCGGGACACCGGCAGTCTGCTCTGGTCGGCCTGGAGCTGGAGTAGGAGCGTCATCGCCGATGCCCCGCCGTCGGCCCGGAGTGCCGTCACCCGCATGCCGCCCGGTCCCTCCATGGCGGTGAGGACGTCTCGTACCTGCAGGCTCATGGCCTCCACGACGGCTCGGGCCAGGTGCGCCCGCCCCAGGCCCCGGCTCAGCCCGACGATGGTGCCGCGGGCCCAGGGGTCGAAATGGGGGCTGCCCAGCCCGGTGAAGGCGGGTACGACGACGACCCCCTCACTGCTCTCCACCGATCGGGCCAGCGGCTCCAGCTCGGCGGCGGACCCGATGATCTCGAGCCCGTCGCGCAGCCACTGGATGGCGGCGCCCGAGGTGAACACCGACCCCTCCAGCGCATAGACCACGGGGGACCGGCCGGCCGAGTGCAGTCCAGCTGCGCCCCCGTCGGTGCCGATGGCGGCGGCCCCGTCGGTCCCCAGGTCCCATCCGATGGTGGTCACGAGCCCGTCGACCGGCGGCGGGCAGGTTCCCCCGGCATTGGCGAGGACGAAGCTTCCGGTGCCGTAGGTCACCTTGACCATGCCGGGATCGAAGCAGGCCTGCCCGAACAGCGCCGCGTGCTGGTCCCCGGCCACGCCACTCACCGCCACGCCCGAGAGGGGGGACGCCGCTCCGAAGATCCCCGGATGCACCCGACCGAACCGCCCGCAGGACGGGTGGACCTCGGGGAGCGACCGGCGGGGGACCGAGAAGAGGTCGCAGAGCTCGTCCGACCAGCGGCGGACGACGATGTCGAAGAGCATGGTGCGCGAGGCGTTGGTGGCGTCGGTGGCGAAGAGACCGCCCCCGGTTCCCCCGGTCAGGTTCCAGAGGATCCACGAGTCGATCGTGCCCAGCGCCAGGTTCGGGCCCGGTTCGACGCCGCCATCGGTGAGGAGCCAGCGCATCTTCGATGCCGAGAAATAGGGGTCGAGGACCAGCCCGGTGCGCTCCCGCACCAGGGGGCGGTGCCCGGCGTCCTCCAGCTCGCGACACAGTCCCGCCGTGCGACGGTCCTGCCACACGATGGCCCGATGTGCCGGCTGGCCCGTGGCCCGATCCCAGGCGACGACCGTCTCCCGCTGGTTCGTGAGCCCGACGGCCCGGACGGCGACGACGGCCTGATCGAGGCGGGCCGTCACCTCCTCCAGGGTGGCGACGACGGCCTTCCAGATCTCGATCGGGTCGTGCTCGACCCAGCCGGGCCGGGGAAAGTGCTGGGCCAGCTCCCGGTAGGCGCTGTCGGCGACGGTGCCGTCGGCCGTCACGACCAGGGCACGCACGCCGGTGGTGCCGGCATCGATGGCGACGACGACGGGCTGGCGGGTGGGCATGCGGGAAGGTTATCGAGAGTGGGCTTACGACTGGCGTCCGGAAAGGACGGGGCTGAGATCGACGTCCCTCCCGTGACTGAAGTCTTGGGATTCCCGGTCGTTTACGCGGCGACCGGTTGGGATCGCGCTTCATCGGGTCCCTTACTTCGGGATGTCCGTCCACGCGCGGTGACCGCGAGACCGGCCGCAAGGATGAGCACGGCTGCGTTCACATCGGCGTTGATCTCGTGCCCACGGGCCTAGCATCCGAAGACCGCTTGGTTCTTGCGGTTCTCGGCGCAAGTGTGCCCACCGGTGGCGCGCCCATCCCAGGAGGGTGAGACAACCATCCGGGTGGCTCCACCATCCGGCAACGGAAAGGCCCTTGAACGACCCACGACTGTTGGGTTTGGGGAGGTGAGCCGGCCGCTCCTAGTCTCCAGACCGGCCGGGTGCACCGGCGTTGCGGGCGTGGATGATGGCAGCGGCGGCGTATGAGTGCACGCGATGGGTCTCGACGATTTCGATATCCTCAAAGCCAGCGCCGGACAAGGATTCCCGGTAGTCAGCTTCGGTGGGCGCGCCGGCGATGCAGCCGGTCCACTCCGCCATGTTGGCTCGCGTCTCGCTGTCCATGCCTGGATCGGCGATCACGTCGGAGACGGCGAAGCGCCCACCAGGGCGGAGTACCCTGGCGGCTTCCCGCAGCACGGCGTGCTTGTCGGCAGCAAGGTTGATCGCACAGTTGGAGATCACCACATCGACGGTGCCGTCGGGCAACGGGATGTTTTCGAGGTAACCCTCTACGAACTCGACGTTGTCTACCCCGGCGGTGACGGCGTTCCGACGGGCGAGCTCGAGCATCTCCGGGGTCATATCGAGGCCAATCGCCTTGCCGCCGGGAGTGACCCGACGAGCAGCGATCAGCACGTCGGCGCCTGCGCCCGAGCCGAGGTCGAGGACGACCTCGCCGGGATGCAGGTCTGCGACTGCGGTTGGCACACCACAGCCGAGCGAGGCGGAGACGGCGTCCGAAAGGAGAGCCTCCTTGCTCTCGTCATACAAGGCGGCCCCGAAGACCGCTTCGCCTGCCGGTCCGCAGGCGTCGAACGCGGACGGACCACAGCACGACGTGACCCCGGTCGACGCGCTGGTGGCTTCGATCGCGGCCGCAGCGTAGCGGCGCCGGACCGCTGCTCTGATATCGGTGGGGTGGTCCATCGCTCTCACCTACTTGGCCGCGCTACTGGTCAGAGCTGCCGCACAGCAGACGTCGCCCGGCTGGCCTGGGGCTGGGGACGCCGTCCCGAAGGTGTCGCTGTCACCGAGCACGACGTAGTGCTCCCAGCGCTCTGCGTCGGGACCGGTGACCCAGAACTTGTCCTGGCGGGCGTAGCAGCAGGTGGTGTCCTTCTCGTCATCGGCGAGGAGCCCTTCACCGACAAGGCGAGCCTGGTGCGCCTCGACCTCGTCGCTGGAGGCGACCTCTACGCCGAGGTGGTTCAGCGTGCCGCCGTGACCCGGGTTCTCCAACAGCACCAGCTTGAGCGGCGGCTCGGCGACGGCGAAGTTCGCGTACCCCGGGCGGAGTTTGGCCGGCTCGGTGCCGAAGAGCTTGGTGTAGAAGTCGACGGCGCTCTCGAGGTCGTCGACGTTGAGGGCTAGCTGTACCCGTGACATCGTGTCCTCCTATTCCTAGATGAATGTCTAGGGTAAGTGTAACACTACCTCGACATACGTCAAGCATATGTGTGAGACTGGTCCCTTGCCGAAGTCCCTGCCGCTCATCGAACTATCCGGTGCGCTGTGCTGCCCTCCCGTCGCCGCCGGGGTCGTCAGCGACGCCGACGCACTCGAGGTGGCCCTTCGACTCAAGGCGCTGGCAGATCCGGTGCGGATCAAGCTGCTGTCCCTGGTCCTCGCTGCTGATGCCGAGGGCATGCGCAACGTCGATCTCGCCCACGAACTGCAGCTAACTGACGCCACGATCAGCCACCACCTCGGCCAGCTCAGCCGTGCCGGGCTCTTGGTGGCCACGCGGCGGGGTGCGAGCACCTACTACGCGGCCGACCGCGCTGCGCTGGGTGCGCTCGTTCGGGTCATGGATCCCGACTGCTGCTGAGCCGTCCGACGGTGTCCGAGTTGGCGCTCACACCGGCGAGCCCAACGAGGCGCGTGGCGTGGTGGATGCACGCGAAAACGCAGGGCCCGCGCAGAAGTGGCGTCCCAGGACTGGTGTCACCGGGTCCGAACGAAGGCTCGGCTGGGGATGGTGCTGGTTGAGGTTCCGCGTCAGCTCGCCTGCGGCTGCTCCCGTAGTCGACGTGCCGTCGGGGGCGACGAGCACCGACAGAGAGCGGCGACCGAGCGCGATCACCGTGTCGCAGGCGGTGGGGTTGGCGGCCACGTCATGGGTGGCGGGGGTGACACCGGCGTCGGTGAGCAGGCGAGCTCCGTGCACGTCGCGCAGGCAGCCCGGCAGGAGAGCGGGGCGAGGTTCATCTCGGTCTCTGCACTGAGCAGGACACGGGCGGCGTCGATCGTGACCTGGCAAGCAGGGCACGCCCGTGTTCGAGTAGACCCGACCCGACCCGACCCGACCGCAGCTAGCTCCTGATCGGATATAGTGACGGCATGTGCCGACGTTGTGGATGCCTGGAGGCGAGAGAAGGGCGGGCTCTGCGCGCAGCCCCGGTCCAGGGGGCCCTCGAGGCCGCGGTGCTCGTCGCGTGTGCAGAGGCGCCCCGCTACGGCTACGAGATCGCCACCTGGCTCGCAGCCGAGGGCCTGGTGACCGGGACGGTCAGTCCGGGCAGGCTGTACGAGACGCTCGCTGCACTCGATCGGGCGGGGGCGGTGGTGGCTACCTCCGAGCTCAGCGACAAAGGACCGAGCCGGCGTCGCTACCACCTCACCAAGACCGGCGAGCAGCGGCTGCATGCCTGGACGGTCAGCCTCGAGCGCTCCGGAGTCGTCCTCGCCCGCTTGCTCGCCCGAGCGACTGCCTTCGAAGCCACCCGCGACGAACCGCCGGTGACCGGCCAAGCCGATATCGACCAGCACGAAGGAGGTGAAATCATGCCCTGTCAATGCAACTGCGGCAGCCGACACGCTGCCCATGCCGAGACTGCTGAGGCCACCCCGGTGGCATCGGCCGTCCCTGCCAGAAGCGTCGAAGAGCGCCTCGACACGATCGAGTCACTCCTTGAGACCCTGGCCACCCGCTGAGTCGGTGCCCGCCACCGTGGACGATCCGCGGTGGCGGGTACGACGACAGCCACTCCTGGCAGAGGAGCGCGTAGAGATGCACGCCGTTCATCTTCGCTGTCTCGTAGGCGGCAGAAGGCGCACGGCCGGTCTTGTAGGCGATGACGATCAGGTCGCCGTTGTGGGTCGGGTCCAGCCGATCGATGATCCCACGCAGGCGAACGCCTTCATTTCGGTGTCGTGGAGGCCGAGCACCTGGTACTCGTCTGTTGCACGGAGCAGATCCCAGGCGTACTCGAGCTCGTCCCAGGTGTTGGCGGCATCGATCCTCCGGCCCACCCCGGGAGCCTGCGACGGGAACGTTGGATGACTGATGCACCTGATGCCCCCCCAGGTGTGTTCCGTGTCACACCCCTCTGGTTCACTGGGAAGATGGCGGAAGCGCACGGCAACCTGATCGGAGACCTCAAAGGAGCGATCGACGCGCTCGTTGCAGCCGGGCCAGAGGCGATTGGTGATGGCACCGGCGTCATCGATCTGGTGCGCCAGGCCCAACGGCTCTCCGGTGTGGTCTGCTCGGCCGTCTCGGTTGTGGATGCTTCGGGGGAGTGGCGACAAGACGGGGCGTATTCGGCTTCCACGTGGCTCTCTAGCCGTTGCCGGCTTCCGTTGGGCGAGGCACGCCGCATGTGCCGCCTCGGTCGGACCATGGGCGAGATGCCCGAGACAGCCCAGGCGTGGCTTACCGGTGAGATCGGTGCTGCACACGCCGGGATCCTCGCCCCCCTGGCCACGGGACGCACGGCCGAGAGCTTCAGGCGTGACGAGGAGATGCTCGTTGCCCACGCCAGAGCGCTCTCGTTTCACCAGTTCTGCCAGGCTGTCCGCTACTGGGACCAGTTGGCTGATCCCGACGGGTGTGAAGAGGCTGACGAGCGCCGCCGGACACGGCGTGACGTGTCGTTGTCCCAGACCTTTTTGGGCATGTGGACAGGGTCGATGACCCTTGACCCGCTCTCTGGCGCCATCGTCGCTGGCGAACTGGCCCGGATCGAACAAGGGCTCTTTGCTACAGACGTCGAAGATGCCCGAGGCAAACAAGAAGCTGGCCTTCTTCCACCAGGAGCACCACTGGCCCGCACCCCGGCACAACGCCGGGCCGATGCACTCGTCGAGATGGCCACCCGTAGTCGCAGTGCTCCTGAGGACGGGCGCAGGCCTTCCCCCCTGTTTACCGTGTTGGTCGACTACGAGACGCTCCAGGGCCGGGTGTGCGAGCTCGCCAACGGACACGTGGTCACGCCAGGGTCCCTTGTGCCCTGGCTCACCCAGGCAGACATCGAACGGGTCGTCTTTCACAAAGAGGGACGCGTCGAGGTGAGCGCTGCCAGTCGCTTCTTTTCGGGGGCCACCCGGCGGGCCATAGAGGTACGGGATCGGACCTGTAGCCACCCCACCTGTGAGGTCCCCGCCGAGCGCTGCCAGGTGGACCACATCCTGCCCTGGTCAGCAGGTGGGGCGACGACCCAGGAGAACGGTCGTCTCCTGTGTGGCTTTCACAACCGGTTGCGCAACGAGCGGCCACGGCCCTCGGGCTGACGGTAATACCTGGCGGCAATACCTGATGGCCGTACCTCACCGCAGCAGTGCCCGTGCCGTGCCGTGCTGATCCGGAACCTGTCTGGCCGGGCCCCCGCACTCAAGGTGACGCGGTCCGGATGCAGCCGTGGCTTACCCTCGGTTGGTTCGGTGTCGAGGCGCGAGTGGCCACTACCGCTGTGGTCGGTGCCGGTTCGGCGGCCCTTTTCGGCACGGCCACCGGGTGCACGCGGAAGATATTTTTTGCGATTCTTCGCGAACGCCGTCCGAGCAGGGGTGATGCCCGGGTACCGACCTCGTTCGGCCGCGCTGGTCGTTGACAGGGGTGTAACTACGCTGCTGTAATGAACCCACTATCTTGCGTCCGGGGGGAGGTCTGGCCACTCACAGCCACTACATATTGTGGTCGGGAGGTTATGTCGGGAGTGGAGCTGCGGCTCGTCCGGGCGTACGGTGGGGTACCGGGTGGTCCCGGAGCACCGGTCCGCTGACGAGGTCTGCAGCGGTCGTCCGCCACGGCCACCCAGCCCCGTCCGGTCGCCCGGCCGCCGGCACTCACGGGACGTCACACGCCGCATCGCCTACCGCACGCACATCCGTCACACGCAGACTCGTCACACGAAGAGAGGGACCCACATGGCCATCGCCCCGCAGAGGACCGGTATCGGCATCCGTAGGCACTTCACCACCCCGGGAGTGCATCCCTACGACACCGTGCGCTGGGAACGGCGGGACGCCCGCATCACGAACTACCGGGACGGGAGCGTCGCCTTCGAGCAGCTCGGGGTGGAGGTGCCGGCCTCGTGGAGCCTGAACGCCACGAACATCCTGGCCCAGAAGTACTTCCGGGGCACGCCAGGGACCGACGAGCGGGAGTGGTCGCTCCGCCAGGTCGCCGACCGGGTGGTCGACACCATCACGGCATGGGGGGTGAAGGACGGCTATTTCGGGGACGACGAGGAGGCCGAGACGTTCTCGGCCGAGCTGAAGCACCTCATCATCCACCAGATGGCGGCGTTCAACTCCCCGGTGTGGTTCAACATCGGCGTGGCCGGCGTCCCCCAACAGGGGTCGGCGTGCTTCATCCTGGCCGTCGAGGACTCGATGGACTCCATCCTCAACTGGTACCGGGAGGAGGGGACCATCTTCAAGGGCGGCTCCGGTGCCGGCGTCAACCTGTCGCGGATCCGCTCGTCGGTGGAGCTGCTGAAGGGCGGCGGCACGGCGTCGGGTCCGGTCAGCTTCATGCGGGGCGCGGACGCCTCCGCCGGCACGATCAAGTCGGGCGGGAAGACCCGCCGGGCGGCGAAGATGGTCATCCTCGACGTCGACCACCCCGACATCGAGGACTTCATCTGGTGCAAGGCCGTCGAGGAGCGCAAGGCGCGGGTGCTGCGCGACGCCGGCTTCGACATGGACCTCGACGGGAAGGACTCGATCAGCCTCCAGTACCAGAACGCCAACAACTCGGTGCGGGTCACCGACGAGTTCATGGAGGCGGTCCTCGCCGGGGAGGAGTGGCCCCTGCTGGCCCGCACCGGGGAGGAGCTCCGCCGGGTGCCTGCTCGCGACCTGTTCCGCCAGATCGCCCAGGCGGCGTGGGAGTGCGCCGACCCCGGCATGCAGTTCGACACCACCATCAACCGGTGGCACACCGCCTCGAACACGGGCCGGATCAACGGGTCCAACCCGTGCAGCGAGTACATGCACATCGACAACTCGGCCTGCAACCTGGCCAGCCTGAACCTCATGCGGTACCTCAACGACGACGACAGCTTCGACGTCGAGGGTTTTCGCGCCGCCGTCGAGGTGGTCTTCACCGCCCAGGAGATCATCGTGGGGAACGCGGACTACCCCACCGAGAAGATCGCCGAGAACTCCCGGCGTTTCCGCCAGCTCGGCATCGGCTACGCCAACCTCGGCGCCCTGTTGATGGCCGAGGGCATGGCCTACGACTCCGACGCCGGCCGGGCGTGGGCGGCGGCGATCACCGCCCTCATGACCGGGCACGCCTACGCGACCTCGGCCCGCATCGCATCCCGGATGGGCCCCTTCGCCGGGTACCACGAGAACGTGGAGCCGATGACGAACGTGTTGCGCATGCATCGTGACGCCGTGGCCGCGATCGACGAGGAGCGGGTGCCCACCGACCTCCTCTCGGCCGCCCAGGAGGCGTGGGACGCCGCCGTCGACCTCGGGGAGCGCCATGGGGTCCGCAACGCCCAGGCGTCGGTGCTCGCCCCCACCGGCACGATCGGTCTCCTCATGGACTGCGACACGACGGGTGTCGAACCCGACCTCGGCCTGGTGAAGACGAAGAAGCTGGTCGGCGGGGGGACGATGTCGATCGTCAACCAGACGGTCCCGAGGGCGCTGGCTCGGCTGGGCTACGGACCCGAGCAGGTGGAGGACATCGTCGCCTACGTGGACGAGCACAAGACCATCGTCGGCGCCCCCCATCTCCTTCCCGAGCATCTGGGCGTGTTCGCCTGCTCGATGGGCGACAACACCATCCACTACCTCGGGCACGTCCGGATGATGGGCGCCGTCCAGCCGTTTATCTCCGGTGCCATCTCGAAGACGGTCAACCTGCCCGAGGACGTGAGCGTGGAGGACGTGGAGCAGCTCCATATCGACGCCTGGAAGCTGGGGATCAAGGCGATCGCCGTCTACCGCGACAACTGCAAGGTGGGCCAGCCCCTCTCCACCACCAAGAAGGAAGCTGCCCCCGGGACGCCGGACGCGTCGGGTGGTCCCGTGCCCGTTGCCCCCGACGCCGAGTCGGCGGCCACGATCGCCCGGCTGGAGGAGGCCCTGGCGCACGAGCGTGCACGCAACGAGCACCCGCTGGTGGTGGGGGCGGTGCGGGAGCGCCTGCCCCGTCGCCGGACGTCGTCGACGTTCAAGTTCCGGGTGGCCGACTGCGAGGGCTACGTGACGGTCGGGGAGTACGAGGACGGCCGGCCGGGCGAGGTGTTCATGAAGGTCTCGAAGCAGGGGTCGACCCTGGCCGGGATCATGGACGCCTTCTCCATCTCGGTGAGCCTCGGGCTCCAGCACGGCGTGCCCCTGGCGACCTACGTGCGCAAGTACACCAATCTGCGCTTCGAGCCCGCCGGGATCACCGACGATCCCGACCTCCGTATCGCCACCAGCCTGGTGGACTACATCTTCCGGCGGTTGGCCCTCGACTACCTCACCGTGGAGGAGCGGGCCGAGCTCGGGGTGCTGTCGACGTCGGAGCGGATGCAGCCGACGCTGCCCGGTGTGGAGGAGCTGGCGACCGAGTCCCGCGGGATGCGGGACGAGGAGATCTCCGGGGAGGCCGGCAACGCCGGCGGTCTGATCGATGGGGGTGCCGCCGGCAGCGCCGGTCGGACCCGCAGCGCCGGTCGCACCGGGGACCCGGAGCCGGGAGCTTCCCGTGCGCCGGGTGGGCAGTCTTCGACAGGAGCGACTGTCGGCGCCGCGAGCCGGGAGCCGGGGGCTCAGCCGCTCGCCCGCGCCGAGCAGCGCGACGCCCCGTACTGCTACCAGTGCGGCAATGCCATGCAGCGGGCGGGTTCGTGCTACGTCTGTGCCAGCTGCGGGACGACGAGCGGGTGCTCGTGATGTGAAGTCGCGTGGGATGTTGCCACCGGCATCGTCCTGGTGGTCATGGTGGTCATGGTGGTCATGGTGGACGACACGTCGAGCAGGCCGTCAGTGCGGACGAGACCAGTGCTTTTCTAGAAGTGCCAGCGCTTCTCGCGGGGTCATCGCGTCGATCTGAGCTTCTGTGACGTGGATCGCACAAAGTCTTTCACGCAACCAATCGGGAATGGGCTCGATGACCGGGAGGTCAGGGATCTCGAGCTCGCTGATCACCTTCTCGAACCGATCGACGAGGTCTCCCAGAGGGATGGTTGCGGGGTTCTGGGGCAGTGATGCCACCCTCGAACGCATTTCGTCGTAGACCTCACCGTCGCTGCGCGCACCGACCGCCCAGACTTCTGCGATGTCAACGATCGTGTTGCCAGAGCCGTCGAACGTCACCCGCCAGATCACCCGCCAATCGCGATCTCCGACCACCAGCTTCCGCCAACCTGCAAGTTCCTTGTGCAAGGGCACGCCGGCCTCCGGGTCACGGTAGAGCAGGAGCAGCTTCTTGACGGCCCACCGCACTGCCTCGGTGTTGGTCCGGGCAAGGCGATCCAGATCTTCGACGGCAGGGTCCGTGAGGCGAACGTCCGCCTGGCTTGCGTCGGCGTGTCGACCTCCCCTTCGACGAGAGGAGGCTTCCGACGTCCCTCCTGCCGGGGGAGGATGGCTCATGGGCGCCCTGCGTCCAGGTCTTCTTCGAGCTCAGCTTCCAACTCCGCCCGGTCGAACCCGAGCCCGGCGATCACGTCGTCAAGTCCGGTGCGATTGCCGCTGTCGGTGGCGGCTCGCGCCAAGACGAGGCCAATGTCACGAAGGTCCCGCTGGGCCTCCCTCAGAACCTCGAGCCGACCAACGCTGATCACCGCTGCCACGGGACGGTGCCGGCGCTCCACCAGGATGTCCCTGCCCTGCTCAGCTTCACGCACCAGAGCTGCCACGCCGCGCGAGGAAGCGTCAGTCACGGAGAGAGACAATTGGGACGTGGTCGTACGGGTCATGCCCTAACTGTACAGGTTTCTACACAGAACGCGATCCCCTTCGGTGCGGTCTGCCCCGAAACCGCCTCCTGCAGCCACCTAAATCGGCCGCCACCTGGGAAAATACTCAAGATGGACGACCGGCGGCGGGTTGCTCCGGAGGCATGGCGAGGGGGAGGAGCCCGACGTCGTACCGGGGGAACCGGTTGTCGACGCTGACGAGGACAAGCTTCTCGACCCGGGCCTGGGCGATCAGCATGCGGTCGAACGGATCCGAGTGATGAGGGGGTAGCGCGC
>JAKADK010000153.1 GCA_021820665.1 Actinomycetes bacterium | reverse complement strand
GTGAAGGGCAGGCTGCTCGACTGCGACGTCGACGATGTCGTCGACACCCCCCCGTGGCTCCCGGCACCGCCCGTGAAGGGGAGCTGCGTCGGCGGGACCACCGTGATGTGGCTCGGGGGGGCGCACGTCGTGTAGCACTGCGCCGACGCGCTCCCCGGGAGGGCCAGCACCGGTATCGCCACCGCCGCCGCCAACCCCATGCCGGCCAGCACTCGCTTCACCTTTGACACAGCCACGATCTGCCCCATTCGTCCCACTCCGTCTCTCCGCCGGCCGGGACTCCCCGGACAGCCTGCCCCTAGCATGAAGCTATTCCGCACCGGATGCAATTATTGACACCGAATTGCGTTCTCATCACCACTATACGTGATGTTCCTGTGCTGCGGGCCGCAGTGGAGGTCCGGCCGGAAGTCGCAGTGACGACGGTCAGGCCGAGCCGACCGCCGCCACCAGCTTCGTCAGGGTCTCCTTGGCATCCCCGAAGAGCATGGTGGTCTTCGGGTCGTAGAGCAGCTCGTTGTCGATCCCGGCGAACCCCGGCCGCATCGAGCGTTTCAGGAAGATGACCTGCTTGGCCTGGTCGGCGTGGACGATCGGCATCCCGTAGATCGGGCTGCCGGGCGTGTTGTTGGCCGCCGGGTTCACCGTGTCGTTCGCCCCCACCACCAGGGCCACGTCGGTGGTGCCCATCTCCGGGTTGGCGTCGTCCATCTCCTTCAGCTGGTCGTAGGGCACGTTCGCCTCGGCCAGGAGGACGTTCATGTGGCCCGGCATCCGGCCGGCCACCGGGTGGATGGCGTAGTACACCTCGACCCCCCGTTCGGCCAGCGCGTCGGCCAGCTCCCGGGCCGTGTGCTGTGCCTGGGCCACGGCCAGGCCGTAGCCCGGCACGATGGCGACCTTGTTCGCGTAGGCCAGCAGGACCCCCACGTCCTCGGGCGTCCCCGCCTTCACCGGACGGGCGTCCGCCCCCGTGCCGTCGGCCCCGCCGGCGGCCGTGACGACCGAGCCGAACGCGCTGAAGAGGATGTTCGGGAGCGACCGGCCCATCGCCTTGCTCATCATCTGGGTGAGGAGCATGCCCGACGCCCCGACCAGGGTACCGGCGATGATCAGCAGGTTGGAGTTCAGGGTGAACCCCGAGGCGGCCACAGCCAGGCCGGTGAAGGAGTTGAGCAGGGAGATGAGCACCGGCACGTCCGCCCCGCCGATGGGCAGGACGAAGATCACGCCCAGCACGAGGGAGAGCACCGCCATCACCACGAGCAGGGGCGTCGAACCGGTGACCAGGGTGGCCAGGGCCAGGCCGAGGATGACGAGACCGATCAGCGCGTTGATCACCTGCTGGGCCGGGTAGGTGATCGGCCGGCCGGTCATGAGCTCCTGGAGCTTGGCGAAGGCGATGGCGCTGCCGGCCAGGGACACGCACCCGACCAGCACGCCGAAGATGACCTCGGCGATCCGGTAGACGGCCGGCTTTCCTGGCGCGTCGATCAGGAACACGGTCATCGCCACGAGGGCCGCCGCCCCACCGCCCACACCGTTGAAGATGGCGACCATCTGGGGCATGGCGGTCATCTTCACCTTGCGCGCCGCGGGAACGGCGATGGCGGTGCCGATCACCATCGCCACCACGGCCAGGACGAGATTGCGGCCGCTCGAGCGCAGCGCCGGGTCCGAGAAGGTGAAGCCGATCGCCACCAGCGCCGCCGCCGCCCCGAGCAGGTTGCCCCGGCGGGCGTGCCGGGGCGAGCTGAGCCCCTTCAGCGCCAGGATGAAGCCGATCGCCGCCAGGAGGTAGACGAGGTCTCTCCACGTGCCGAGGGTCACGACGCCGCTCCGCTCCCCGGCACCCCGCCGTCCGCGGGCGCCCCGCCACCCTTCCCGCCACCCTTCCCTCCGTCGTTCCCGCCACCCTTCCCTCCGTCGTTCCCGCCACCCTTCCCTCCGCCGTTCGCCGCCCGCTCGACCGGCTTGGCCTTGAACATGTCGAGCATCCGGTCGGTCACGACGAACCCGCCCACCACGTTGAGCGACGCCAGCAGGACGGCGAAGAACCCCAATGTGACCTGGGCGGTCCCGTGGGCGTTGCCCAGCACGAGCATCGTCCCCACGAGGACGATGCCGTGGATGGCGTTGCTGCCCGACATGAGCGGGGTGTGCAGGATGCTCGGCACCTTCGACACGACCTCGTTGCCGACGAAGATCGCCAGCACGAAGACCGTCAGGAACGCCACGATGCCAGTGCTCACGAGCCTGCCTCCTCGGTGGTCGGTTGGTCGGCGTCCCCGGGCGGGGCCGCGTCCTCCCCGGGCGGGGCCGCCGATCCTCCGGGCGGGGCCGGCAGCCCCAGGGCCTCGGCCGTCGGCGCGTGGACGACCACGCCGTCGCGCACCACGCACGTGCCGGCCACGATCTCGTCGTCGAAGTCGGGGGACAGCACCCCGTCGTGCACGAGGAGGCCGAGCACGTTGGCGATGTTCCGGGCGTAGAGGAAGCTCGCGTGCGTCGGCATCGACGCCGGCGGGTTGCTCATCCCCACGATGGTGACGCCGCCCGCCACGATGTCCTGCCCGGCCACCGACAGCTCGCAGTTCCCGCCGGAGTCCGCCGCCATGTCGACGACGACCGCACCCTCCGCCATCCGCTCCACCATGTCGGCGGTCACGAGGACCGGGGCCTTCCGGCCGGGGATCTGGGCGGTGGTGATGACAACGTCGGCGTTGGCCACCTCGTTGGCCAGCAGCTCCCGCTGCTTGGCCAGGTACTCGGCCGACTGCTCCCGGGCATAGCCGCCGGCGCCGTCCTGGGCCTCCAGCTCCAGCTCGACGAACTTGGCGCCCAGGCTCTGGACCTCCTCCTTCGCCGCTGCGCGCACGTCGTAGGCCCGGACGACCGCCCCGAGCCGCCGAGCGGTGGCGATGGCCTGGAGCCCGGCCACCCCGGCCCCCATCACGAGGACCCGGGCCGGCGGCACGGTGCCCGCCGACGTCATGAACATGGGGAAGAACTTCGCCAGGTGCTCGGCGGCAGTGAGCCCGGCCCGGTACCCGGCCACGGTGGCCTGCGACGACAGCGCGTCCATCGACTGAGCCCGGCTGATCCGGGGCAGGAGGTCGAGGCTGTAGACGGTCGCCCCCTTCGCCCCCAGAGCCCGGACCACGTCCAACGTCGCCAACGGCTGGAGGAAGCTGACCGTGGAGACCGCATCCGGAAGGGCGGCCACCTCCTCGACGGTGGGGGGCTGCACCCTCGCCACCACGGCGCTGCCGGCAAGGGTGGCCTCGACCCCGCCCACGGCGGCACCGGCGGCCTCGTAGTCGGCATCGGCGAACCGGGCGGCACGACCCGCTCCGGACTCGACGGCCACCTCGATGCCCGACGCGACGAGCTTGGCCACCACTTCGGGGACCATCGCCACCCGCGTCTCTCCCGGTCGGGACTCGGCGATCACGGCAAGTTTCACGGCCAGAGGTATACAGGCAAATCGGCGGATCGACCACTCCGGACGAGAAACAGCACGCGAAGAGAGCCTCCAAGCGGGTGCCACGGGGGCCGCTGTGGGCCTCCGAGCTGGTCAACCCTCCTCGTCCGCGCTGCCGGCGGACCGTTTCGTCGACGTCCGGCGGGCAGCCCCCGTCCCCTTCTTGGAGGTCGTCGCCTTCGACGCCCCACCGTAGGTCGCGGCAGCGGGCTCCCCCGCTCCGTCAGCAGCGGCCTCCCCGTCAACGGGTGACGGAGCCTCCCCATCGGCGGCGGGCGCGGGCTCCTCCGCTCCGTCACCCGAGCCCGCTGCGTCCGGTGGAGTCGACGGGCCCGGGCGGGGTTCCACCGGGATCACGGTCCGGGGCTCTGTCCGCGAGAAGCGCGGCACCGTGCCGGCACCCGCCAGCGAGCGAGCCGCCTCCGGATCCATCGGCCCGGAGAAGAACCGGCCCTGGGCGGCGTCCGCACCCATCGCCGTCACCGCTGCCAGCTGGCGCCCC
>JAKADK010000057.1 GCA_021820665.1 Actinomycetes bacterium | reverse complement strand
AAGGGTCACGTTGCTGTGGATCCGGACACCGAGATCATCACCGACACCGCTGTCACCCCCGGCAACGCCGGCGATGCCAGTGTGGCTGAGGACCTCATCGCCGACCTGCTCGAAGGCGCCACTGCAGGCCTCGACGACGGCCCCGAGAGAACGCCATCCGATGGCCAGGTGGTGAACTCCGAGGAAGCGACCGACGGGGGTGAGCGCGACGAGGACGCACCCCCGACCGTCTACGGCGACAACGCCTATGGCACGGGGGACTTCCAGTCCCGTCTCGAAGATGCGGGCATTGACTCCCGGGCCAAGACCCAGAGGCCCAACGCGACCAACGGGCTCTTCTCCAAGGACCGCTTCGTGGTCGACCTCGAAGCCGACACCGTCACCTGCCCAGCCGGTGTCACCGTCTCGATCCGTCGCCATAGCGACGGCGGCGGGATGGCCAAGTTCGCAGGCGCCTGCACCTCGTGTGCCATGCGGGCGCAGTGCACGAAGGCCAAGGAGGGACGCAGCATCGCCGTCGGCCCGAACGAAGCAGCGCTCGCCCGAGCCCGGGCCCGCCAGCAAGACCCCGGCTGGGTCGCCGACTATCGGGCCACCCGGCCGAAGGTCGAGCGCAAGATCGCCCATCTCATGCGGCGCAAGCACGGAGGACGCAGGGCCCGAGTGCGCGGCCGACTCAAAGTCGCCGCCGACTTCAGCCTCCTCGCCGCCGCCGTCAACCTGGCGCGGCTCGGTACTCTCGGTGTGTGCTCAGCACCCAGCGGATGGATCGTGGCTGGGGTCTGAGGACCCCTGAGGGGCCAGGAGCGCCTGCCCTCGACGTTCCTGGCGCGGATCGAACCCGTCGTAATCCATACTTCGCCAGTTCGGAGATCCGAGCAGCTCGGGTCGCGAGCCCCGGCCAGCCGCCGCCCAGCCGAAAGTCAGTCGCCCGAACACCCCACAAGACACCAGCCACCTAGGGTCGTGCCATGGCCGGCCGGATCGTGGTCCTCGGTGCGACGGGCTACACCGGTCGCCTGGTGGTCGGCGCCCTCCTGCGGCGCGGCCACACACCGGTTGTGGCCGGGCGCGATGCGCGCCGTCTCGAGCGGCTCGCCGCCGACCACGGGGGCCTGCCTCACGAGCTCGCCGACACCTCGGACCCGCCGTCGGTGCGCCGGCTGGTCGAACAGGGAGACGTCCTCGTGACCACGGTCGGGCCGTTCACCCTCCTCGGCCGGACCGCCCTCGACGCTGCCGTGGACGCCGGTGCCCACTACGTGGACTCGACAGGCGAGGCCGGGTTCATCCGCCACGTGTTCGAGGTCGCCGGCCCGAGAGCGGAGCGCGCCGGCTCCACGCTCCTCACCGCCTTCGGCTCCGACTGGGTGCCCGGCAACATCGCCGGGGCACTCGCGCTCCACGCCGCCACCGAGCAGGTCCGGCGGCTCGACATCGGCTACTTCCCCCTGCCGGGTGCCCGGTCCCCGGGACGCACCGGCGATCGCCACCGCTGGAGGCGGCCGCGATCGGCCGCCTCCAGCGGCACCCTTGCGAGCATGCTGGCCGCCACCGCCGCTCCCCAGCACACCTACCGGGGCGGGAAGCTCGTCACCGCCAGCGCCGGTGCGGAGCAGCGGACCTTCCGCGTCGGGAATCGGCACCTGCCCGCCTTCTCGATCGGCGGGACCGAGCAGTTCCTCCTCCCCAGGTACGCCGACGGGATCGACGACGTCGAGGTCTATCTCGGTTGGTTCGGCGCGGCATCGCCGATCGTCCGCGGGATCGCCCAGGTCACGTCCCTCGTCGGCCACCTGCCGCCGGCAGAGACCCTGCTCGCCTCGGCGGCCCGGGGCGTGGCCCGTCGTACCGGCGTCGGACCGTCGGCCGAGGAGCGTGCGCTGGTGGGATCGCGCGTCGTCGCCGTGGCCACGTACGCCTCGGGCAACGAGGCGCCGGCGGTGCGACTGGAGGGATCGGTGAACCCCTACGAACTCACGGCCGAGCTCTTGTCGTGGGCGTCGATCCAGCTGGCGACGGGCGCCGCCCGGTGTGCCGGTGCCTCCGGCCCGCTGGACGCCTTCGGGCTCGGCCAGTCCCTCGGCGCATGCCGGGACGCCGGCCTCACGGTGTCGCGGGCGGAGGCGGACCGATGAGCCAAGGGCCGGCAGTGCGCGGGCATGGGCGCGGGCACGGCCCCTGTCCCTCCCGGGCGGGCGCGTTTACCTGTCGGCGTGCAAGGGTAGAGGGAGCGTGTCCGCGCCCATGCCGTACGGAACGCAGAGACGTTGTCAGACGGCATGGCCAGTTCGTTTCCGGCTCGGGGTGGGTCGGGGACGGCGGCACAGGGGTCGGGAGCGCGCCAAGACCGGCCGAGAGGCGGGAGAGAGGGGCGGAGATGCAACAAGGTGAACACCGCCGGTGCGCACAAGGCTCCGGGACATGAGCGCCCTTCCCGTCCACGGCGCCGCCACGATCCCGGCCCGGGGGATCGACGGCGGAACGTCACCTCGGCCCCTCGGGCACCGGCGCGTACACACGCCGAGGGGCGGCGTGGTCGGGGCACCCCGTCGTCGGCGAGAGCGGCGTGGAGCCGAGGCGTGGTGACCGAGGTCGGCAACGCGCACCTCCGTGTCGTCCTCCCCGGCGATGCATCGGGCGCCCGGGTAGCCCGGGCCCGGGTACGCCGAGCCCTGGTTGAGTGGGGCCTCTCCGCCATCGAGCCCAACGTCACGCTCGTGGTCAGCGAGCTCGTCACGAACGGCTTCCTCCACGCCGGCGGTCCGGTCGACCTGGTGATCTCGGCAGACAGGGACCGGCTGCACATCTCCGTGGCCGACAACGAGCCCGGAGCCGTGCCCCACGAGCTCCACGTCTCCCCCACGGAACCCGGCGGCAGGGGCATGGCGATCGTCGCCGACCTCACGAGCCGCTGGGGCGTCCTCCTCGAGCGCCCCGACGGCCATCCGGGCAAGATCGTCTGGTGCGAGATCCCCATCGCGGAGTGACCCCCGGTGGTCAGGCTACCGGCCGCTCCGTGCGCGCCGTTCCGGTCACCCGCAGGAGGAGGAGCGCGACGTCGTCCTTCCACTCGGGCAGCGGGACGCGGCGGAGGAGCCGGTCGGCGATCACGCTGGCCGCCTCCTCGACCGTCGAGGTGACTGCCACGGCCCTGGCCACGAGGTCGGCGAGCTGGTCCGGATCGAGATCGCCGGGAGGGGGGAGGTCCGTGGCCCCGTCGGTGTAGAAGACGACCGTGTCACCCGGGACAAGCACGGTGCTCGCGGGCCGGTACGCCACGTCCTCCAGCAGGCCGACGATCATGCCCGGATGGCCCAGCGGCTCGGTCGTGCCGTCCCGGCGCACGACGACGGGAAGGGGATGGCCTCCGCTCGCCACCACTACTTGCATCCCCGCGTCCACCGGCGTCGCCACGGCGTAGACCACGGTGCAGAACGTGTCGGGGCGGGTCCGGAGCATCGCCCGGTTGAGGTGCTCGAGGACGGAGACAGGATCGTCGCCGTTCCACGCAGTGGCCCGGATCGTGTAGCGCGCCAACGAGGTGACTGCCGCTGCTCTCGGGCCGTGCCCGCAGACGTCCCCCATCGCCAAGGCGGTCGCGCCGCTGTCGAGTTCGAAGACGTCGTAGAAGTCCCCGCCGACGACGCCCTCTCCCGCCGCCCAGTACCGGACGGCCAGGTCTGCGATCGCGACCTCGGGAAGCTCCTCGGGAAGGAGGCTGCGTTGAAGCGTCTGCGCAATGAGACGCTGCTCGTCACCGTGACGCCGGTTCTCCAGGGCCGACGCCACCCGCCCGGCGAGGGCTCGCGCCAACGCCAGGTCGTCGGAGTCGTAGAGCCGATCTCCGGTGGAGACGAACTGCATCGCGCCGAGCACGCGACCGCGCTTGGCGAGGGGAACGATGATCGACGACCGCAGGCCGAGCTGGCGGACGACCCGGACGACCTCCGGATCGACGTCGATGCGGTCGAGGAGCCCGTCGTCGATGTCGACGACCATCTCGGGCTCCCCGGTGCGGACGACCGCCGCCATCCCTCCCGGCGCCTGGGAGTCGTAGGGGAACCGGGCACGGAGCTCGGCGACGAAGGCGACCATGGCCGGGTCGACGTGGGCCACTTCGAAGGTCGGCGAAGCCGTCGACTCGTCGACAAGACAGATGGCGCACCAGTCGCCGAGCCGGGGCACCACTGCACGCGTCACCCGCCGCACGATCTGCGACCGGGTGTCGCATTCGTTCAGTACCAGGTTGATCCCCGCCAGGAACTCGAGGCGTTCGCGCAACCACCGCTCACGGGCCAGGCTGGCCTGGAGCGCCTGCTCGGTGGCCACCCGCTCGGTGATGTCCGCCGTGCAACCGGTCGCCCCGATCACCGCGCCGGTGGGATCGGCGAGCACGCCGCCGGACCCAGAGACCCAGCGCACCGCACCACCGGGAGGGACAGCCCGGTAC
Organism: Actinomycetes bacterium; assembly: GCA_021820665.1. Classification (GTDB taxonomy): domain Bacteria; phylum Actinomycetota; class Acidimicrobiia; order Acidimicrobiales; family RAAP-2; genus JAKADK01. The sequence continues at coordinate 15,631 of JAKADK010000057.1, read as the reverse complement.
TCGAGCCGGTAGCCGTGCCCCTCCCGGACCGCTGCACCCACCACCTCGCGACACCGCGCACGGTCGTCCGGGTGGACCAGGTCCAGCCAGTCCTCGAGCCGCCCCGGGAACGATCCGGCGGCCAACCCGAAGATCCGATGGAGCGCGGCATCCCATTCCAGGCGTCCGGTGGCCCGCTCCCACCGCCAGGTACCCACGCCGGCCGCCCCGAGGACCAGGCGGAGGTCCTCAGTGCCCCCGGATCCGCGACTCCCCCCGAGCCCCGGCTCGGGCGCGCCGCGCCGACCCGGTATGCCCGGCGACACAACGCCACCACAGGACCCAGCCGAGTCGTCCGCTCCGCCAGCGTGCGTGGACACGAGCCTGCCTCCGATCGCCGGGTTGGGTGATGCGAGCGGGGCCACCGTAGCGAAACGGGGCATGCCCCGCACGGGCTCCACGGGCGACCGGCACCGGCGGGTGACCACCGGCGCCGCCTCGACGCACCCAGGGCATCCAGACCAGCCGCCAGGCCGGGCTCAGACCCTGGTCATCCGCCGGGACACCGGCTGGGAACGAGTCTTCCGGATGAGCCCGCGCGGCGGGCTCGACGCCATCGCCGACAGGTCGTGCAACGCACAGCAACTCGAACTGTTGTAGGTGGACAGCCTGGCCCCACAGCCCTCGTGGGCACACACCCGACCGGCCGCGTACCTCCTCGGTGCACCGGCGCCGCCGATGGGCTCGCCGACGATCGATCCGCCCCGCAAGATTCGCTCTTCCATGGCCGTCCCTCCTGATCGGTCCGTCCGCGGGGCTCTACCCCGGCGGGGAACCGACCAAACATGGGGCCTGTCCACCCCCACCCGGCCGCTCGAAATTACCCCGTGACAACAACCGTGGAGCACGGTACATTGTCTTACCGATCGGAGAGGTTGTCTGAAGGTCACAAGCGGGACGGTGACCGGCGGTGCACGCAGTGGAGCTCCGGTACAGGCAGTGAGCGGCAGTGGCAGCGTTCGGCGAGGCGAGGTCCGTCTCGCCCGGGCACCCGTGGGGGAGACGGCGATGCATCAGCAGCACAGGGGGGCTGGCGGGCGCGTTCCTGCCTCGGGCCCAAGGGCGGGCGTCGGAGCTCGAGGCGCAGGAACCCGGGGAGCGGGGGGGCGGCCATGAAGTTCCGGAACGCCTGGTCGTGGCTCGGCCTCCACCTCGGGCGGCGGGCCGGGACCGTCGCCGTCATCGGGCTGGCACTGACCATCGTGCTCGGCCTGGGGATCACCGAGCTCACGTTCACGACCTCCAACGCGAGCTATCTGAACAACAACGACAAGGCGCAGATCGAGAACCACGCCTACGAGAAGCTCTTCGGCGGGGATCCCATCGTGACGATGTTCACCATGCGTCCCGGCACCACCGTGGACGATCTCTTCACGCCCCACAACATCGCCGCGTTCAAGACGATGGAGGCCAGGCTCCACCGCGACCCGACCGTCTTCAGCGTGCTCACCCCGCTCGACGCCATCCAGCTCGCAAGCCGGATGTCGGCGTCCGGACCCGGTGGGATCGTGACGTCCAGCCTGGCCAGCCGCATCTTGTTGTCGGCCGAGGCCCGAGACCCGACGGCGGCGGGACGCACCGCCCGAGCCGACAACCTGGCCGCGCTCCTCCAGGGCCTGGCCCTCCTGCCGCCCGCCAAGCAGGTCCTCACCAATCCGGCATGGATCCATTTCCTCGTCCACAACCCGAACGGATCGATGCGAACTGCCGTGTTCGCGTTCTTCCCGAACCCGCAGCACGCGGCGATGATCGTCTTCTTGAAGGGCCACCTCACCATCGCCCAGGAATCGGCGGCGGCGGCCACCGTGCAGGACATCGTCGGCCACCTCCATTTCCAGCACGCCACCACGCTGGTGACCGGCGTCCCCGCGCTGCTGCGGACGATCAACAACTACCTGAAGGGCGGCTTCATCACGCTGGGGGCGATCGCCGCCGGCGTCATGGTCCTCATCTTGCTCTTGATGTTCACGGTCCGGTGGCGGCTCCTCCCGTTCTTCATCGTTGCCGTCGGACTGATCTGGGCCTTCGGTGTCACCGGGTACTTCGGGGTGCCGCTCACCCTCGGCAGCATTGCGGGCCTCCCGGTCCTCCTCGGTGTCGGGATCGACTACGCCATCCAGATGCACTCGCGCGTCGAGGAGGAGGTGGTGCTCGACCGCGCCGACCACCCCGTCCAGGCCACCGCCAGGAACCTGGGCCCAGCGCTCCTCGTGGTCACCTTCGACGCCGTGTTCGCGTTCATCGCCCTCCTCTTCGCCAAGGTCCCGATGATCCGCCAGTTCGGGTGGCTCCTCATCATCGGCATCGTGGCCGTCTGCGTCTGCAGCATCGTGGGTCCGCTCGCCATCCTCGGCATCCGTGAGCACAAGTCCCCGACGAAGGGAAAGGACTTCTCGAAAGGACGGCTGAGCCGCCTGGTCGTGTGGCTGGGCAGCCTCCCGGCGAAGTGGGCGCTCCCCTTCGCCATCGTCAGCATCCTGATCTTCGCCGGGGGCCTGGCCGTCGAAGGGCGGATCCAGCTCCAGACCGACCCGCTCCAGTGGATCGACCCTGGTGCCGCCGTGGTCCACAACATCGACTCCCTCCGGGCCGGGATCGGCACCGACAACGAGCTCGGTGTCCTGGTCCACACCAACCGTCCGTACTCCAACAGCACCGCCGACTACGTCACGACGCTCTCGAACCGCCTGTACGCCAAGTACCCGAGCCTCCTCTACCAGGGGACCGGTCTCTACAACATCGCCTATGAGTTCAGCGCCGTGCCGGGGGCGGCTCCCGTGCCCCCCACCGGGGCCCTCGTCAAGGACCTCTACGACATTGCTCCACCCGACATCCAGCGGACACTCGTCGCCGATGGTGGTCACGATCTCGGGATCGTCTTCGAGTCGAAGACGACGACGCTGGGCGAGCTCCAGCCGGTCGTCACCGACCTGCAGGACAACATCCACCCGCCCCACGGCATCACCGAGGCACCCGGGGGCATCGCCGTGGTCGGTGTCGGCCTCCTGGAGAACCTGGCCCAGTCGCGCGAGCTCCTCACCTACCTCTCGATCATCCTGGTGGGCCTGTTCCTGACCGCCCGTCTCCGCAGCCTCATCCGCTCCCTGCTGTCCCTCGTCCCGGTGCTGATCGCTGTGGGGGTCGTGGCCGTCGTCGCCTGGGCGTTGCGCCTGGAGCTGAGCCCCATGACCGCCGTGTCGGGGCCGCTCGTCGTGGCGGTGTGCACGGAGTTCACCTCGCTGATCCTCCTGCGCTTCGTCGAGGAGCGAGGACGGGGGCTGGACCCGCGTGACGCCGTCACCACGACGGCGTCACGGACGGGCCGGGCCTTCATGGTCTCGGGCACGACCGCCATCGCCGGGATCGCCGTCATCGCGTCGTCGCCGTGGCCCCTCCTGCGCGGCTTCGGGATCATCGTCGGTCTCAACGTGGCGGTGGCGCTGCTCAGCGCCCTGGTCATCCTGCCCCCGGTCCTCATCTGGGCCGAGGGCGACGGCCGGAACTACGTCTCGCGCGGACTGACTCGCTACATCGAAGAGGAGCCGCGGAAGGCACCCGCAGCCAGCGCTCCCGATAACGTCCCCACGGGCGGCGAAGACGACGGACCAACGGCCCGGAGAGCCCCCGCTCCCCTGTCGTCGAACATGACGCCCCGCACGACCGACTAGCCCGGCAGCACCGGGCCGGTCGCCATGCCGCCGTCGGCGGAGGTGCATGGCTCGGACCGGGCGGCGGGTACGTTAGGGGCAGTACGTCGCAGCCGGGTGGGACGGGCACTCCGCTGTGCCTGGCTGGGGACCGTTCGTCGGATCGGGGAGTGAGGTATGCGATTCGTCCTGTCAGGGCGGGCACGGCCGCCGGGAACCTCCGCCTGGGAGGGGGCGGCCACGAACGGGTCGGCACCTGGGGAATCGCCGGCGTCAGGAGCGGGAACGGGCCGGCGGGGGGCAGTAACCCACTTCGGGATGGCCGTGCTGTCGCTCATCCTCTTCCTGACGTTCCTCGACAACACGATCATCAGCGCCGTGCTCGCCAACGTCCAGTCCAGCTTCCACGCCGGGGTGGCCGCGCTCCAGTGGGTGGTAGGTGCCTATGCGCTCACGTTCGCCGGTCTCATGTTGACGTGCGGAACCCTCGGCGACCTCTTCGGCCGGAAAAAGGTCATGCTCGCCGGGGTGGCCGTCTTCTGCGCCGGGTCGGTGGTCTGCGCCCTGGCGACGGGGACCGCGGAGCTGGTCGGCGGACGGGTGATCATGGGGATCGGCGCGGCGGCATCGGAACCGGGCACGCTCTCGATGCTGCGGCACCTCTACCCGGAGCGCCGGCGACGGGCCCGTGCGCTCGGCGTGTGGGCGGCGGTCTCCGGGCTGGCGCTGGCCCTCGGTCCCGTCATCGGCGGGGTGCTGGTCGGTCTGTGGTCGTGGCGAGCCGTCTTCTGGTTCAACCTGGTCTTCGGCGCCGTGGCGTTCGTCGCCGGCACGATCGTGCTGCCCGAGAGCGCCGACCCCTCTCGGGCGAAGCTGGACGTCGGCGGTTTCATCCTCGGCGCGCTCGCTATCGGGTCTGCCACGTTCGCCACCATCGCCGGGGAGAGCTCGGGCTACATCAAGTCACCCATCCTCGCCATCTACGCCATCTCGATCCTCGCCCTGATCGCCTTCGTCGCCGTCGAACGCCGGGCCGAGAACCCGATGCTGAACGTCCGCTACTTCTCCCGGCGCCCGTTCACCGGCGCCCTCGTCGTGGCGTTCACCACGTACTTCTCCATCTTCTCGATCTTCTTCTTCGTGGCCCTCTACCTGGAGGAGGTGGGCTCGACCACCCCGTACACGTTGGCGTTGGACTTCCTCCCCCTCGTCGCCGGCATGGTGATCGCCGCCCTCGCCACCGGGCGGTGGGTCGCGGCGGTGGGGGCGAAGGTGCCGATGGTGGTGGGCTGCCTGGTCGCCGCGGCCGGGGTCATCCTGACCGAGGTGGTGATCACCCCCCACGCCGGGCCGCTCACCATCGGGTGGCCCCTCGCCATCGCCGGCATCGGGTTCGGGATCGCCATCGTGCCGGTCACGTCCTCGGCGCTGACCGCCCTGCCGGGTGCGCACTCCGGCATGGCGGCGTCGGGCACCAACACGGCACGTGAGCTGGGAGCGGTCGCCGGGGTCGCCATTCTGGGCTCGGTCGTGAACGGGCAGCTGACCGTCCAACTGGTGAAGCGCCTCACTGCGCTCCACATACCGAAGGTCTTCCAATCCGTGGTCATCACCGACGTGACCACCGGAAGCATCAGCGCGAACGCGGCGAAGTTCGAGAAAGGCAACAACCGCGCCCTCCAGGTGATCATCGACAAGGTGGTGGGTGCTGCCTACGGCGCCTTCTCCCACGGCCTCGACCTCGCCCTCCTGGCGTCCGGTGCGCTCCTGGCGGCGTCGGCCGTCCTCGCCCTCTTCACGGCGGCCTCCGTCCGTGAGCGGCCCTCACTCGACAGGGAGTGAGTGGCCGCGTCGGTGCGAGCTAACCTCGGCGGGTGCCCATGCGCCACCGCGATGCCCTGGTCAGCCGGGTGAGGCAGGCCGGAGTGGAGTTGGCCGCGGCCAACCGCCGGGTCGCCACCTGGATGGGCGTGGCCGGAAGAGAGCTGACGACGGCGGCCGAGCGGGGTCGAGCCCTTGCCGCCGCCCGAGCCGAGAGCATCGATTCCACCTACGGGGGAAGCTATTTCGGCGAAGGCCGGGACGCCTCGGGGGACCGCCGGGGGGCATCAGGGTATGCCCGCTACGACCGGACGGCGTCGAACGCCGACATCGCCGGTTGGCTCCTGTGGCGGAACTTCCGGGCACGCCGGGTACTCGACGTCGGTTGCGCGACCGGCCATCTCGTCGAAGTCCTCCGCGAGATGGGCGTCGAGGCCGAAGGCTGCGACGTCTCTCCCTACGCCATCGACCACGCCGTGCCCGGAGCGCGCGGCCACGTGCGGGTGGCGAACCTGTTCGCCGGGCTCCCCTGGGCCGACGGAACCTTCGACCTCGTCACGGCACTGGAGACCCTCGAGCACCTACCACCTGCTCGTGTGCCCGAGGCAGTGGCGGAGCTCTCTCGGGTGTGCAGCGGTTACCTCTACGCCACCATCCCGTCGTTCGGACCGAGCTGCTCGGGCCCGGGCGGCTGGTTCGAGGGAAAGGTCCGACCCGAGCGAGTCGACGCCTACCGGGCCCTGGGCGAGACCTACGAAGGGCCCGTGCCCGAGGCGGACCTGGCTCGAGATGCCCGGGGTGACCCCGTCGAGGGCCACCTCACCATCGCCTCGTTCGGTTGGTGGACGAAGCGCTTCGCCGAGGTGGGCATGGTTCGCTGCCCGGACGTGGAGAAGCGGCTCTACGTCGACATCGAGCCAGCCGCGCTGGCGCCGTACTGGAACCTCTACGTCTTCAGGGCTCCCGGGGCACCCCCGGACGTGGCCGAACCACGCCACCCCGGGCGCACGTTGGCCGAGCTCGGGCTCTCCCATCCGCTGCTCGAGCACCACGCGGCGCAGAAGGTTCGGGCCGGCGACGACCGTGACACCGTCATGCCGGAGTGACGACCGGGCTGCCACTCCATCGGACCGCCGACCCGCCGGGGCCTCGGCGCCGGGGAAGCATGACCACCACCTCGGTGGCACCGTCAGCCCGCTGGCCACTCGCGGCGCTGTCCAACGGGCGGCGACGGCGACGCGTGTGGTCGAGCCCCGGCCGAGCACACATCGAGATCCGGGGTGGTCGGCGAGCCGGCGCCGACGGGTTCACCCGCCACCTGCTCCACGCGCTGGAATCGCTGGACCCGGTGCAATGGGCCGAGGTGAATGCCGTGACGGGGCGCGTGGTCGTCGCCTTCGACCCCGACGGTGCCGACCTCGACGATCTTCTCGACGCCGTCGAGGGCGTCGAGAAAGCACACGACCTCCACAATGAGCGCTTCTCGCACGAACGGCCCGAGCATCCCGGAGACGTCGAGCCACTCCGCAGGAACGCCATCGCGCTGGGTGCCGACCTGTTCGGACTGGGAGTCTCCACGTTCGGCCAGCTCCTCAGTCTCACCCCGCTCCCCACGGAGCTGGCCGCGCTCGTCTCCCTGGCCGAGAGCGAGCCCCGGATCCGTCGCTTCCTCGACCACCACCTGGGGCCGGCCGCCAGCGAGGTCGGGCTGGGCGTGGCGAACGCCTTCGGTCAGGCGTTCTCCCAGGGCCCGACCGGGTTGCTTGTCGACATGGTCAACCGGGGGACGGTGATCGGCGAGCTCCGCTCCCAGCGGGAGCTGTGGCGTGCCCGTGAGCCTGCACTCGCCGTCCGTCGCCACGGCGTCCTCGGCCCGATCCGCCGCGAGCCGCGGCCGATCCCCCTCCCCCGCGGCCCGATCGAGCGGTACACCGACCGGGCGTCGATGGCCACGCTGGCCGCCTTTGGCGTGACGTTGGCGGCGACGGGCCGGCCACGACTGGCAGCGAGCGCGTTCGTCGCCGGCGTGCCGAAGGCTGCTCGGCTGGGACGTGAGGCCTTTGCCGCGCAGACCGGGCGGATGTTGGCCGACCGGGGCGTGCTCGTCATGGACCGCACCGCGCTCCGGCGACTGGACCGGGTGGACACGGTGCTGCTCGACGCGGACGTGCTGCGCACCGGATCCTCCTCCATCGCCTCGATCGAGACGGTCGGCGGCAGGCGGTCGGACGGCCGGGCACCCGGGCCGGACACCGACCTCCGGACCATCACCTCCCGGATCGAGAGCCTCTTCGACGCCAGGGACCCCCTCGCCTCCCGTCGTCGAGGACGGTGGCACCTGGCACCCTTCGGCCGGCCCGGGACCACCGCCGAAAGGGGAGTCGCCTCGCGGGCTCGCCAGCTCAGTCGGGAAGGCGCAGGCGTGCTGGCGCTCTCCCGCCAGGACCACGTCGTCGCCCTCGCCGCCGTCCAGGCCGACCTCGACCCGTCGGTACCTGCGCTCATCGCCGCGTCGCGTCGTTCCGGGCTCGCCGTCCTCGTCGCCGGAGGGAACCGCTCGGTGCGCCACCAGCTCGGGGTGGAGGGTACGCCAGGAGGACAACGCCTGAGGCGGGCCGTCCGAGCGCTCCAGGCTGGAGGTGGAGTCGTCCTGCTGATCTCAGGCTCCGCCGGCCGGGGTGCCCTGGCCGCGGCGGACTGCGGCTTCGGCGTCGCCCGAACCGGGGTCGAGCCGCCGTGGGATGCCCACCTGCTGGGAGGCGATGACCTCCGCCCCGCGCTCTATCTGATCGAGGCGGTCCGGGCGGCACGGTCGGTGAGCCGGAACAGCGCCGGCCTGTCGCTGGCCGGTTCGGGGATCGGTGCTGCGTGGGCGGTGGCCGGGCTCCCGGCATCTGCAGCCCGAAGAGCCTCGCTCCCGGTGAACGTGACGGCGTTCGTGGCCCAGGCGAGCTCGACGGTCGCGGCCCGAGCCGCCGGACGTCGGACAGTTTCCCTCCCACCGAGGCCGGAACCGTGGCACGAGCTGACCCCTGCTGAGGTGGTCGACGCACTCGACAGCTCCCCGGACGGCCTGAGCACCGGCGAGGCCGAGCGGCGGTTCGAACCGCCGCACCCCCACCGCTCGGCGATGTCCCGACTCGGCCATGCCGTCGTCGCCGAGCTCGCCAACCCGATCACCCCGCTGCTCGCCGTGGGAGCCGGGTTGTCGGCGGCGGTGGGGTCGGTGACCGATGCGGTCCTGGTCACCGGCGTGACCGGCGTGAACGCCGCCATCGGCGCCGCCCAGCGCCTGCGGGCCGAGGTCTCCCTGGAGCGCCTGGCCGACGCCAGCGCCGGTGTCGTCGGGGTACGCCGCGACGGCACCCGTCAGGAGGTGCGCCAGGAACGGGTCGTCCGCGGCGACGTGCTCGAGCTCCGGGCAGGGGACCAGGTTCCCGCCGACTGCCGGATCCTCGAGGCGTGCTCCTGCGAGGTCGACGAGTCCTCGCTCACCGGGGAGTCGCTCCCGGTCACCAAGCACGCCACAGCCACGCCGGGGGTGGCGGTTGCCGATCGCCACTGCATGCTCTACGAGGGAACGACCATGGTCACTGGCTCTGCTCTGGCCGTCGTGGTGGCCGTCGGGAGCGCCACCGAGGCTCGTCGGGGTCTTGCCGATGCTCCCGAGCCGCCACCGAGCGGTGTCGAGGCCAGGCTGACCACGTTGACCGGCCTGACCGTTCCGGTGACCGTCGCCAGCGGAGCCGCGGTGACAGGGTTGGGGATCGCCCGCGGGGTGACACCTCGGCGCGCCATCAGCTCGGGGGTCGGCCTGATGGTGGCGGCCGTCCCCGAAGGGCTTCCCCTCCTGGCCAGCGGGGCGCAGCTGGCGGCGGCCCGGCGGCTCGCCACGCGGGACGCGCTGGTGCGCAACCCCCGGACCATCGAGGCCCTGGGCCGGATCGACACCCTGTGCTTCGACAAGACCGGAACGCTGACCGCCGGCCACATCGCCGTCCAACGGGTGTCCGACGGGGTCACCGACGAGCCAACGGATGCACTGGGCGAGCGGGGCCGGGCCGTGCTGTGCACCGCGCTCCGCGCCAGCCCACCCGACGACGGCGACGAGGTGCTCCGGCACGCCACCGACCGGGCGGTGGTCGACGGCGCGCAATCGGCGGGGGTGGACCGCGACGGCTGGACGCAGGGGAGCGAGTTGGCCTTCGAGTCCAACCGCGCCTTCCACGCCGTCGTCGGGACGGGGAGGGACGGACCCTCGGTGGCGGCGAAAGGCGCTCCCGAGGTGATCCTTCCCCGATGCACCACGTGGCGGGGACCCTCGGGCGCCGTCCCCGTCACTCGACGGGTCCTCCGAACGCTCGAGGGCGAGGTCGAGCGACTGGCACGGCGAGGCCTGCGCGTGCTGGCGGTCGCCGAGCGACCGGCACGGGACGGCGGCCTCCTGGTCGACGCCCGGGTGTCGGACCTCGAGCTGCTCGGGTTCGTGGCGCTGGCCGACCACGTGCGGCCCACGGCGGCGGCGGCCGTGACCGATCTGGGACGAGCAGGCGTCCGCGTGGCCATGATCACCGGCGACCATCCGAGCACGGCGCGGGCGGTGGCAGAGGAGCTCGGGATCCTCGGGTCACGACCGGTGCTGACCGGGCCCGACATCGACGCCATGAGCGATGCCGCGCTCGAGGTCGCCGCCGACGCGACCTCCGTGTTCGCCCGGGTGACCCCTGCCCACAAGGTCCGCATCGTCGGGGCGCTCCAACGCGCCGGCCGGGTGGTGGCGATGACCGGTGACGGTGCCAACGACGCCCCGGCCATCCGCCTGGCCGACGTCGGCATCGCCCTGGGCCGCCGAGGCGCCCCGGCCGCCCGGGAAGCGGCCGACCTCGTCGTGCTCGACGATCGGATCGAGACGCTCGTCGACGCCATCGTCGAGGGCCGGGCGATGTGGGCGTCGGTACGCGACGCCCTGGCCATCCTGATCGGCGGCAACATGGGAGAGGTCGCCTTCAGCATCGCCACGGCGGCGGTCACCGGGTCGACCGCCCTCGGAGCCCGCCAGTTCCTCCTCGTCAACCTGCTCACCGACCTGGCTCCGGCCATGGCCATCGCGTTGCGGCCTCCGGCGGGACGGAGCCCTGCGTCCCTCCTCCACGAGGGCCCGGACGCATCCCTGGGTGGATCCCTCACCGCTCAGATCGCGCTGCGCGCCGCGACGACGGCCGGCGGAGCGACGGGGGCCTGGCTCGTGGCCCGGGCCACCGGCAGGAGGAGGCGGGCCTCGACGATCGCCTTGGCGGCACTGGTCGGCACCCAGCTCACCCAGACGATGGTCGCCGGCTCGCACAGTCCCCTCGTGATCGCCACTGCCCTGGGGTCCGGCGCCGTCCTCGTGGCCGCGGTCCAGACTCCGGGGGTCAGTCAGTTCTTCGGGTGCACGCCCCTCGGTCCCGTGGCGTGGGCCATCGCCGGGGCAGCCACGGGCATCGCCACCGCCGGGTCGATCGTGGTGCCTTCGGTGGTGACGAGGGTCTCGTCTTCGTGGCACACCCTGCTCCCGGCGAACCAGGCGAACCCGGCGGTGTCGGCACCGCCCCGCCTCCTCCCGGGCTGAGCGGCGGGCCGCCCCCATGAGCGAGCTCGCCGCGGCCGAGCTGCGCAGCCGACCTGACGAACCCGGAGGTTTCACGCCATCCCCGGGGGGGTAGGAGGACGGGGCACCACCCCCCACCGGCAACGGCCCCCGCCCTACCCCCGCGGGGGCCGTTGCCGCGTCCAGGCGACCTCGGCCCTGCGCTGGCGCGCCCAGGCCGCCTGAGCCGGCCTCAGCTGGATCACCTCCTCCACATCCCGCCAAAAGCGGAAGCCACTCCTCCGCTTGGTGGGTACACTGTCCGACGAAGTGGAGGAACATCCTCCGGATAACGGCGAGATCGGAGCCCCTTCTGATGTCATTCGATGCCATCGCGCCCGAGCAGTCTCGGTTCGCCGGAGCGAACCTCGGCGAGCCCGACAACCGGCGCTGGTGGATCCTGACCACCGTGACGGTGGCGCAATTGATGGTGGTGCTCGACGCCACCGTCGTGAACATCGCCCTCCCGAGCGCCCAGCGGGCCCTACACTTCTCCACCGCCGACCGCCAGTGGATCGTGACCGCCTACGCCTTGGCCTTCGGGAGCCTGCTGTTGCTCGGGGGCAGGCTGTCCGATCTGCTCGGACGGCGACGTGTCCTCATCGTCGGGATGGTCGGCTTCGCCCTGGCTTCGGCCGTCGGCGGGGCCGCGACCGGCTTCGTCATGCTGGCGACCGCTCGGGCCGTCCAGGGTGTGTTCGGTGCCCTGCTCGCCCCTGCCGCCCTCTCGCAGCTGACGACCACGTTCGCGGATCCAGCTGAACGCGGCAAAGCCTTCGGCATCTTCGGGGCGATCGCCGGCGCCGGTGGGGCCGTCGGCCTGATTCTCGGTGGCGCCCTGACCGAGTACCTAGATTGGCGCTGGTGCATGTACGTCAACGACGTGATCGGTGTCGTCGCCCTGGTCCTGGCGCTGGCATTCCTCCCGCCGGCCGAGCGGAAGCCGGACGTCGCACTCGACTGGCCGGGCGTCGTCACCGGGGCGGCCGGGCTGGTCGCCATCGTCTACGGCTTCTCCGAGGCCGACACACGGAGCTGGTCGAGTCCCGTCACGATCGTCCTGTTGGCTGGCGGGGTCGTCCTCATCGGAGCGTTCCTCGCCATCGAGCGCCGCAGCGCCCGACCGTTGCTCCCCCTCGGCGTCCTCGCCGACCGGAACCGCGGAGCGGCCAACCTGGTCATCCTCGTCTCGGGAATCGGGATGTTCGGAGTGTTCCTCTTCCTCACCTACTACGTGCAGCTGATCCTCGGGTTCTCCCCCCTGATGTCCGGCGTGGCGTTCCTTCCCATGCTCGCCGTGCTGGTCCTCGTGTCCGCAGCCGGCACGGCCCGTCTGCTCCCCCGCTTCGGGGCACGCTGGATGGTGGCCATCGGTATGGCGGTGTCGGCGGCTGGCCTCGTCATCTTCGCCCAGCTGCGGGTGGGCTCCACCTACGCCGGGGTCGTCCTGCCCGGCCTGCTCGTCATCGGTGTCGGCCTCGGCCTGGTGTTCGGCGCTGCCATGAACGTGGCCACGGCCAATACCGGTTCCAGCGATGCCGGCGTCTCGTCGGCGCTGCCCAACATCGGCCAGCAGGTGGGTGGCGCCATCGGCACGGCCCTGCTCAACACCCTGGCCGCCTCCGCCGCCACCGCATACCTGGCCGCCCACGGCATCTCCAAGGCGGCCCAGGCCGCGGCGTCGGTGCACGGCGACGACCTCGCCTTCTGGGTCGCGAGCGGGGTGTTCGCCGGAGGAGCGGTCATCGCCGCCCTGCTCTTCACCCGGGGGCCGATCGCGCCCTCCTCACCCGCCACCCTGGCGGCGATCGCCAGCATGGCCACACCGGAGACAGCGGAGATCCCGTGACCAGGGTTCCTGCCACGACACGCGGGCGCTTCCGCCGGACCACCGCGCCCCGACAAACCGGCGCGAGCGTCCCGGAGTCCCACGTGCTGCGCCGGGATGCCCGGGAGAACCGGCAGAGGATCCTCGAAGCCGCCGGCCGGTTGATGGCCGAGCACGGCCTGGCCACCCCGCTGGAGGACATCGCCATGAGCGCGGGGGTGGGCATCGGGACCCTCTACCGGCGGTTCCCGACCCGCACCGACCTCGTCGAGGCACTCTTCGAGGACCGGCTGGCCGCCTACGTAGCCGACCTGGAGACGGCCGTGGCCATGGCCGACGGATGGGAGGCGCTCGTGTGGTACCTCGACCGAGCGACCGCCCGCCAAGTCGCCGATCGGGCGCTCGCCGAGCTCATCGAGCACAGCCCCGGCCCCGGCTCCATCCAGCAGCTGCGCGAGCGGGTCCTCCCGTCGGCCGAGGCCCTGGTCGAGCACGCCCGGGCCAGCGGACGTGCTCGGTCCGATCTCACCGTGAGCGACCTGGCCCTCATCCAGCACATGCTGGCCGAGCTCGGCACGGCCACCTCGGTGGTGAGCAGCACCGCCTGGAGGCGTTACCTCGTCATCATCCTGGACGGGTTGGTCGGTTCCCGTACCCAGCCGACCCCGCCCGAGCAGCCGGCTCTCACGATCGACCAGCTCCAGGCGCTCCGCGAGGCGCAGCCCCCCTCGCCTCACGCCAACGACGCTCGGTGGCGGGCTCGAGCCGCCAGGCGGTGACCCGGGAGGGCGACATCGCCACGTCGGATCGGCACCGAGCCCGGCCCCGTCGAACCGGCACTTGCGTCCCGACCGGCCCGACGATCAACGTCAGCTCCGGGTCCGGGTCCGGCTGATCGTCAGCCCCGGTAGCCGCTGACTAGCTTTACTAGTAGCTATAATACAGGTATGTCCAAAGTCATGGTGTCACTCCCCGACGAGCTGGTCCGTGATCTCGACGCGGAGGCGAGACGGAGGTCGATGAGCCGGAGTGCGCTACTTGCAACCGCGGCCCGCAGAGAGCTGGCCCGCGGTGACCCCGCAGCTGTGGCCGAGGCCATTGCCCGCTCCGAGCGACGGTTCCGCTCGGCGGGAGGCTTCGACGCTGCCGAGCTGGTCCGGAACGATCGAGATACCCGGAGGTGACGACGCTCCTGGTCGACACCTCGGTGCTCGTGAAATGGTTCCACACCGAGGGTGAGCCCGAGCTTGCCGAGGCCCGCGCCGTCCGCGACGCGACGCAAGCCGGCGAGGTCGAGGCTCGTCTCATCGATCTGGGGCTCTACGAAATGGGCAATGTCCTTCTCCGTGGGCTCGGGTGGGGCGCATCCGACGTCGCGGACCAGCTGGCAGATCTCGTTGTCATCTGCGGCCCTCCTCTGGCGATGGCCGCCGACTGGCTGCGTCAGGCGGCGCTGCTCGGCGAACGGCACCGGCTCACCTTCTACGACGCGGCATGGGCCGCCGCGGCCGAGGCGCTCGGCATCTCGCTGGTCAGCGGCGATGCCCACCTGCTCGCGGCCGGGCTGGCGGAATCGCCGGCGGCGATCGTGCAACGCCTGCGGCTCCGCCATTGACGCCGCGCCCTCGGGCCGCCCCCGAGGACCGCTCGGCATGTCGAGCCCCTCCGATACGAAGACTACTACACGAAGTCTCTTTCGGTAGTATGTTACGATCGGGTCGTGGGACGACGGACAGCTGGCGCCCCGGAGCGCGGCGGGGAGACCAGGAACCAAGCTGCGGTGGTCCGCCCGTCCCACAGGTGGCAACAGGCACACCACCCCTACGCCGGCCTGGTCGCCGTCCTTGCCACCAAGCACGGGAAGCTCCCCCTCATCGCTCCCCCGATTGAAAAGGCCGTCGGCCTGCGCGTCGACGCGGTCGCGGTCGACACCGATGCTCTCGGCACCTTCACTGGCGACATCCCCCGCCCGGGGCCGCCACTCGAGACCGCCATCGCAAAGGCGCGCCTCGGGATGAGCGCCACCGGCCATGTCATCGGGTTGGCCTCCGAGGGGAGCATCGGCCCGGACCCCGCGATGCCGTTTGTGACCGCCGACCGCGAGATCGTCGTCCTCGTCGACGACGACAACGGGATCGTCGTGTGGGAAGCCCACTCCAGCTGGGATGTCGTTGCGGCCTCGACGAGCGTGGGAGCCGGCGACGACCTCGGAACGTTCCTCGCCGAGGCCGGCTTTCCCGACCACCAGCTCATCGTCCGGCCGAACATCGGCGCGATGCACCCGATCCACAAGGGCATTTCCTCCACCGAGCAGCTGACGGCCGCCATCGCCGAGTGCGCCGCTGTCGCCCACGATGGCCTGGCCCGTGTCGAGACCGACCTCCGGGCCCACACCTGTCCCTCAAGACGAGCCGTCATCGCCGCCGCCGCCGAGCGTCTCGCCGGCCGGATCGCCGCCCGGTGCCCGGCCTGCGGCGCGCCCGGCTGGGGTCGCATCGACGTCGTCCTCGGCGTGCCCTGCGCGTGGTGCGGCACGGAGGTGGCCCGTCCCCGAGCCGAGATCGACGGCTGTCTGGTCTGCGAGCACCGGGAGACCCGGCCTGTCGTCTCCCCTGAGGATCACGCCGACCCTGGAGAATGCTCGAGCTGCAACCCGTAGCAACCGCC
>JAKADK010000152.1 GCA_021820665.1 Actinomycetes bacterium | reverse complement strand
TCCGGAGCCCTCAGCCGAGCGCCTCGCGGGCGGCGGAGAGTTGGCGTTCGGCTTCGTCGACGCTGCGTCTCACCCGCGCCACATCGACGACCTTGCCTCCCGCCGAAGACAGGGCGGCCTGGCGGACGAAGGCGGAACGGGTCATCCCGGCGGCCTCGGCGGCGGCGGCGAGCTGATCGGCCTCGGCGCGGCTGAAGCGGGCTGAGACCATCACCGACAGCGGCTCGGGTCCTCTGGCCTCGACGGGCTCGCCCCAGCGATCCTGGTCGTCTCGATGGGCCCAGTGCTCCTCGGCGCGCTCGGCCTCGGAGCTGGGTTCAAGGCGGTCGGTCATCTCAGCTCCCAAGCGGTGATCGGCCGCATCACTCGCCGAGCGGGGTCGTGGGCCACGACCACCCGAACCCGTCGGCCACCGTCGGTGACACCTTCGGCGAGGTAGTCACCGCTGCCTCGCCGGTCGGGTCGAAACACCGGTCTTGCGGCGAGTACTTGTTCGATCTCGGCCACGCTCACGCCATGGCGGGTGGCGTGAGCCTCGTTGGACTCATCCCACTCCACCGCCTCCCACTCCACCACGTACTACACACTAGGCCACAGTGTACTACCAGCGCTGGTGGCTGCGGCCGCCGCCGGCGACTGGGGGCTCCGCCCGGGCCGGCCAACCCAAAGGAGGTACGCGTTGAGCGCCCTACTTGTCGGGTATGCGCGCTGCTTCACCGACGCCCAGGACCTGACCGCCCAGCGCGACGCGCTGGCGACGCTCTCGTGGTTACGAAGCTCGACCGCCTCGCCCGCTCTTTGCCCGACGCCCGCTCGATCGCGGACGAGCTCACCGACCGCTCGGTTCGCCTCAGCCTCGGTGGGTCGGTCTACGACCCGACCGACGCGGTCGGCCGACTGCTGTTCAACGTGTTGGCCATGGTCGCCGAATTCGAGGCCGACCTGATCCGGCTACGTACCCGTGAGGGGATGAAGGTCGCCAAGGCCAAAGGGCACCTGCGCGGCAAGCAGCCCAAGCTCAGCCGACGTCAGGAAGCCCACTTGGTCTCGCTGGTCCGCAGCGGGGAATACAGCACCGCCGAGGTGGCCGAGCTTTTCGGCGTGGCCCACTCCACCGTCTACCGAGCCATCGAGCGCGAACGAGACCGAGCCTTGGGCAACGACAGCACGCTCGCCTCGGCCATTTGAGCGGGGTGGTGACCCGCTCGGCGTCCCGCAAGCCACACCCCTGCGGGACGCCGGCCGCGCTCCCCGCATACCCGCCCCCGCTGCTCCGTATGCGGCTCCCCTTCCGGCGCGTCGGAGCCCCGTTGGAGAGGACGGTTGGGTGCGACCGAGTGTGGACGATCGCCACGTTGACCTCTTTCGTGGCGTTGTACTCAGGGTTTCTCGGTTCTACAATGTCTCCGTGTGGAGTTGGCCTGGACGCAGTCGAGCCGCAGGCACCGGATCGGCCGGGCTCATGCTCGCCATGTCATCAACACCGTCGAACCCATCGCCATCACCACCGCGGACGGTAGCAAGGGGCTTCTGTGGGTCGGGCCCGACGATCGGGGCCTGGAGTTGGAAGTCGTCGCTGTGGTCCTACCGGGCTTGTACCTGGTGATCCACGTCATGCCTACCGCGCTGAAAGGAGGCGCTTCATGACCGAGTCGGCACGGATCCACGATGAGCAGGTGAGAGACCGAGGCACGATCGACCTCGACAAGCAAGAGGTCCGCTTGGCGGACGGCACTCGGCTCACCGAAACCAAAGCAGAGGAGTTGGCCACCGAGATCCTTGAGCGTGCCGGGCGGGGGCGTCCCTCACTGTCGCGCTCCGGTGCCCGGTCACCTCAACTTCGGCTAAGCGTGCCGGACGAGCTTCGCAGCAGACTGCTCCAACGGGCTGAAGATGAGCACCGCAGCGTCTCCCATCTCGTGCGAGACGCCCTGGAGCACTACCTGGCGTCATAGGCGGACCTTCCCGGTCGACCATCCTCGACCAGAACACCTTGATCACCCCTTGGGCTCGTCGTGGTTTGGGTGGTCGTAGCATGGTGACATGGGCGAGCTGTACGCGCGCAGGCCGGGATCAGCGTCTGGTGAGGGGTGGGTGCCCGACGTGGATGACCGGCCCGAGCCGGCAGTGTTGATCGTCCGGCGGGTCCGGGCGGACGGCGTACGGGCGCGCCCGCATCGCGTGCCCTACATCGGGACGGGCCCCGGGCAGGTCACGCGGCTGGTCGAGGCCGGCCTGCCGTGGCCGTGCGCAAAAGCACTGGTCCGGGCCCTGGCCGCCGAACGCACCCCGCCCAGCCGCGGCTGACCGTCGCTGCCCGGGCGTGGTCACATGCCAGGGTCGCTGCACACCCCGACGTTTGTTCATGGCCGGGTTTTGGTGGTGGCGCCGGTGCGGCGCGGCAGTCAAGGAATAACCGCAACCGACACGCTCGAGACACGAGCCGTCCTGACCACACACGACCTCGACAGCACGCAGTCGGTAGCTGAGCAATCCGGCCGAAACCGGCCACCTAATCCGGCCGAAACCGGCCACCCGTTCCGGTTGATTCCGGCCACCCCGGCCAGATGAGACCGGGCAACTGAGCGCGAGGAGCGCGCAGGTGGGATGGGCGTCGCCTCACGTCCAGAGAGATCCACCAACTGGGGCACGGACTCCCCTGAACTGGCCGCTGAGAAAGCTGCCGACGAAGGAGGAGCCACGTGCCCAGGAAGAGGCTATCCATGCGAAAGATCACCGAAGTGCTGCGACTGCACGCTGCTGGTACATCGAGGCGGGACATCGCCCGGGCGGTCGGTGTGGCGAGGAGCACCGTCGCCGAGTACCTGCGACGAGCAGAGACGGCCGGGGTGTCCTGGCCCCTGCCCGATGGGCTCGATGCAGAGGGCGTCGAAGCCCTGTTGTTCCCAGAGGCCGAGCCCACCGCCACCCGCCCGGTGCCCGACTGGGCCGAGGTGCGAAAGGCGCTGAAGTCGAGGTCGAACCACATGACGCTGCGCCTTTTGTGGCTGGAGTGGAAGGCAGAGCACCCCGAGGCCTGGGGCTATACCCAGTACTGCGAGCACTACCGGCGCTGGCTCGCAACGAAAGACGTGGTGATGCGCCTCACCTACGCGGCCGGGGAGCGGATGTTCGTCGACTTCTCCGGCGACAAGGCGACCTGGTGTGACCCCGAGACCGGCGAGGTCCACGTGACCGACGTCTTCGTGGCCGTCCTCGGGTGCTCGGGGATGCTCTATGCCGAAGCGACGAGGGGCCAGGACCTCGCCAGCTGGGTGGGTGCCCACATCGGGGCCTGGGAGTCCTTTGGTGGCGTTGCCGAGGTCACGGTCCCCGACAACCTGCGCTCTGGGGTGACCAAGGCCTGTTACTACGAGCCCGAGCTCAACCCCACCTATGCCGAGCTCGCCACCCACTACCAGACGGTCGTTCTGCCGACCCGGACGTATCACCCCCGGGACAAGGCAGCCGTCGAGGCCGGGGTGCTGACCGTCGAGCGCTGGGTGCTCGCCCCGCTGCGCAACCGGCGGTTCTTCTCGCTCGCCGACCCACGCCGCCAACGCGGAACTCTCGGCCTCTTCGAACACCAGTTTCACGAGCGCGGACGTGTCGAAGTAGATCACGCAATTCGGTCCCGGCGGAGCTCAGCTAGGACTTCAGACGCGGTCTGCTCTCCACGGGCGGCATGACGGCGCTCTGGCAGGCGGAATTCGCTCTTCGCCGGCACGAGCCGACCGGACGCAATGAGGCGGTCCCGCGCGGCCACGGCCGGAGCGGGGGACACCAGCAGGGCGACGAGTGTTCCCCGCTCCGTGACCTCGACGACTTCCCCGGCCTTCACCTGCTCAAGGTAACGGCTCGCGTGCTGGCGCAACTCTCGTACGCCGATCCTCGTCATGGGGTGATTGTAGCAGGAGTAGTGCTACTTATGGTGAAGGTTGGACCTCGCGAGTGACCGGCGTGCGTACCGACCGCCGGCTCGAGGCGGAGCGACGGCCCGTCGAAGGTGGGCAGTTGGTTCGTATTGTGTGGCCCAAGGCCCAC
>JAKADK010000151.1 GCA_021820665.1 Actinomycetes bacterium | reverse complement strand
GCCCCCTGACGAGAGGACGGCGGGGTGCGGTGACGGCGCGTGGAGGAAGGCGGGAACGAGCCACCGCAGGTAGTAGTAGAGGCTGGCGACGGTGTTGAGGATGGCAAGGACGGCGAGCCAGGTGTAGCCCCCGTGGATCACCGCGGTGAAGATCTCGAGCTTGCCGACGAACAGGGCGGTCGGTGGGGTGCCGACGAGGCCGAGGAGGCTGACCGCCAGGCTCCCGGCGAGCAGCGGCCGATGGTGGGCGAGGCCGCGGTAGTCGCTGAGGGTGCGGGCAGCGGGGAGCTCGGCGACGACGGCGAAGGCGGCGAGGTTGGTCACGGTGTAGGCCGCGAGGTAGTACCACAGGGCTTGTTGGGCGAGGCCGTTGCGGCCGGCGACGGCGACGGCCATGAGCAGGTAGCCGACCTGGCCGATGGTCGAGTAGGCGAGCAGGCGTTTGACCCGTGTCTGGGCGAAGGCGGCGAAGTTGCCGAGCGTCATGGTGCACGCAGCGGTGACAGCGACCAGCAATGCCCAGTCCACGCGGCCGGGAGGGAGCGCCTCGGTGAAGAAGCGGAAGGCGGCGCCGAGGCCGCCGATCTTGGGGATGGTGGTGACGAAGGCGGCCGCCGGGACGGAGGCGCCGTCGACCGCGTCGGGCACCCAGAACTGGGCCGGCACCCCGCCGATCTTGAACAGCAGGCCGGCCGTGACACAGACCGCCCCGAAGGCCACCGCTGCCCGGGGAGCGCTGTCGAGCGCTTCGCGGAGGCCCGGGTAGCTGCTCGTGGCACCGAGCCCCACGAGCACGGTGGCACCGGCGAGCATGACGATCCCGAAGAGGGCGCCGAGCAGGTAGTACTTGAGGGACGCCTCGCTGCCCGTCCGGTCGCGCAGCAGGCCGACCAGGCCGTAGCTCGGGACGCTGGCGAGCAGGTATGCGGCGAACACCGTCAGCAGGTCGTCGGCGCCGACGAGGGCGATCGCCCCGGCGCTGGCGAGCAGCAAGAGGACGTAGAACTCCGACTCGTGTGGATGTGCCCGCAGCGGCTCTGCCGAGAGGCCGATGACGACGAGCGCGGCGCCGAGGACGACGACCCGGGCGGCGTTGGTGGCCGGGTCGATGGCGTAGCTGCCGTCGAACACCCGCTCGGGCGGGCCGAGCATGGCGAGCGCGGTGGCGACGAGCCCGCCGACACAGGCACCGGCGGCGAGGAGCCGGACCGCCCACTGGCGTCGGCGGGGCAGCCATCCCGAGGCGACCGCACCCACGACGGCGGCGACCACGAGGGCCAGCTCCGGGGCCAGCGCGGCCGGGTTCTCCTTCACGGCAACCGGCTGGCACGGCGACGAAGCCTCGTCATCCGCCGACCAGGTGGACGAGGTTGCGGGCGGCCGGCTCGATGACGTCGAGGAGCCAGCGTGGTGCCACCCCGATGGCCGCCGAGGCGACGAGCAGGGGCACGACGGCTGCCGCCTCGCGGGTGGTGAGATCGGCGAATCGGGCGACGCCCGACGGCCTCTCCGGAAGGTGGAGCGGCCCGGCGAGCATGCGCTGGAGGGCGCGGAGGAACAGCGCGGCGGTGACGACGATCGAGGAGACGGCGATGGCGGTGGCGGCGACCTGCGAGCCGAGGCTGCCGGCGAAGATCTGGAACTCGGCGACGAAGCCGGAGAACCCGGGGATCCCGATCGATGCGAAGGCGGCGACGGCGGTGAGCCCGGCGAAGGCGGGGGCCGGACCGGCGAGGCCGGAGTGAGCCTCGATGTCGTAGCTGGCGGTGCGGTCCCACAGCACGCCGGAGAGGAGGAAGAGCGCGCCGGTGATAAGCCCGTGGGAGACCATCTGGGTGACGGCGCCGGTGACGGCGAGGGTGCGGGCCTGGGCATCGGTGCCCGCGAGCACCCCCGCGGCGCCGATGCCGAGGACGACGAAGCCCATGTGGTTGACGCTGGTGTAGGCGATCATCCGCTTGAAGTCCCGCTGGGCGAGAGCGACGAGCGCCCCGTAGACGGCGGAGAGCGCGCCGAGGATGATGAAGACGAGCGCGAACCTCCGCCACGCGCCGGGCAGGAGCGGCATGGCGATGCGGACGAAGCCGTAGGTGCCGAGCTTGAGCAGGACCCCAGCGAGGATGGCCGAGCCGGCGGCGGGGGCTTCGGTGTGGGCGGGGGGAAGCCAGGTGTGGAACGGCACCGTCGGGGTCTTGATGGCGAACCCGATGCCGAGGGCGAGGAGGACCACCCCGGCGTACAGGCCGCGCCCGGCCAGCGGGTCGGCCTTGGTGAGAGCGACGATGTCGAAGGTGTGCGGGCTGGAGGCGAGGAACAGGCCGATGAAGCCGAGCAAGAGGACCACCGAGCCGACGAAGGTGTAGAGGAAGAACTTGAGCGCGGCGGCCTTCGCCGCCTCGCCGTGGCCCCATCCGGCGATGAGGAAGTACATCGCCACGATGGACAGGTCGAAGAACACGAAGAACACGATGAGGTCGAGCGCCACGAACACCCCGGTGCAGACGGTCTGCAACCCCAAGAAGAGGCACACATAGGCGCGGGGGCGGCGCGCCTCGCGAAGCGAGTAGACGGCGCAGGCGAGGAACAGCGCGGCCGTCATGGCAATAAGAGGAAGGGAGATGCCGTCGACGCCGACGTGGTAGCCCACCCCGGCGGACGGGATCCACGGCAGGTTCTCGGTGAACTGGTAGCCGGCTCGCGGGTCGTAGGCGACCCACAGGGCGACGACGAGGGCCATCTCGATCGCTGCCACAGCCACCCACGCCCGGAGGAAGAACCGGCCAGGGCGGCCCGTGGGCACCACGACGAGGAGGAGGGCGGCCGCGGCCGGCAAGAAGGTGATCAGGCTGAGCACGAAGCTCACCGCACCACGACGACGAGGATGACGAGGGCAGCCATAGCGATGGCCGCCTGGGCGTAGTACTGGTGCACGAGCCCGGTCTGGGGGCGTCGGGCCAGCGCGCCGAGCTGTTTCGCCCCGGCGGCGACGGCGACCACGACGTCGTCCACGCCCACCTCGCCGACGCGCGCCACGAGGCGCGCCAGGCCGAGCGCGCCGGCGCCCACCTCCTGTACCGCCCGGTCGAGAACGGCGTCGTCGAAGGCCGCCAGTGCCGCCGCCAGGCGGAGCACGGGGCGCCCGACGACACTGCGAGCGCCAGCCTCGAGGCCGAGCCACCCCAAAAGTGCCCCCGCGGCGGGGGTGGGCAGCCGGGCGGTGACGTCCCACCGCCAGGCAGCGGCCGCGGCGAGCAGCGTCAACCCGGTGGGAAGCCCGATCGCCCAGCTCGGCGAGGCCGCCTCCGCCCCGGCCACCATGTCCGCCAGGCCAGCAGACACCGGGTGCAGGGCGAAGGCACCGAGGCCGAGCGCCCCGACGCCGAGCGCCAGCAGCGGGGCGACGAGCAGCCGGCCGGCCCGGCGGGTCCCTCTGCGCTCGGTGTCGTAGCCGGCCTCTGCGTCCTCGGGCACCGGCAACCAGACGATGCGGGCTGCACGGATGCTGTAGACCGCCGAGACCAGCGCGCCCGCCAGCCCGACGCCGTAGAGCGCCGGGTCCCCGGCGAGCGCCCCGGCCAAGACGGCGTCTTTGGCCGCCCACAGCGAGAGTGGCGGCAGCCCGGCCAGCGCGAGGGCGCCGGCGGTGAAGGCGAGGCCGACGAGGCGGTAGCGGTGCGCGGCGCCCGCAAGCGCCCCGAGCTGCTTGGTCCCGAGCGCCGCCAGCCAAGCTCCCGCGGCGAGGAACAGCAGGCTCTTGGTGGCGGCATGGGCGACGAGCTGTTCGGTCCCGGCCGCCACGCCACCGGTGCCCGCCGCGAGCACCATGAAGCCGACCTGGGCGCAGGTCGACGCGGCGAGCAGCTGCTTGAGGTCGCGCTGGGCGACGGCGACGAGCCCCAGGACGACGGCCGTCGCCCCGCCCGTCCAGGCCACCACGGGCTCTCCCCACCCCGAGGCGACGAGCAGGGGGTGCAGGCGCAGCAGCAGGTAGGCGCCGGCGGCGACCATCGTGGCCGAGTGCAAGAGCGCCGAGACCGGGCTCGGTCCCTCCATCGCCCGGGACAGCCAGA
>JAKADK010000056.1 GCA_021820665.1 Actinomycetes bacterium | reverse complement strand
CACCGGGACCGACCGGAAGACGCCGAGGACCGACCGGAAGACGCCCCGGGCTGCGAATGCCCGATGGCACGCCGGCCCAGACCGCCCCGCGGCTCCGCCAACCCGGGAGGCTCGGGAGCATGGCACGACCCCGTGACCCGGGTCGACGCCGTCTGGCACGAAGTGAGCACCTACGAACGATATATCAGATCGATATATCGACGCAAGCAAAAGGTGCGGAAAGATGCGGTGGGGCGCGCAGGGCGGCAGGGCGGTGGGGCGGCAGGGCGGCAGGCGATGGCGCCCGGTGGCGCCCGGTGGCGCGGAAGGAAGGGTCGCCGTTTCCGGGGACCGGAGACGGCGTCAGGGACGGCGGAGGGCGCGGCCGACCGCAAGGGGCGACCGTCGGGGAGGGCCAGGCCCGACCGGGCTCCCGGCGACGGCCCAGACCCGAAAGGGGTGAGGGCTGCGTCCCGCCGCGGCGGTGGGCGGGTCGCCCCCTACCGGCCCGACCGTGCGAACGAGTCGATCGTCTCGTTGAAGGTGGCCGAGGGGCGCATGACGGCCTCGGCCAGGGCGGGGTCGGGGAGGTAGTAACCCCCGATGTCCGCCGGGCGGCCCTGGACGGCGATGAGCTCGGCGGCGATCGCCTCCTCGTGGGCGGCCAGCGTCGTGGCGAGCGGGGCGAAGCGCTCGGCCAGGCCCGGGTCGTCGGTCTGGGCCGCCAGCTCCTGGGCCCAGTAGAGCGCCAGGTAGAAGTGGCTGCCGCGGTTGTCGATGCCACCGACGCTCCGGGACGGCGACCGGTCCTCGTTGAGCACAGTGCCCGTGGCCCGGTCCAGGGTGTCGGCCAGGACCTGAGCCGCCTTGCTCCCGTGGTGCTGGGCCACCTGCTCGAAGCTGACGGCGAGCGCCAGGAACTCCCCGAGGCTGTCCCACCTGAGGTAGTTCTCCGCCAGCAGCTGCTGGACGTGCTTGGGCGCCGAGCCGCCCGCTCCGGTTTCGAAGAGGCCGCCACCGGCCAGCAGGGGGACGATCGACAGCATCTTCGCGCTGGTGCCGAGCTCCATGATCGGGAACAGGTCGGTCAGGTAGTCGCGCAGGATGTTCCCGGTCACCGAGATGGTGTTCTCGCCCCGGCGGATCCTCTCCAGGGAGAACGCGGTCGCCTCCACCGGCGCCATGATCTCCAGGCGCAGGCCGTCGGTATCGTGCTCGGGCAGGTAGGCGTTCACCTTGGCGATGAGGTTGGCGTCGTGGGCGCGCCGCTCGTCGAGCCAGAACACCGCCGGGTCGCCGGTGGCACGGGCCCGGGTCACCGCCAGCTTCACCCAGTCACGGATCGGGACGTCCTTCGTCTGGCACATCCGGAAGATGTCCCCGGTCGCCACCTGCTCGGCCAGGAGGACCTCGCCGGCGTCGTCGACCACGCGCACCATGCCGTCGGCGGGTATCTCGAAGGTCTTGTCGTGGCTGCCGTACTCCTCTGCGGCCTGGGCCATCAGCCCGACATTGGGGACCGACCCCATGGTCGCGGGATCGAACGCGCCATGGGCTCGGCAGTCGTCGAGAACCGCCTGGTAGACACCGGCGTAGCTGCTGTCGGGAATGACGGCGACCGTGTCGGACTCCCGCCCGTCGGGTCCCCACATGTGCCCGGAGTTGCGGATCATGGCGGGCATCGACGCGTCGATGATCACGTCGCTCGGCACGTGCAGGTTCGTGATGCCCCGTCCGGAGTCCACCATGGCCAGTGCCGGACCCTCGGCCAGCTCGGCGTCGAACGACGCTCGGATCTCCGCCCCGTCGGGGAGCGCGCCGATCCCGGCGAAGATGGCAGACAGGCCGTCGTTCGGGCTCAGGTCGGCGGCGGCGAGCACCTCGCCGTAGCGCTCGAAGGTCTTCGGGAAGAAGGCGCGGACGGCGTGGCCGAAGATGATGGGGTCCGAGATCTTCATCATGGTGGCCTTCAGGTGGATGGAGAAGAGCAGGTCCTCCGCCTTGGCCCGGGCGATCTGGGCGTCGAGGAACCGGCGGAGGTCCACCACCCGGAGGACGGACGCGTCCACCACCTCCCCCGCCAGCACGGGGACCGGCTCGCGAAGCTCAGTGGTGCCGCCAGGAGTGACGAGCTCGATACGGAGCGAACCCGGGGCGTCGATGACGACCGACCGCTCGGTGGAGCGGAAGTCCCCTGCCCCCATGGTGGCGACGTTGGTGCGCGAGTCCGGGCTCCACGGGCCCATCCGATGGGGATGGGAACGGGCGTAGCTCTTCACCGATGCGGGGGCACGCCGATCCGAGTTCCCCTGCCGGAGCACGGGGTTGACGGCGCTCCCGGTCAGCTTGTCGTAGCGGGCCCGACTGTCGCGCTCCTCGGCGGACTTCGGATCGTCGGGGTAGTCGGGCAGGTCGTACCCGTCCCCCTGGAGCTCGGCGATGGCCGCCTTCAGCTGGGGGACCGACGCCGAGATGTTCGGGAGCTTGATGATGTTCGCGTCCGGCCTCTGGGTCAGCTCGCCCAGTTCGGCGAGGGCATCCGGCAGCCGTTGGTCGGGTGCCAACCGATCGGGGAAGGCGGCGATGATGCGACCGGCCAGGGAGATGTCGCGGGTCTCGACGCTGATCCCAGCCGAGGCGGCGTACGCCTGGACCACCGGCAGCAGCGAGTAGGTCGCCAGGGCGGGCGCCTCGTCGGTGTGGGTATAGACGATGATTGGGTCAGGCACGGGCTCTACCACCTTGCGCTCGGGGCGCGAGGACCACACCTCGCATGCCAACCAGAACACCACCCCACCCCGCCCGCCGCAACCCGAGCCCGGTGAGGCGCGGTTCGCGCCCGTTCCCTACACTCGCTGACGATGACCGACACCGAGCCAGCAGCGAGCCCGTCGCCCCGCACCGCCGACGAGTGGACGGAGCCCGGTCTCTACGAGGTGGCGGCCGGGGTCTATCGCGTGCCGCTACCCCTGCCCAATGACGGGCTCCGCGCCGTCAACGTCTACGTCGTGGTGGACGGGGACGCCCTCGTGCTGGTGGACTCGGGGTGGGACATCCCCGGCGCGCGGGAGCTGCTCGCCGATGCCGTGGGCCGGCTCGACTGCGGCCTGGCCGACATCCGCCGCTTCCTCGTGACCCACGCCCACCGGGACCACTACACCCTGGGGGTGGCGATCCGCGGGGACATCGGCACGCCGGTCCACCTGGGAGCCGGCGAGCGGCCGACGGTGGAGCTGCTGCACGGCCGGGACTACCGACCGCTCTCGTCCCAGCTGCGTCAGATCAGGAGGAACGGTGCGGGCGCGCTGGCCGACGCCATCCTGGAGGCGAACGCAGCCCGCGGGGGCCCCGAGCGGATCGAGTGGGAGCTCCCCGATGCCTACCTCCCCGAAGGTCCCCTGGTGCTCGATGCCGGACGGACCCTGACGGTGGTGGAGACGCCGGGCCACACGCGGGGGCACGTGGTGTTCCACGACGCAGCGGCGGGGATCCTCTTTGCCGGCGACCACGTGCTCCCGAGGATCACCCCGTCGATCGGGTTCGAGCCGGCACCCACGGCCAACCCGCTCGGGGCGTTCCTGGGCTCGCTGGCTCGGGTGCGGGCCATGCCCGACGCGGTGCTGCTCCCGGCGCACGGGCCGGTGGGGCCGAGCGTGCATGCCCGGGTCGACGAGCTGATCGCCCATCACGACGCCCGGCTGTCGGAGATCGAGGCGGCGGTCGCCGCCGGGGACAGCACGGCGTGGGAGGTGGCCAACCGCATCCGCTGGACCCGCCGGTCCCGGCCGCTCGCCGAGCTGGATGTGTTCAACCAGACCCTGGCGGTGGCCGAGACGGCCGCCCATCTCGTGTTGCTGGCAGCCCAGGGCCGGGTGGTGGAGGTGCCAGACGGCGAGGCTGCCGCCGGCGTGCCGCTGGACGGGGAGGCAGACGTGGTGGTCGTCCACTACCGAGCCTGAGCCCACGGGTGGCGGTCTCCGGTGCGGCATGGCGCCGTCGCCGGTGGTGCCGCTGCAGGCGGATCGGGTTACCCTGAGAGGCGTGGGCTTCCACCCGGGATCGCTCGATGGCATCTCGACCTCCCCGACGGGAGGTCAGGTCGAGTACCGCCTGGCGCGCAACGCCGTCGTGAGCGAGTTCAAGAAGGGCAGGCTGTCGCGGCTGGACGTGTGCGACGCCCACCCGGAGCTGCTCCGGGCGGCGCGCCACGTCGGGAGCCAGATCTCCGAGCCGTGCCCGATCTGCGAGGAGCCGGCGCTGACCGAGGTCACCTTCGTCTTCGGCGCGAGGCTCCCGTCCGGGGGCCGGTGCGTCAGCTCGAGGAAGGAGCTGGCCCAGCTGGAGCGCCGGAAGGAGCCGGTGGCGTGCTACGTGATCGAGGTCTGCCCGCTGTGCTCGTGGAACCACCTCACCCGGATGTACCCGGCCGGCGCCGGGGCGGCGCCTCGCCGTACGGCTGCCGGCGGCAGGGTCCGCAGCTGACGCGGGGTCTGCGGCACCCTTTCTCCGCAGCTGACGCTGGCCTCCGGCACCGTCGCTGGTCTCCGGCACCCTTTGCCCGCACAGTGCGATCGAGGTCGCCCGACGGGGCCGGTCCCCGGTGGAGACGCCTCCGAGTGGAGCGCCGTCTCTCCGAGCCGGATAGTGTCGGCTCCGGCGACGTGTCGCCCACGGAGGTGGCCCTGGATCTCGTCCCGCGAGGGTGCCGAGGACGGCCCACGTCGCGTGCCACCGACCAACCCCGCCGGCAGCCCTGGTGCGCTGGACGGGAGGGAAGGAGTGAGGCCCATGCCCGAGGCACCGAGAGCGGCCGTGACGGTCCCTTACGTCCGGACCCGCAAGCGGCGCGACGGCGCGACCGCCTTGGTCATGGTCACGGCGTACGACACACCCACGGCGCGCATCGTCGATGCCGCCGGTGTCGACATCATCCTGGTGGGCGACTCGGTCGCCGACAACGTGCTCGGGCACGACGACACGCTGCAGGTCACCATGGCCGACATGGTCCACCACACGGCGGCGGTAGCGAGAGCACGGCCCCGGGCCCTCGTCGTCGGCGATCTCCCCTGGCTCAGCTACCACCTGGACGTGTCCGAGACGGTTCGCAACGGCGCGGCGCTCGTCCGTGCCGGGGCGAGCGCGGTGAAGCTGGAGGGCGGCAGGGCCAGGCTTCCCATGGTGGAGGCGCTCCTCGGGGCGGAGATCCCGGTGATGGGCCATCTGGGCCTCACGCCCCAGTCGGTGCACGCCATGGGCGGGTATCGCGTGCAGGGGCGGGCCGACGCCGAGGCGGCATCGTTGCTCGACGACGCCTCGGCCCTGGCTGGCGCCGGGTGTTTCGCCATCGTGGTGGAGGGCGTCCCGGCGTCGCTCGGTGCGGCGGTGGCCGAACGGGTGGACGTGCCCGTGATCGGGATCGGGGCCGGACCGGGATGCGACGGGCAGGTTCTCGTCTTCCACGACCTCGTCGGCCTGAACGAGCGTTCGCCGCGGTTCGCACGGCGCTACGCCGAGCTGGCCGAGGTGATCGGCGCCGCCGTCGGCGCGTACGCCGAGGACGTCCGGTCGGGGCGGTTCCCTGCCGAAGGTGAGTCCTACCACTGATCTCCGGCTACACTGCACCGGTCAGCGTGCCGCGCCCCCGGGCTCGGCACGGTTCCGACCTGCCTCGCTCCGGTGAGGCTCGGGCGCGGCGCGCCCGATCCAGAGGGAGGTGTGCCGCCGATGCGGCCCTACGAGACCATGGTGATCTTCGATACCGGTGCCGACGAGGCGGCGGTCAACGGCGTGCTCGACCAGGCGCTCGATGCGCTGCGCACCAAAGGCGGCACCCCGGGCAAGGTCGAGCGGTGGGGGAAGCGGGCGTTCGCCTATGAGGTCCAGCACAAGCGGGAGGGGTACTACGTGGTCATCGAGCTCCTGGCCGAGCCGGCGGCGGTCGCCGACATGGAGCGCGTCCTGGTCCTGGCGGACGAGGTGATCCGGCACAAGGTCATCCGCATTCCCGACCAGGTCGCCGGTCGCCGGCTGGCGCGGGTCGCCGGGGAGGCGTGAGCAGATGTCGAACGGGAACACCGTGACACTCGTCGGGAACGTGACCCGGGATCCGGAGCTCCGGTTCACCAATACGGGGCAGGCGACGTCCAGCTTCGGCTTGGCGGTCAACCGCCGGTGGCAGAACCGCCAGACCCAGGAGTGGGAGGAGGCGACGTCCTTCTTCGACGTCGTGTGCTGGCGGGAGATGGCCGAGAACGTGGCCGAGAGCCTGACGCGCGGTTCCCGG
The DNA here is from genome assembly GCA_021820665.1 of Actinomycetes bacterium. Classification (GTDB taxonomy): domain Bacteria; phylum Actinomycetota; class Acidimicrobiia; order Acidimicrobiales; family RAAP-2; genus JAKADK01. The sequence goes on along the minus strand of JAKADK010000056.1, from coordinate 14,077 downwards.
GTCATCGTCACCGGGCGGCTCGAGCAGCGGAGCTGGGAGACACCCGAGGGTGACAAGCGGTCGAAGATCGAGGTGGTGGCCGACGAGATCGGTCCGTCCATCCGGTGGGCGACGGCCCAGGTGACGAAGAACGAGCGACGCGGGCCCGGAGACGGGCCCGGAGGCGGCGGCGCTGGTGCCGGCGGGCAGCGGGGCGCGAGCGCGCCGTCGGGCGGTCGTCACGGAGGCGGTGGTGACCCCGGTCCCAGCGGCGCAGGGTATGGATACAGCGAGGAGCCTTTCTGATGGCACGCAGCAACGACCGTGGGACGACGTCCCGGCGCGCCCCGAAGGACACCGGGCGACGTGTGAAGAAGAAGCCGTGCGCGCTGTGCAAGGACCGCATCGAGTGGGTCGACTACAAAGACGTCAACATGCTGAGGAAGTACATGAGCGATCGGGGCAAGATCCGGGCCCGTCGGGTCTCGGGCAACTGCGCCCAGCACCAGAGGGATGTGGCGCTCGCCATCAAGACGGCACGTGAGCTCGTGCTCCTCCCCTACACCCAGCGGACGACCACGGAACGTCCGGGCGGGCGTGGTGGCCGGGGCGGGAGGGACGGTGGCGGGAGGGACGGCGGCGGCGGTGGCCGTGACCGGGAAGGCGGCCAGGGCCCCCGTCGGCGTTTCGAGACCGACGATGCCGGGACGCGCCCGACGACCCCGGGCGTGCTGGCGCAACCCGCTGTGGTGGCCGGTGGCGACGTGACCCTCGGCGGCGACGTGCTCGTGATCGAAGAGGGCGACTGATGAAGGTGCTCCTGCGCAGCGACGTGGGTGGGGTGGGCAAGCGGGGCGACATCATCGACGTCTCGGGGGGGTTCGCCCGGAACCACCTTCTCCCGACGCGCAAGGCGATCCTGGCGTCGCCCGGTGTCGAAGCCCAGGCCGCGGCCATGCGGCGTTCCCGGGACCTGCGTGACGCCCGGGACCGGGAGTCGGCCGAGACCATCGCCCGGACGTTGGTCGGCACGCCGATCCACATCGCCGCTCGGGCCGGTGCGGGCGGGAGGCTTTTCGGCTCGGTGTCGGCTGCCGACATCGTCCGTGAGGTGGAGGCCCAGACCGGTGCGGTGGTGGAGCGTCGCCACCTCCTCCTCGACGAGCCGATCAAGACCGTGGGGACCCATGGGGTCCGGGTCGAGCTCCATGGCGACGTGGTGTTCGAGCTCACGGTGGAGGTCGTGGCGGCGGACTGAGAGATCGTCGGGCCGGCCGAGGCCGGCTGGTGTCCTGGAGTGGGGCGGCGCGTCCGTTCCGGCGCTCCGGCGTGGAGTAGCGGGCGGCTCGTGGTGGGTCCGGTCAGACCCTGCTCATGTTGGCGAAGCGGGTGTGGTGGTCGAGGAACGCCAGCTTCGTGGTGCCCGTCGGTCCGTTGCGGTGCTTGGCCACGATGATCTCCGCCGTCCCCTGGTCGGAGGAGTCGGGATGGTAGATCTCGTCCCGGTAGATGAAGAGCACGACGTCGGCATCCTGTTCGATCGAGCCCGACTCCCGGAGATCGGCCAGGATGGGGCGTTTGTCCTGGCGCATCTCCAGGCCCCGGGAGAGCTGTGAGAGGGCGACGACCGGCACCTCGAGCTCACGGGCCAGGATCTTCAGGCCGCGGCTGATCTCGGACACCTCCACCTGGCGGTTCTCCGCCCCGTGCCGACCGGTCATGAGCTGGAGGTAGTCCACCACGACCAGGCCGAGGCCCTCGCGGCTCTTCAGGCGCCGGGCCCGGGCCCGGATGTCCATCACCGTGAGGTTCGGGTTGTCGTCGATGAAGATCGGCGCCTCACTCATGCGACTGATGGCGTTCCCGATCTTCGGCCAGTCCGCCTCCTGGAGCCGACCGGTCCGCATCCTGGTGGCGTCCACCCGGGCTTCCGAGCACAACAGTCGTTGGGTCAGCTCGAGATGGCTCATCTCCAGTGAGAACAGGAGCACCGGCGTGGTGAGCCGGATGCCGGCGTGGGCCACGATGCCCAGGGCGAAGCTGGTCTTCCCCATGGCCGGACGAGCGCCGACCACGACGAGATTGGACGGCTGGAGCCCGGCGAGCTGCTCGTCGAGGTCGGCGTACCCGGTGGCCAGTCCGGTGATCGTGTCGCCACGGTCGAAGAGCCGCTGGAGATGGTCGAGGCTCTCTCCCAACAGCTCTTTCAGCGGGGCGATGGAGTCGACCACCCGGCGCTGGGCGACGTCGAACACCAGGGACTCGGCGCGGTCCAGGACGGCCGAGACGTCTTCGGGCACGCTGTAGCCGAGCTCGCTGATCTCCCCCGCCACCGAGACCAGCCGGCGGAGCAGCGCGTGCTCTTCGACGATCTTGGCGTAGTACTCGGCGTTCCCGATCGACGGGGTGTTCGCCTGGAGCGACACGAAGACCGACGGATCGCCGATCCGGTCGAGCATCCCCCGCCGCCGCAGCTCTTCGGTCACGGTCACCCAGTCGGCCGGCTCGCCCTGGCTGAAGAGCGAGGTGATCGCCGTGAAGATCAGGCCGTGTGATTGCTTGTAGAAGTCTTCCGGCCGGCAGATCTCCATGGCCGAGGCGATGGCGTCGCGCGACAGCAGCATCGAGCCGAGAAGCGACTCCTCGGCTTCCAGGTTGTGGGGCGGCAGCCGGCCCGGAGCGGGTGCGGCGGCGTGGCCCTCTCCGTACGGTCGGGCGCGGGCGTCGTCGAAGGCATGGACCATGGCCCTCTAACCCTGACGGATCGGCCGTGTGGAACGCCAGAGCCGGAAGCTGAGGATATCCCCCCCGCCCGCTGTGGAGGAGTGGTGGACAACGCGGGCGGCCCTGGGGACAGCGGGCGCGACGGGCCGTGCTCGGGAGGGGGTTGTCTGGGGGTGGCCGACCGGGTCGAGAGCCGTGTCGCCCCGGCGAGGGACCGGGGCGGTGGTCGCGTGGCGCCGAGCTTGGGCCTGGGTGGGCATGCGGCCATGGTGGCATGACGGTGTGACGCCCGTGACGGAGGATGCCCGGGGCAGACCCGGCGGAAGGGCAGACCGGGCGGAAAGGCGGAAGGGCGGGTGCCCGACGTGGTGCCGCCCGACCCCGGCACCCCCGGCACGCCTGATGTGGCACCAGGGGCGACCAGCCGGCGCATGGGGGGGTCGGGCGTCAGACGACGAGGACCGGGCAGGGCCGAAGGGCGAGGACCTGCTCGAGGACGCGTCCAATCCCGCCGTGGGTTCCCTGTTCGCGGCCGTGATCCCCCATCACCACCAGATCGATCCCGTGCATGCGGACATGCTCGGCGATGACCCGGGCCGGATGGTGGTCGAAGACGACGTGGACGGACATGGCGCCTGTCCCCGCCGATCCCCTGGTGGCCTCCGACAGCCCGGCCGACAGGTTCTCCCGCTCGGCGCTCTTGGCGCGTTCCAGGTCTTCGTCCGTCTCCACGTGCGGCGGAGGTGCCACGACGAGGAGCACGTCGACGACGCCACCGAGCTCCCCGGCGAGCGCGGTGGCGAGCAGGGCCGCCCGCCTGGCATCGAGGGAGCCGTCGAAGGCCACGAGCACGTGGCGGAACACTCCGGCCGTCGGCCGTCCCCTCGTCGCCGGCTCGGCATCACCGCTCGTCCGCTCGTCCATCTTCGTCGGACCTCCTCGTTCGATCAGTGGAGAAACGCAGTGATGGCCAGGACCCCCATCAACGCGATGAGCATGTACGCCACGTAGGCGGCCAGGTTGCCAGACTGCAGCCGCTTGGCGGCTCGCGCCGACCCGAGACCGACCCACCGTGCCGGTCGGTAGAGGTACGTCTCGACCGGCTCCACGACCCTGGTCCGGGTCTCGACCGACGCGCTGCCCGGCGGGAGCGGATGAGCGGGACCAGGGTCGATGACCCGGACGGTCCGGCTCACGCCGAGGACGTTGCCGAGCACGTGGCGGAGAAGGTTGGCGAACCCGAACGGCGTGGTGCTGGAGGGGCCGGCGACCCCGGCCGTCGCCGAATGCCACGACGGCACTCGCCGGATCCGGAAGTACCGGCCACCCGAGCAGCCGACCGCCCCCAGCGTGACAACGATCACGGCGACAGGGAGGGCGATCCACAGCCACGACGGGGAGAGGATGGAGAATCCCCGGAAGACGGGTTGGAGAACCCAGGGTTGCTTGAGCGATTGGAGCACCACGGAGCGGGGGACGAGGGGGCCCAGTCCTCGCGCGATGAACCGGAGCTCCCAGGGACTGGCGGCGGCTGGGACGAGGCAGCCGAGAGCCAGCAGGACGAGGCCGATCTTGCCCGAGAGTCCTGTCTCCTGTGATCGGCGGATCCCGGGCGGACGGGGTCCGAGGATCACCAGTCCGAGCAGTCGCAGGAAGGTGAGAGCGGCAAGCCCGGTGGTCAGCGCCACCAGGGCGCCGGCTCCGGCGAGGCCCAGCTGGAGGGCGAGGTGGTGGAGCCTGAACTGTTGCATCAGTGCCTCCAGGATGAACCACTCCGAGACGAAGCCGATCGTCGGTGGCAGCCCGGCCAGGGTCACCGCCGCGATCCCGAACGCGCCCCCGCTCCAGCGCAGCTGTCGTCCTATCCCGCGCAGGGCCGAGAGCTCGTCGGTCCCGGCCGCGGCTTCGATGGTCGCTACGGCGACGAACAGGGTCGACTTCGCCATGGCGTGGGCCACCGTCTGGAGCGTCGCGGCGAGCAGCCCGACGGCCACGAGCTGGACCGACCCGATGGCAGCGCCAGCCAGCGCAACCCCGTAGGCGGTGACGATCAGCCCGGCGTTCTCGATGCTGGAGTACGCCACGATCCTCGTGAGCCTGGACTGGACGGCGGCGAAGGCGATCCCGAGCAGTGCGGTCATGCCACCGACGAGAAGCACGGCGACGACGAGCCATTCCGGCGGCGCCCCGAGGATCCCGAAGAAGCGCCACAGCCCGTAGACGCCGACGTTGGCGGCAATACCGGCGAGCCCGGCGCGGACCGGACCGGGAGCAGCGGGGTACCCGACGGGGATCCACACCTCGAACGGCACCAGACCGACCTTGGCCCCGAAGCCGACGACCACGAGCGTCCACGCGGCGTCGTGGAGGGCCCCGGGTCCCACACCGTGCCAACTGGCGAACGCCAGGCTCCCGGTCCGGCCGGCCAGCAGGAGGAACCCGAAGAGCAGGGCGGCCCCGCTCACCTTGCCCGTGCCCACCGTGGCCCACGCCGCCGGCGGCTGGTGCACGGTCGACCGCGTCGCCGAGGTCAGGACGTAGAAGGAGAGCGTGAGCAGCTCCCAGGCGAAGAGGAACACGAAGGCATCGCTGGCCACGACGATCACCGCCACCGAGGCCAGGAGCACCATGAGCCCGGAGGCCACTCCCCGGTGATGGTCGCCGTCGGACCGGGCCCACGCCACTGCGCACAGGCAGACGGCGAAGGCCAGGCCGAACAGCAGCGCCAGGAAGATGCCGGCCAGGGGATCGAGAGACAGCGTGCTCTTGCCAGCCCCGAGCGCCCACGACGCGTCGATGGTGATCGGGACCGACCCGATCGTCCGGGCGCCGAGCGCAGCCAAGAGCCCGGAACCGACGGCGCCGAACAGGTACGGGACGGCGCGAGCCCATCGCCGGCCGACGCCGGCGATCATGTCGACGAGCGCCCCGATCGCGAAGGCCGCCAGCCCGGTGGCGAGCAGCACGGGGCTCACGCCTCCCCCGCTTCCGTCCGGTCTCCCGGCTCCACTGCCGACGCCGGCCCTTGGGGATGGGTTCCTTGGGGACGGGGCCGGTCGGCCCGTCCTCCTGGGCGGCCGGTGGTCCCCCGGTTGCCGGCCGTCCCGACGAGCCCGACGGCCAGCAGGATGCCGTGGAGCAGGCCGAACGGGGAGGGGGGTGACCCGGGGACGTACACGTCGACCGGAACGACGTCGCCGATCCCGCCCCGGGACGCGTACCCCGGGCCGACCATCCCCCCGCTTGCCGCGTCGACCCCGGCGGCAATGACCACCTTGGGGTGTGGCATCGCCTCGTAGGTCGTGCGCAGCGGCGTCGCCATCCCCACCGTCCCCACGCCGGTGGCGAGGAGGATATCGGCGTGGTGAGGACTGGCGGTGAAGAAGATGCCGAGCCGGCCCACGTCGTACACGGGGTTCGTGAGCGCTGCGATCTCCCACTCCTCGGAGCCGTCCGATCCGGCGTCCACATGACGGATGTGGACCGACCGGCGTAGTGCTTTGGTCCGGCGGGCCAGGCCCGAGCGGATCCACGCCAGCGTCTCTTCGTCCTCCGCGCCACCACGTACGTGCAGCGCGCTGCGTCCGATCGTCGAGTGGTCGAACGAGGGGTCGAACCGGAAGACCTCGGGCTGGAGGGTGGCGCAGCGACCGCAGAGGACACACCGACCTCGATCGACCTCCACCTGACCGTCGACGACCGAGAGGGCACCGGTCGGACATTCGCCGATCGCCCGCTCGGTCGCCCGATCGACGCCCCGACCGGGGTCGACGAGGAGCGTCCCGTGGAAGTCGGGCCCGTAGCCGTCCGGCCGTCGCGGGTACCTCGTCGTGACGATCCCCTCCGACAGGCCCCGGGTGATCCACGGCATCAGCCGGAGGCCCCCGCGATGGAGAGGCCGAAGCTGGCCTCGATGAAGGCGAAGTCGGTGAGGATGTCGTGAGGGAACGCCAGGGCGAAGGCGGCGAGATTGTGGAAGGACGCCGACCGGACCCGGGCGTGGACCAGCGATCCCTCGTGGAGCTCGACCAGGTAGGCCACCTCCCCCTGGGGTGCCTCCGCCCATCCGAGCGCTTCGCCGCTGACCGGACCGACGGCGTTCCGCCACGGCGAACCCGTGCCCCTCCCCGTCCGGTCTGCCTCTGTCCGGTCTGCCTCTGTCCGGTCGAGATCGTCGGCCGCCTGGCGCAGGAGATGGAACGATCCCCACATCTCGTCGAAACGGACGTGCAGCCGGGTGAGCGCATCGCCGTCGCTCCGGGGCTCGGCGAGGGGTTGCCCGAGGTGCCCGTAGGCGGCGTACGGGCGAGAGACGCGCACGTCCTCGTGTTGCCCCGACGCCCTCCCAACCGGTCCCACCAGGGTGTAGCGGGCGGCCAGTTCGGGGGAGACGACCCCGGTCCCGCGGAGCCGGTCGACGAACGACGGGGTCGCCAGCAACAGGCGGCAGTCCGCCCTGATCGCCTTCTCCAGGCGGTCGACAGCCTGCAGGAGCTCCGCGCCTCCCAGACCCGGCGCTCCCGAGACGCCGCCGGGGACGATCACGCCGCGCCCGAACCGGCTGCCGCTCAGCTGGCCCCGGAGGCGCATGACGCGCTCCTTGTGGAGGGAGAACCGGGCGAAGGCCACGGCCTGGCCGGCGCCCTCGACGTGGCGCACGGTGGAATCGAGGTGATTGGCGATGCGCTCCAGCTCGGCGTGGACGACGCGCACCGCCCCCGCCGCCGGTGGGATCTCCACGCCGGCGACCCGTTCGACCGCGCCGCAGAACGCCATGGCGTGCGCGACCGACGCGACGCCCTCGTAGCGCTCGGCAAGGAGCACGCCGTCGTCGATCGACATGTCCTCGAAGCGCTTCTCGATCCCGCGGTGCTTGTAGAACACCCGGGTGCGGAGATGGGGGATGTCCTCGCCCGGCGTCTCGACCAGGTACTCGACGGCCTCGAACACCCCGGACCGGACGGGTCCGTAGGGAATGGTGAACACCCCTTCACCCTGGAGGCTCGGAGGGGGAGAGGGAGGATCGGGATCGGTCGGGCGGGGCGGGCCCCCGGCCGTGGGGCGCGGCCACCCCGCGCCGGAGCGGAGCGGGAAGACGAGGGGATCGGGGCGAGACCGCCCGGTGGGCTCGAGCCCGTGGAGGTCGAGGATCGCCCGCTCGTACCACTCCGCGGCAGGGACGCGCTGTGCCAGGCCGGGGTAGCGGGTCCGGCCGGCCGGGAGGAGGAGCGCTTCCTGCTCGATCGCATGGCCACGGGCCAGGACGGCGAGGATCCGGGTCCCACCGGGGGCGGAGGTGGCGAACAGGCCCACGAAACGGGCACCGTGCTCGACACGGTCGGCCACGGCGGCGGGGAAGGCGTTGTCGGCGAAGGCGTCGTCCTCGAGCGCGGAGACCACGTCCTCCCTCGTCACCGTGGCCCCCCGAGCTCCCGCGCCGCCTGGTCGAGGAGCTGGCTGAGCTGGGAGGGGAGATGGACGCCCAGGACGAGCAGCGCGCCGAGGCCGATCACCATCGCCACCACGATCCACACGCTCGGTTCGCCGCGGGTCACGACCACCTGGTCCGGGGCTCCGACCACCTGGTCCGGGGCTCCGACCACCTGGTCCGGGGCTCCGCCGGGGCGCGGATCGGGACTGAGCATCGTCTGCGAGGTAAACCAGGACAGGCCGAAAAAGGCGATGGTCACCAGGACGACCAGGATGGCCGCTCCGGCATCGTGGGGATCGGAAAGGCCACCGGACACGATGAGGAACTCGCTCCGGAAGATCCCGAAGGGGGGCATGGCCGAGAGGGCGAGGATGGCGGCGACCATCAGCGGCCCGCTCCACGGGAGCACGCCGACACCCCCCCTGATGCGACGCATGTCCTTCGTCCCGAACTTGCGGACGATCGAGCCCGAACCGAAGAACGCGGTACCTTTCGCGGCGGCGTGGGAGAGGACGTGCAGGAGGACGCCGATGGTGGCGAGCTGCACGCCGAAGCTCATGCCGATGGCGAGGATGCCCATGTGCTCCACGCTCGAGTACGCCAGCAGCCGTTTGACGTCACGTTGGCGGAGCAGGTAGAGCGCGGCGAGGAGGAGCGAAGCTACGCCGAAGACGAGGAGCACGTCACGCGGGTACGTCGAGCCCACGGCCCGTTCGGTGATCTGGTAAAAGCGCAGGATGGCGTAGAAGCAGATCGCCAACAGGGCTGCGGAGAGGAGTGCCGAGACGGGGGTCGGGGCTTCGGAGTGCGCGTCGGGAAGCCACGTGTGGACCGGGACGAGGCCCATCTTCGTCCCGAACCCGAGGACGGCGAGCACGAACGCGAGCCGGACCGCCGCCGGTGGGAAGTGATGGGCCCCGGCCAGGAGCTTGGCGTAGGAGAGGTTGTAGGCGGGACCGAACGTGGCCGTCCCGGCGTAGTACATGACGATGGTGGCGAGCAGGGCGATCCCGAGGCCGAGAGAGGCCAGGAGGACGTACTTCCAGGCCGCCTCGCTGGCGGCCTCGGTGTCGTCGATGGCGACGAGGAGCGCCGAGACCACCGTGGTGATCTCGATGGCCACCCACAGCAGCGCGATCCCGTTCACCACCGGAGCGACCACCATCGCCCAGCAGAACAGGTTGATGCCCGAGTAGAACAGGCGCCCGTACCGGGCCCCCGATCGCCCCGCTTCGAGATGGAGGTATCCGGCGGCGAAGATGGCGGTGGTGGCGTAGAGGAACGCGGTCGCCACCAGGAACACGACGGAGAGGGCATCGGCTTGCAGCGTGCCTCCGACGCGGATCGGGGCTCGCAGCACTCGCGGCACGAGGGCAGCCGAGAGGGCGAAGATGGCGATCCCGGTGACCACGGTCAGCGGCTTGGACATCCGGACGGGGAGGAAGAACGTCGCCACGGACACGACGAAGGGAACGATGACGATGGCGACGAGGACAGACGATGCCGTCATCCGCGCAGCCGGTCCATGTCGTGCGTCGAGAGGGTGTTCGACCGTCCGTGGTGGACCCGCATGATCACGCCGAACACGACGACCGCCACCAGGAGGTCGAAGAGGAAGGCCACGTCCACGAGGAGCGGAAGGCCGGCAGCGACGACCAGGCTGGCCACGTCGACACCATTTTCCAGGGAGAAGAACCCGACGGCCTGGGAGACGACGTCCTGGCGGAGGATGATGAGGACGAAGGCGACCAGGACGATCGCCACGGAGATGGCGAGGGTCGGCGTCGGGAGCACGTCGGAGTGGAGGTGCAGCGTGGTGATCGTGACGAACCCGAACACCGAGACCAGGATGGCGATCAGGATCATGCTGGCCACGCCGAGGACGGAGCTGCCGGCAAGGTCTGTGTCGGCCTTGCGCATGAGCCGCAGCACCAGACCGGGGACCAGCACCACCTTCAGCACGAACGTGACCGCTGCGAGCGCGTAGAGGTCGGGGACGTGGCGCGATGCGGCGACCACGATCGCCAACACGGTCACTACCAGGGACTGGAAGGCGTAGAGCCGGATCTGGGATCGGAGGAGGGGGGCGCGGAGCATGGCGAACTCGGTCAGGAGCACGAGGAGGGTGAGGAGATCAGTCGTCCCCGAATATGTCGACGGCACGCTCCCCATCATCCGCCTCCCACGTAGTAGACCAGCACGGCCAGGACGGCGAGCAGGAACGACGCGGCGAGGAACTCCGTGATCTTGAACAGCCGGAGCTTGGAAAAGGAGTTGTCGATCACGGCGAAGACGAGACCCACCACCATGGCTTTGCCCAGAAGGGCAGGGACGGCCAGGACCACGGAGAGAACCCGACCGGATCCGGCAAGACCCCAGGGGGCGACGAAGACGTCGATCAGGATGGTGTAGAGGATCAACTGCTTCATGTTCGATCCCCACTGGAGGAGCGCCAGCGCCGGCCCGGAGTGCTCCAGCGTCCGACCCTCGTCGATCATGCCGAACTCCAGCGTGCCCGAGTGGGTCTCGACGGGGATGCGACCGGTGTCGGCCAGGACGAGGAGGAAGAAGGCCACCGCCGCCAGCACGTGGGCAGGCCGGACCATCTCCGACGCGGAGAGGCGGACCGTCGCCGCCAATGCATAGGGCAGGTCGGTTCTCGTGATGAGCGCCACGGCGAAGACCACGAACAGGAGCGTGGGCTCGATCAGGGCGCCAAAGGTCATGGCCCGGCTGGACCCGAGCTGCGCGTACGGGGCCCCGGACTCCGTCCCGGCGAGCGCGACGGAGAACCCGGCCAGCGACAGCACGAACCCCCCGCCGAGGATGTCTCCCATGTACCCGAGCGGCAGGCCGTAGGTCGTCAGTACGGGGATGAGCAGGGGGACGATGAGGTAACAGGCGAAGGCCACGATCGGCGCGGCCAGGAAGACCCAGCTCGACTCCTCGGTGACGAGGTTCTCCTTTCGGAACAGCTTGGCGAGGTCGTAGTAGGGCTGGAGGATCCGCGGGCCGCGTCGGCCTTGCAGCCGACCCTCGACGTGGGCGATCACCCCGCTCACCAACGGGGCGCCACCGACGATGGTCGCCACCTGGAGCACCTGGACGCCGTAGGGGTTCAGCACGCCGTTCGCCCCCGTCGTCGAGAGCGCCTCCCGCGGTCCTCGTCGATCACCGGGGTCACGACCGGGCCGCCTCGTGGCCGCCGGGCGCGTTGTTGACGCTCCGGACCGACCACCGACCGGATCGATGCTCGATGACGTTGAAGCATCCGGTGTCCTGGCCCGGGATCCCCGCTGCCTCCAGGCTGCGGTCGAGCGCGGTCAACACGAGACGGTTCACCACGTCGTGGCTCACCACCGCCACGGAGCCGTCGGGCACACGGCGGCACAGGTCGGTCAGTGCCGCCAGGGCGCGGTCGAGCACGTCGTGCTCGGGCTCCACCCCGGGGGCGGCGTCGACCGATCCCCATCGGCCGGCGACCTCCTCCCGAGGCATGCCGGCCCACTGGCCGTAGTCGCGGTCGATGAGGCGACGGTCCACTTCGACGTCGGTACCCGCGCGCGCCGCGATGGCCGTGGCCGTCTCGACGGCGCGGCGCAGCGGGCTCGACACGACGAGCTGCAGGCCCATCCGGCCGATGACATCTCCGAGCAGGGCCGCCTGGACGGCGCCGACCTCGTCGAGCTCGGGATCGAGGTGCCCGCGCAGCACGCCGGCGGCGTTCAAGGGGGTGCGCCCGTGCCGCGCCAGGTAGATCCGGGTCCGAGCACTCGACTGGGGGGAAGGTTCCGGTGGTGAGGCCGCGCCGGTCGGGGCCGTCGAACCACGTCCCGGCGAATTGGGCTCGTGCTGCGGCCCGGCAACGCCCCTCACTCCGTCCACTCGACCTCCTGCCAGTCTCCGTCGACATCAGCAGGAGCCATCAGCCCATCGGGGCGGTCGCGGCGAGCTCCATCGCCTCCCGTCACACTATCCGGTCAAAACCACTGGGATGACGTCAATCCGTGCTCGGCATGCGGTGTCGATCCGGGGTGAGAGAGCGCGGGAGCATGGTGCCGATCTGCGCTGGGAACGGCGTGAAGACGGCCAGCGCGCTAGGGTACGGCCGTACCGGATGATGCCGTTGCAGCCGAGTGAGCAATAGTGAGCACTCACGCTGCACCCCTTCTCGGGGTTCCCTTGCGGGTTCTGGCCTCACCGGGGGCGGCCTTCCGAGACTGCAAAGGTCTTACGCTCCCTCCTCCGGCGTCGGATGCTCCGGCGTCAGAGCCGAGTCCCCCGCCGCTGCCGGCGGGACTGCTGGGCTTCGGGGCCGCAGCTCCAACTGAGCTGCAACTGGCATCACCCGGCCAGTCGCGGAGATTGCGTGCTGCGTTGCTGTCCCGGTCGACCAGCTCGCCGGTTGTGGCGCAGACGAGCTGCTTGGCGAGCTTCTTCGGTTCGACCAGGCGGCACCCGCACCCGTGATGGATCTGCGATGAGGCGAACCAACGATCGGCGATCGTGAGGGCACCTCCCCGCCAGGCCATCTTGTAGGTGAGCTGTGGCCTGATCTGACCCAACGCAGCATCGGACACGGAACGCCGGAAGGCCCGGCGTCCCATGCTTCGCTTCATGGCAGCGAGGTCGAGGTCTTCGATCACCACCTCGCTGTAGGTTCCCGCCAGCCAGCTCGTGAGCTGGTGGGCGGCTTCCCGACGCAGGTGGACAACCCGCCGGTCCAGCCGGGCGAGCTTGGCTTTCGCCGCCCGGTGGCCGATCGAGCCGGGGATGCGTCGGGACATCTGTCGCCCCACCCGGCGGCGGGGGGTGAGCGTGGCACGCAGTGGAGCGGGATTGGGGACCTCGGTGATGGTGCCAGCGTCGTCGACGACGGTGGCGAGCATCCGCATCCCGAGATCCACACCGGCCCGGCCGCCCTTGGTCGGGGCCTGGTAGGGGTGGGCTGCGACGAGGCAGGAGAACGAGACGAACAGCCGTCCCCACCGCTCGGACAAGGTGGCGGACAAGATGCGGGCCTTGCCTGTTGCGGCCAGGCGTTCCAGGCATCGGGTGCTCTCCAACGAGTGGAGCGTCCCCACGACCGGCAGGGTGATGGTCCGCCGGTCGGGCTCGACCCGGATGACCCCCGTGGTGAAACGTACCCTGGCCTGGTCCTTCCTCTTGGACCGGCACCTCGGGAAGCCGACCTTCCGGCCCTTCCTCGCTCCCGACTTCGAGTCCTTCCAGTTCTTCAGGGCTACACACAGGTCGGCGATGCCGGTCGAGTACGCCTCCTTCGAGTTCTCCTGCCACCACGGGGCGGCGGTCGCCTTCTCGGCGTTGAACCGCTTGCGGAGGGCATAGAGGTTCCAGGGCACCGAGGCGTGGGCGGGGTCGAGCTTCTTCGCGTCCAGGTCCGCCTTCACCTGGGCCAGCGCCCAGTTGTAGGCGAACCGTCGGCCACCGAAGTGGGACCGGATCCTGGCCACTGCCTCGGGATCATCGGGCCAGGCGACCTCGAAGACAAAGCCTCTTGCGATCCACCCCTCGGGGATCCCGAAGGTCTTCCTCGGCGATCGCTTCTTCTCGCCTGGCGACACTGCTGCGTCAGTCGCCGCCGGGTCAACCATCGTGGTCACCGCCGACGGTGGCGGCTTCGATGGCCCGGGCCGCTCGATGGGCAGCCGAGCGCCGGCCGGAGAGGCGGGCACAGAGCGAGGTCATCCGTTCGGTCATGTCCGGTACCAGGTCATCGTCGACTTCTGCGTCAGCAACGATCACCAGGCGGCGATGGTCGGCGTCGAGAGCAGCGGCGACGTACTCGGCTCCGAACCTGGCGAAGCGATCCCGGTGCTCGACGATGACGGTGGTCACCTGGGGGTTCCGAAGGAGGCAGCGGAACTTGCGGCGCTTGCCGGTGAGAGCGGACCCGACCTCGGTCACCACCACGTCGATCGA
>JAKADK010000150.1 GCA_021820665.1 Actinomycetes bacterium | reverse complement strand
CCCCGAGGCCGAGCATCGCGAGCTGACCGGCATCTACCAGAGCCGTGGCATCGATCACGACTTGGCACACCAGCTGGCCAGTGTGGTCATGAGCGACGAGGACCTGGCCGTCGAGACCCACGCACGTGAAGAGCTCGGCATCGACCAATCCTCACTCGGTTCAGCCATAGCTGCTGCCGCGTCGTCGTTCGCCACGTTCGCTCTGGGCGCAGCGGTGCCACTCGTGCCATGGCTCGTGACCAGCGGCGCAGCGGCGGTGGTCGCCACGGTGGTGGCCGCAGGCCTCCTGGCAATCGTCGTCGGTGGCGCATTGGGGATCTTCACGGGCAGGTCCCCGGTTCGTTCGGCATTTCGCCAACTTGCCCTTTCGACCGTCGCCGCCGCGATTGCCTTCGGCGTAGGGAACGCGGCAAGGGGAGCGGGGTTCCGATGACCTACCTGGCCGGCCGATGCGACGGGAGCGCCCAGCCCAGGAGGGAGATCGACAGCGTCCAGGTCGGACGATCCCCGGCGGTGACGATGGAAGGGGGAGCGGCCAGATGGACATAGCGGTTCTGGTCAAGCAGGTGCCCCAGGTGGACGCACTCGAGCTGGGTCCCGACGGGCGGCTGCGGCGCGACCGAGTCGAGCTCGAGATGAACGCGTACTGCCGGCGAGCGGTGAGCCAGGGCGTCGCGCTGGTCCGCCAGTTCGGTGGCCGCTGCGTGGTCGTCACCCTCGGGCCACCGTCGGCTGAAGACGTCCTGCGAGAGGCAGTGGCCTGGGGAGCCGACGAGGGTGTCCACGTCGTCGACCCGGTCTTCGCCGGTTCGGACACGCTAGCCACGGCGCTGGCATTGGCTGCAGCATTGCGGACACTCGGACCCTTCGATCTGGTGCTGCTCGGCCGCAACTCGGTTGATGCCGACACCGGGCAGGTCGGACCGCAGCTTGCCGAGCTCCTCGACCTGCCCTTTTCCGCCTCCGTCCGCCAGATGGAGGTTGGCGAGGAGGCGCTGATGCTGGACTGCGAAGTTGATGACGGGCACAGGGAGCTACGCCTCGCGCTTCCGGCAGTCGTGTCGGTTGCCGAGCGTCTGTGCCAGCCGGCCAAGGTCCCGCCGGAGCGCCGAGCTGCGGTGCCCGCAGAACGGCTGCACCGGCTCACCGCCGCCGATCTGGGACCGGGGCCATGGGGTGGAACCATGAGCCCGACGTCGGTAGGCGCGACCCACGTTCTCGATGTGGCCCGCCGCTGCGTGCGGCCTCGGGGCTCGACGCTCGATCAGGTTCACGAGGCTGTGGAACTACTCCAGGAGTGGTGTGCGCTCCCCACTGGCGGGGGACCCGACAGCCCATCGACAGGTAGAACGAGATTCTCGGCGAGCCGGACCCCGGGCACGGCTGCCAGTCGATACACCCCACCTGCGCCGCCCTTCCCCGATGCCGCCTCGGGTGCGGACTTCGGAGGCGACCGGGTCATTGTCGTCCTCACCGAACCCGGGCGTCATGACCTCGTCAGCGCACTGCTCGGAGAGGCATGCCGGCTGGCCGACCGGATCCACGCCGACGTGGTCGTCGCCGGTCCCGACCCAGGCGACCCGGGCGTCCTGTGGCAACTCGGCGCCGACCGGGTCATCCATGTGATCGGCTCTTCGGTCGAAGAAGACGTTGCCGGCGTGTTCACCACCTGGTGCCGGCGACGCACGCCGTGGGCCGTGCTCGCCCCCGGCACCCTGTGGGGTCGCGAGGTGGCGGCGCGCCTTGCCGCGTCGCTGGGCGCCGGGATGGTCGGTGACGCCGTGGCGCTCGACGTCGACGGCTCCGGCCGCCTGGTCTGCTGGAAGCCAGCGTTCTCCGGCCGGATCGTCGCCGAGGTGACCACGTCTTCGGCTGTTCAGGTGGCGACCGTCAGGCCAGGGAGCCGGCTGGCGCGGCCGTGGCGGGTTGGCGACGGCGCGGCCATCGTGGAGACCGTTGCAACGACGGGACGCGGCCGGGTGAGGGTCCTCACCCACCACCGCGACCCGGCTGTCGGTGCGCTGTTGGGCGCCAGGCGGGTTGTAGGGGTGGGCATGGGAGTGGCCCCGGACAGCTACGACGCGCTGCGCCCGCTGCTTGGGGCACTCGACGCCCAACTCGCAGCCACTCGGAGAGTTACCGACCGGGGTTGGCTTCCCCGAGCCCGACAGGTCGGGGTCACCGGACACCACCTCACCCCCGACCTCTACGTGGCGATCGGCGTGAGCGGTGCGTTCAACCACATGGCCGGGGTCAGAGGTGCCGGCACGATTGTTGCGATCAACCGAGACCCCGACGCACCGGTTTTCGACTGGGCCGACATCGCCCTCGTCGGGGACTGGCGCGAGATCGTCCCGGTTCTGGCGACCGCCGTTCGCGCCGTCGGGGAACCGACGGCCACTGCGGACCCCGGTGAAGAACGCGAAGCGTCGGCGTGACGTGCAAGCGGGCTGACACGACCAGGGCGGCCGCAACGCAACGCGGCGTCCCGCTTGGCGCAGTCGTGACGTGTGGGCGATCTCGCTGTCCGCGTTCTCCGCCGACCTGGGCTACCAGGCGGTCCTGGCCGGGTTCCCGCTGTTCTTGGTTCTCACGCTTCACCAGCCGGTGTGGGAGTTCGGGCTGGCCAGCGCGCTCAGCTACGGCGGGGGCGCCCTGTTCTCCTACGCCGGTGGAAGGATCGGCGACCGGATCGGGCACCGGTCGTTGGCGCTGGCCGGTAACGCGCTGATCCCGCTGCTGTCGCTGTGCGCCCTGGTGGCCAGCCCAGTGTGGGCGATCGGGGTAATGACTGGCGGGTGGTGGGCCCGGAACCTGCGGTCCCCGTCGCGGCGGGTGATGCTCGTCGAGGCGGTCCCCGTCGAGCAGCACCGCTCCGCTGCGTTCGGGTTCCTCCACGCCCTCGACGTCGGTGGCGGGGCGCTGGCAGGCGTGTACGTGCTGGTCGCCCTAGCCACCCATGTGCCATTCCGGTGGATCTTCCTGGCGACGGTGGTGCCCTTGGCCGTCTCCACGCTGTCGCTGTCGCGGGCTCACGTCGGAGGCCGCCATCCAACCGAACCAGGCATTGTCACCTCCGAGGAGGTCAGGGAGCCGACCCCGCCGGGAGCCAAGGCACTGCTCGCTGCCGCGGCGTTGTACGGCTTTACCACCTACAGCGTCGGGTTCCCCGTCCTCACCGTCGCTCAGGGCAGCGGTCGGCTGCTGGCAGGCATCGGCGCGTTTCTCGTGCTCCAGGCTACGTCGGCAATCACCGGCTACCTTCTCGGCGGCCGGCTCGGGGCCGGGCCTGCTGACCAGTTCGCCCGCCTGGGAATGCTCGGTTACCTCGGTGCTGCGCTTGGCGCAGGGGTGCTCGCGCTCGGCTACGGCGAGCACCTCGGCCTGGCCGTATTGCTGGCCGGGGTGGCAGTCATCGGCTTCGCGCTCGGGATCGTCGAAACCCTCGAACCGACGGCGATGTCGATGCTGCGATCCGGCACTCGCGCCGGCCGGGGGTTCGGAGCGCTGTCAGCAGCACGCAGCTTCGGCACCTTCGTCGGCAACCTGGTGATGGGATTGCTCTACGGTGTCGGGGCATCCGTGGCCTACGGGTACGCCGCCGTCGTCGCCGTGATCGCAGGTGTCATCGTCCTCGGTGCCATCCCCGCCATACGGACCTGGCAGCACAGCCGTGACGCCGGCAGCTGAAACTGTGACGCTTCGGGCCAATGGACGGTTGGCGTGCCGCCCGATTGCCCATACTTGAGATCTGTCCGACCCTTTACGGGAATGCTGCAGATCAACTGGGTGCGTGCTCACGAGGGGATGTCCTGCATATCGCGCCCGCAGGTGAGACCGCGGCGGCGTTGCAATTCTGCGTGCCACCGGGGAACGGGCGGGGACTGCTGGTCGCCGCTACTCATACGCTTTCCAAGGGAAGCGCCGGCCGGACTTACTGAGCTGGTAGGCATTCGAGGACGTTCTCCAGCGCATCCTCCCTGCTAGAAGCCTTGAGATATGGCCGAATACGCCGCAGGCGGTAGGCACACGGATAGTTGACTTGAGCTGGGAGATATGTTTCTCTTGTAGGCGTGTACTTGCGAGAGACGCGCCGGTCGAACAAGGACG
>JAKADK010000055.1 GCA_021820665.1 Actinomycetes bacterium | reverse complement strand
GGACCGTCCCCCGCTGACCGGACACCTCGGGTGGGAGGTGACCCAGGCCCGAGGCCTGGTGGGAGCAGGGGTCGTCACCCTGGCGGCGTGGAGGTCAGTGGCCCTCGAAGAGGTCAGTGGCCCTCGAAACGTGGCTCCCGCTTCTCCATGAAGGCACGCAGCGCCTCGAGCGTGTCCGACGACCCGAAGTTGACCGCCTGGGCCATCGACTCGCGGTCGAGCGCCTCTTCCATCGAGAGCCCGAGCGACTGGTTCAACATGCTCTTCGTCATCGACAGTGCCAGTGGCGGTCCCGCCGCCAGCCGCGCCGCCCATCCGTCCACGAACGCGTCGAGCTCGGCCCGGGGCACCACCCGGTTCACCAACCCCAGGTCACGGGCGTCGGCCGCAGAGATGACGTCGGCGAAGAACGCCAGCTCCTTCGCCCGGTGCAGACCGATCATCCGGGGCAGCAGCCACGAGGACCCGAAGTCGACGGACAGTCCCCGCTTGGCGAAGATCTGGCTGAAGCGGGCGTCGTCCGAGGCGACGACGAGGTCGCACCCCAGCGCCATCGCCATGCCGGCACCGGCGGCCACGCCGCCCACCTTGGCGATGGTGGGCTTCGGGATCCGGTGCAGCTGCAGGGCCACGTTGCCGATCGAGCGCATCCGCACGAGGTGGGGCTGGCTCGACTGGCCGGCCGCGTCGCCGGAGGCGCCGAGGTCGGCCCCCGAGCAGAACGCGTCCCCCGCGCCGGTCAGCACCATGACCCGGTCGTCGCCCTCGGCCGCCACCTCGGCGAAGACCTTCTCCAGCTCCCGCCACATGGCGTCGTTCGCCGCGTTCTTCTTCTCTGGGCGGTTCATCGTCACGGTGACGACACCCGCCCGGCGCTGCACGATCAGGGTCTCGAGCTCCGTCACCATGCAGGGAGCCTACGGGATCCCCGGCCGGCACTCACCCCTCACCACCCTGCGGCGATGCACATCGCGACCGCCGCCGTCCATGCCGGGGCCTCCTCCGCTGGCACCGGACGCGGCGGCGCGGGTGCACCAGCGCGCTCCGGCGCTGCTGGCCGCTCACCAACCACGAACGGCGAGGTCCTCGTCCATGGTCACCCCGGGTGCGACCTGCACGTCGTCGGAGCCGGACGGCGCACCCGAGCGCTCGCCACCGCTCTCCGCATCGCCACCCGATCCTCCCTCGTCCGTGCCGGCCGACCGGTCCCCCGTGCCGGTGATACCGGCGGCGGCGATCGACACCCGGCCCAGCGTGGCGAGCGCCTGCTTGCGGATCTGCTGGAACGGCGCCGACAGTGTGGTGGACTCGTCTCGGGGTCGGGGAATGTCGATCTTCTGCTCCAGCGCGATACGACCCGGGCTGGTGCTCATGATGAGCATCCGGTCTCCGAGGAGGATCGCCTCCTCGACGTCATGGGTGATGAAGACGACGGTGACGTCGACCCGGGTCCACAGATCGAGGAGGAACTCCTGGAGGCGCTGGCGCGTCTGGGCATCGAGCGCGCCGAACGGCTCGTCCATGAGCAGGAGCTTCGGCTCCATCACCAGCGCCCGGGCCAATGCTGCCCGTTGCTGCATCCCACCGGAGAGGTGGTAGGGCGCATGCTTCTCGTAACCGGAGAGCCCGACGGTGGCGATCATCTCGTCGACCCGCTGCCAGTCGACCTTCCGTTTCTGGAGCTTCAGGCCGAACGCGACGTTCTCACGCAGGTTCAGCCAGGGGTAGAGCCACGGCTGCTGGAACACCACGACCCGCTCCGAGCTCGGCCCGGTGACCTCTTTCCCGTCGAACACGATCGAGCCGCCGTTGGCACGTTCGAACCCGGCGACCAGCCGGAGCAGTGAGGTCTTCCCGCACCCGCTCGGCCCGAGGATGGTCACGAACTCCTGCTCGGCGACCTCGACGTCGATCCGGTCGAGGACAGCGGGCCGGCCTCCCGGCCCGCTGTCCCCGTAGCACAGCGTCACGTCACGAAGGCTCAGGACTGCCATGAAGTGCTCCTCACGTCCATGCTCCCACCGCTGACGCTAGTACCGGCCGATCCGCTCATCCGAGCGCCGATGCTGCCGGTGTCGGGTCGACGTACTTGGCCATGTTCGACGGAGGTGGCGTCGTGATGAAGCCCTGCTTGTAGAGCTCCTTCCAGTTGTTGACCAGAGACTCGGTCGTGCCGGACGTCGCTACTCCGGAGCCCTTCCCCAGCACCGTCTCCGTCACCTGATCGGCCAGGTTGTAGATGTCGTAGCCCTTCAGCTCCGACTTCGCCGTTGCTGCCGAGATGCCCGCCTCGGCCTCCATGTCCTTCAGGGCCTGGGACGGGTTCGAGGTCATGTAGCTCACCCCGTCCTGCATCGCCTTCACGAAGTCGACGGCGGCCGCCGGGTGTGCGGCCGTGAAGCTGGTGTTGGCCACGCAGATGTTGTACGACGTCGCGTTGGCCGGCAGGCTGGCGTCTGTGGCGAGCACCCTTCCACCGTGAGCGATCAGGTAGTCGAAGGCCGGGTCCCACACGGTGGCCGCCTGGATCTGACCGGTCTGCCACGCCGATTCCATCTCTGGTGGCGTCATGTTCAGCTGGTGAAGGGAGGAGAGAGCCACGCCCTTTTGTGCCAGCAGGCTGGGCAGCTCGAATGAGGACTCCGATCCCGTATTGATGGCGATGGTCTTCCCTGCCAAGCCGGCCAGCGACGTGATGCCCGACGACGTCTTCACCACGATGCCGGCATCGGTCGTATAGCGCTCCTGGTTCCACACGACCACCAGCGGAACACCGCGGGCGATCGCCGAGATGACCGGCGGGAGCCCGATCCCGCACATGAACTGGAGCGCCCCGGACGCGATGGCCGACAGTGCCGTCGGGCCGGAGGTGAACAGCTTCAGGCTGACGTTGGAGCCGAGCTCTTTCTGGAAGTACCCGTTGTGCACGGTGACCATCGACGGATCAGCGCCGTTGTTCTCGTAACCGATCGTGACGGCCACGTTCGAGGTAGATGCCGACGACTTGGCCGTCGAGGAGCTCGACGACGGCGTCGACGAGCTGCAGGCGGCCAGCAGCAACGCCGCGGCAACTCCTCCCACCACCAGCACCCGCCACCGGGACGAGCGGCCGGCGCGACGCGCCTGCGGTCCCTCGGCCCGGTCCGTCGACAGTCCATCTCCTCCGAACGCCCTGGCATGTGCTCGGTGCTTGTTCATCGTGTTCCCCCTGTATTTGATAGCCGAATACATCGGTCTGGTATGCCCATCTCTATGTCGTGTCATGCAGTGAACTTAGGATCGAAATGTTGCGTCATCATTTCCCCCGCGTTGCTCCTTTGAGAACGTCGCTTCTCTCTTTGCGTTCCTCCCCAGCGGATCGGCCCTCCGGAGGGTCGCGGGGGGTCGCGGGACGCACCCGCGTCAACCATGGCCTCTCCACGGGATGACGACCCGCTCGAGCAGACGGATGCCCAGTTCCATCAGGTAGCCCAGGATCCCGATCACGATGATCCCGGCGATGACGATGCCGGTCTGCAGCTGCGTCGCGGCCTGCTCCACCAGCCAGCCGAGCCCGACGCTGGCGGCGATCAGCTCGGCAGCCACCAGGCAGGTCCACGCGATGCCGATGCCCACCTTCATGCCGGTGAAGATCTCGGGCAGGGTGGAGGGGAGCGTCACGTTGAGGAAGAGCTGCCGGCGCTTCGCTCCCAGGCAGCGGGCCACCTCGTAACGTTGAGCCGGGATGTTGCGGACGCCGCCGATCGTCGAGATGATCATGATCGGGATGGTGCCGACGAGGATGAGGAGGATCTTCGGGAGCTCCCCCAGCCCGAACCACACCACGAAGAGCGGAATGTAGGCGAGCGGAGGCACCGGCCGGCCCAGTTGGAGGAAGGGGTCGATGATCCGGTGCACCAGCTTGCTCTCGGCCATGAGGAGGCCGATGGGGACGCCGAGGATCACCGCGCCGACGAACCCCACCGCCACCCGGACCACGCTGTAGGCCACGTCCTGCCCCATCGTCTTGTTCAGGTAGCCCTTCGTCACCGTGAGCGTGAACGAGTCCCACACGCTCTGGGGCGAGGGGAGCGCCACCGTCGGGAAGACCTTCACTGCTGCGAGGATCTCCCAGATGGCGAGGGCGCCGACGAGGACCATCACCGTGCTGAGCTGACGACCCCACTTGGCGTACCGCTCGGTGAGCCGGACGTGCGTCACCCGTTCGAACACCGACAGCTTGCGCCCTCCCGGCGCTGCCGGTCCGCCTGGCACCGGAGGTCCCCCGGGAGCGCCCAGGGAACCGATCAACGGACCCCCTGCATCCTGTGACGGCACCGACGGCCTGGTCTGCGTCATCCTGATCCCCCCAGCTCGGTCTCCATCTCGGTTGGGTCGTGCCGCCCCGACGCGGCCCGTCCCCTCGGAACGACTCCTTCTTCTCTGGCCCCTGGTCCCGGCAGTGGCGCCCGCGACGCCCTCATGCTCGCACCGCACTGGCCAGGGCCACTGCTCGGATGTCCCCAGCGCTGCACCCACGTGACAGGTCGTTCATCGGAGCGGCAAGCCCCTGGAGTAGGGGGCCGAGTGCCCGGGCACGGCCCAGACGCTCGGTCAGCTTGTAGCCGATGTTCCCGGCAGCGAGGTTGGGGAAGATGAGCACGTTGGCCGATCCGGCGACGGCCGACCCGGGAGCTTTCGCCTGCCCGACCACGGCATCGAGGGCGGCGTCCGCCTGCAGCTCCCCGTCGGCGCAGAGCTCAGGAGATCGCTCGTGGACGAGGCGCGTCGCCTCCCGGACCACCGTGACGCTCGGATGGTCGGCGCTCCCTTTCGTCGAAAAGGACAGCAGCGCGACACGCGGCTCGATCCCGGTCAGGACGGCAAACGTGTGGCTCGTCGCCACCGCCACCTCGGCAAGTTGTTCGGCATCCGGCTCCGGTAGGACAGCGCAGTCGCCGAAGGAGAGCACTCGACCGTCGTCGAGGACCATGAGGAAGCTGCTGGTCACGCACCGGGCCCCCTCTGCCGTCCCGAGGACGGTGAGCGCCGCCCGGAGCACGTCGGCGGTCGGCCGGGAGCTGCCTCCCACGCAGGCGTGGGCGTAGCCCGAGCGCACAGCGGCTGCCCCGAGGTACAGGGGGTCCACACGACGTTCGGCCAGCACCTCCGGGGTCAGGGACCGGCCCGCCAGTGCCTGGTCGAGCGCGTCGCGGATCGACGGTTCACCAGAGGCCTGCTCGGGCGAGACGACGTCGACCGACGCAGGGAGCTCGACTCCCGCCTTGGCGGCCGCCCGCGCCACCTCGTCTTCGGCACTCACCACGATCACGCGCACGCCTCCCACGGCAGCCAGGTCCCGCGCCGCCGTCACCGCCCGGGGATCGGCCCCGTCGGTCAGCACGACAGTCCGTGGCGCACCCGTCAAACGCTCCGACCACCGTGCCTCGAGCGTGTCGAGCCCCGCCGAGGCACCCTGCGGCGCCACCGCCTCGCCCGAGGATCGAACCCCCCGATCTGGCATCAGGCTCGTCGGCACCGTCGTACCCAGAACCCGGGCGCTCGATCGGAGGGGGGCGGCACCGGCCGCGGGAAGGCAGGCACACGACGCACGTGCGACAACGGGGCGGCCGGTTCGATCACGGGATCTCCCCTGCGACCTCGGCCAGCGGCACGGATGCCAGGCCGTGGGCGACCGCGACGGCGTCGTAGACGACATGTCCCCCCACGAGGTTCACCCCGAGCGCCAGGGCCGGGTCACCGGCGATGGCCGCCCGGAGGCCCTTGTCGGCGATGGCCACCACGTAGGGCAGGGTGACGTTCGTGAGCGCGTGGGTGGACGTGTGCGGCACGGCGCCGGGCATGTTCGCCACGCAGTAGAAGAGCGATCCCTCCACCCGGTAGGTCGGGTCGGAGTGGGTGGTCGGTCGGCTGTCCTCGAAGCACCCACCCTGGTCGATGGCGATGTCCACCAGCACGGAACCGGGCTTCATCCGACTGACCAGCTCGTGGCCGACCAACTTCGGTGCCTTGGCCCCGGTGACGAGAACCGCGCCGATCACGAGGTCGGCCTCGCACACGGCCTTGTCGATCTCGAACGTGTTGGACGCCACCGTCTGGAGCTGACCTCGGTACATGCGATCCAGGCGACGGAGCTTTTCGATGTCGATGTCGAGCACCGTCGTCTCGGCCCACATCCCGACCGACACCGCCGCCGCGTTCATCCCGGCCACCCCCGCCCCGAGGATCACGACCTTGGCGGCATGCACACCCGAGACGCCGCCCATGAGCACGCCGCGACCGCCGACCTCCCGTTCCAGGCAGTGGGCGCCAACCTGGGGGGCCATCCTCCCGGCGACCTCGGACATCGGGTAGAGCAACGGCAGCGTGCCTCCGGGGAGCTCCACCGTCTCGTAGGCCACCGCGGTGGCACCGGCGTCGACGAGCGCCTGGGTGCACTCCCGGGAGGCGGCCAGGTGGAGGTAGGTGAAGAGCACCTGTTCCTTGCGGAGGAGCCCGTACTCCTCGGCGATCGGCTCCTTCACCTTCAACAGAAGGTCGGCCTCACCCCACACGTCGGCCGCGGCCGGGAGGATCTTCGCCCCCGCCGCCGCGAACTCGGCGTCGCCGATGGAGGACCCCACCCCGGCGTCCTGCTCGACCAGCACCTGGTGGCCGTGGCGCACGAGCTCGTGCACCCCGGCCGGGGTGATGGCCACGCGGTACTCGTGGACCTTGATCTCCTTCGGGATGCCTATGCGCACATCTTCCTCCTCGGTCCATCATCGTCGGTTCGCACCGCTGTCGCCCGGTCACGCATGGGTGTACCGATCGGTCTCGGTCAGCACGGCGTCCACCATGCCGAGCAGCTCATCCAGCACGGCGCCGTCGGCGATCAGCGGGGGCGACAGGAGCAGCATGGTGGCCCCACGGTCGTCGGGACGCGTGATGAGCCCGACCTTGCGCATCGCCACCGGCATGACCTCGCGCAGCAGGGCGAGGGACTGCCCGGCGGTGAGCTCCCGGCCGCTGTCCCGGTCGCCCATGAGCTCGACGGCGTAGAAGTACCCGGTGCCCCGGACCTCCCTGACCGACTGGTGCCGGGAGGCGAGCTCCCGGAGGCCGGCCGAGAAGCGGGGGGCATGCTCCACCACGTTGGCCAGGACCCCCTCGTTGCGCAGTGCCGTGATGTTCGCCGTGGCCACGGCGGTGGACACCGGATGCCCGCCCCAGGTGGCCCCGTGGGTGAACACCCCGTCGGCACCGGAGAACACCTGGTCGACAAGGGGCCGGCGGACGAGGAGCCCGCCGAGCGGCGCGTACCCGGACGTCGAGCCCTTGGCGAAGGTCAACAAGTCGGGGAGCACGCCTTCGCGCTCGACACCGAACCACGTCCCGAGACGACCGAAGGCGTTGATCACCTCGTCGGCCACGAGGAGGATGCCGTGGCTGTCACAGATCTCCCGCAACGCCCGCCAGTAGCCGTCGGGGGGAACGAGCGCCCCCCGCCCGTTCTGGACGGGCTCGGCGAACAGGGCGGCGATGGTGCCGCCCCCCTCCCGCTCGATCACCTCCTCGATGGCGGCCACACAGGGGAGGTCGCGTACCGAGCCACCCGGGGGGACTGTGGCTCCAAGCGTGTTGGGCACGTGAAAGACGCCGGGGAGCAGGGGGAAGAACGGCTCGCGGTACCCGGGGACCCCGGTGAGGGACAGAGCCCCGAGCGTCGTCCCGTGGTAGGACATCTCGCGGGCGATGAACTTCGTGCGCTCCGGCTCGCCGTGGGACCGGTGGTACTGGCGGGCGAACTTCATGGCCGACTCCACCGCCTCGGAGCCCGAGCTCACGAAGAACACGGTGTCGAGGTCACCCGGCGCCAGCCCGGCGATGAGGTCAGCGGCCTCCACGGCCGCCGGATGGGCTGCCGACCACACCGGGGAGTACGCCAGGGTCTCCATCTGCTTCGATGCCGCCGCGGGGATGTCGCTCCGGCCGTGGCCGATGTTGACGCAGAACAGACCGGCCAGCCCGTCGAGGAAACGCTTCCCGTGGTCGTCGTAGACGTAGCAGCCGTCTCCCCTGACGATCACCGGCAGCTCCGGGCTCCGCCATACCGACGCCCTGGTGAAATGGGGCATCAGATGCTCTCTGGCCTGCTCGCGCACCTCGTCTGTGCTCATCACCATCACCCTCGATCCGGCTGGTGCGCCTCCCCGGGCTCTCCGGCAGCGGCGACCACCACTACCCCCCAATGCTGACGGATTGTGGTCACTATGCAAGAGCCAGTTTCACAAGATCTTTAGGTACCAGTCGCCACGCGCTCAACCGGTCGTCGGGTGACCGGATCGGCAGTGGCGGGGACGGAGCCGGGCCAAACGTCGGGCGACACGACCGGCGGGACCAGGGCGGACGGGTTACGGTGGGTCGGTGGCCCAGATCCCCGCGGCAACGCGGGAACCGCTCTACCGGCAGGTTCGCCGGACCATCGAAGAGGGGATCTCCCTCGGACGCTTCGACCCGCACACCGCCCTCCCTTCCACGCGCGGGCTGGCCCTCGAACTCGGCGTGTCCCGCAACACCGTGAACATCGCCTACCAGGAGCTCATCTCGGAAGGGTTCATCGTGAGCCGGCCCCGCAGCGGCCTGTTCGTGAACGAGGAGGTCGTCTCCCATCTGGGGCCGGAGCGGCGAGCCGCCGCGACCCCCCCGGCCCAGGTCCTCTGGCGCGAACGGCTCCGTCCCGAGCACGACGTCGGGCTGCCGGAGGTGGCCAAGCGATCGGACTGGCACCGCTACCCGTACCCGTTCATCGCCGGCCAGGTGGAGGCCCGCTCGTTCCCGAGCCTGGCGTGGTCGCGGGCCCTGCGGGAGGCGCTCTACGAGCCCCACCTCCACTACAGCCTGCGGGACGGGATCGCCGCCGACGACCCCCTGCTCATCGAGCTCCTGTGCGAGCGCATCCTCCCGGCTCGGGGGATCGAGGCCTCCCCCGAGCACGTCATGATCACCATGGGCTCCCAGGAGGGCCTCCAGCTGCTCAGCCACGCCCTGCTCGGGCCCACCTCGGTGGTGACCGTCGAGGAGCCCGGCTACCTCGATGCCCGCCACGTCTTCATGCGTGCCGGAGCAACCCTGGCACCGCTCCGGGTGGACACCTCGGGTGCGGTGCCGCCAGGCCATCTCCACGGTGTCGACCTCTTGTACCTGACCCCGAGCCACCAGCACCCGACCAATGCCACCCTTTCCATCGGCCGGCGCCACCACCTCCTCGCCCTGGCGGACCGGGACGACGTCCTGATCGTCGAGGACGACTACGACAGCGAGCTGCGGTACCAGGGCAGCCCGAGCCCGGCCCTCAAGGCGCTCGACACGAGCGGTCGGGTCATCTACCTCGGCACGTTCTCGAAGTTCCTCGCCCCCGGGCTCCGCCTGGGGTTCGTCGTCGGTGACGCCGAGCTCGTGAGCCATCTCCGGGGCGAGCGGCGGTACTCCATCCGCCATCCCCCGGGGCACCTCCAGCGGGCCATGGCGCTGTTCATCGCCTCGGGCCACTACCAGCGGGCGGTGCGGCGGCATCGCATCGCGTTGCGGAGGAAATGGGAGGCCACGTGCCGGGCACTCGAGCGCTGGGTCCCCGTGTCGGTGGTCACCCCACCGGGGGGGGTGAGCATCTGGGTCGAAGGACCCGACGGCCTCGACGCCGTGACCCTCGCCGAATCGCTCGACGAGCAGGGCGTGATCATCGAGCGCGGCGACATCTGCTACCTCGAGCCGAGCGTTCATCGCAATACGTTCCGGCTGGGGTTCGCCGCCATCCGGCTGGACGCCATCGGGCCGGGCATGCGCCTCGTGGGCGCGGCGATCGCCGATCAGCTCGACAACGCCCTGGCCGCCATCCCTACGACGCCGGCGGAAGCGCGGTGAGCTCCGACCGGGCTGAGGGGACACCGGCGCGCGCATCGGACGGCGGTCCAGGCGGTGGCCACGACCAGTTGGCGACCTGCCCGCGGGCCGGCGGACGGCGATCGGCCGACCCGCTGGCGGCCGAGCTGGCCGACATCGTCGGGCCCCACCACGTCCTCACCGACCCCGAGCTGGTCGCCTCCCACCAGGTGGACTGGACCGGCCGGTGGCGCGGACGTGCCCGCCTGGTCGTCCGGCCCGGGAGCACCGACGAGGTGGCCAGGGTCGTGATCGCCTGTGGGCGGGCGGGAGCGCCGATCGTGCCCCAGGGCGGCAACACCGGGCTGGTCGGCGGCGCCGTCCCCCGCGCCCGGGCGGTGGTGCTGTCCACCCGCCGGCTCGACGCGCTCGACCCCGTCGACCCGATCGCCGGGCAGGTGCGCGCCGGCGCCGGCGCCGTCCTCGGACGTGTCCAGGCCGCGGCCCGGGAGGCGGGCTACGACTTCGGCGTGGACCTGGCCTCCCGCGACGGCGCCACCGTCGGGGGAATGGTGGCAACCAATGCCGGAGGCATCCACGTCCTTCGTTACGGTGCGATGCGGGCCAACGTCGTCGGTCTGGAGTTCGTCAAGGCCGACGGGTCCGTCGTGAGCCGGATGGCCGGACTGGTGAAGGACAACTCCGGCTATGACCTTGCCGGGCTCCTGGTGGGAAGCGAGGGAACCCTCGGGGTCGTCACCTCGGTCCAGTTGCGCCTGGTCCCCCGCTGCACCGAGCGGGTGGTCGCCGCCATCCCCTTCGCCCACCTCGGCGAGGTGGTGGCCGTCTGCGGCGAGCTGCGCCGACGGATCACCGACCTCCTCGCTCTCGAAGTCGTCGATGCCCGGGGCATGGCCCTCGTGAGCGAGGCCGCCGGCCTCGGGATCCTCTTCGACCGCCCCGAACCACCTCCGTGGACGCTCCTCGTCGAGTCCGGCTCACCAACGACGAGCACGGAGGACCTGGCAACGCTGCTCGCCGACGTCGTCGACAGCGAAGATGCCCTTGTCGCCGTCGACCCGGCGCGTCGGGACGCGCTGTGGGCGTATCGGGAGCGCCTCACCGAGTCGATCGCCCGGGCCGGGATCGCCCACAAGCTGGACGTCACCCTCCCGTTCCACGCCCTCGCCCGGTTCGAGACCGAGCTGCGGCGCCGGATAGGAGCGGCCGGCTCCCATCTCGACCCGGTGCTCTTCGGGCACCTCGGAGACGGCAACCTCCACGTCAACGTGCTCGGGGCCGACCCCGACGACGACGCCGTCGACGAGCTCGTCCTCACCCTGGTGGCAGACCACGGAGGGAGCATCAGCGCCGAGCACGGTATCGGGGTGGCCAAGCGCCGGTTCCTCACCCTCACCCGCTCGGCCGCCGACATCGCCTCGATGGCCGGCATCAAGGAGGCCTTCGACCCGGACCACCTCCTCAACCCTGACGTGCTCTTGCCCTGACCGGTGGGGGCCGGCCCCCACCGGCGGTGGAGCCCCCGGGCCCCGAGGCGGACCGGGTACCGTCTCTCCCCCCAGTCCTCTCCTCCCAGTCGCAGGACCGTCCGTCCCCGTCAGTCCCTGATGAGGAACCCCCCGTCGCAGATGAGGTTGTGGCCCGTGATGAAGTCCGAGCTCACCAGGGAGACGATGGCCTGGGCCACGTCGTCGGGATCCGCCACCCGGCCCCGGGGGATCCGCTCGGACGTCTTGGCCAGCGCCCGTTCGTAGCGCTCGCTGCCGAGGCTCTCGGCCATCCACTGGCCCTTCACGAACCCCGCCGTCACGCAGTTGACGCGGATGGCGGGAGCCAGCGCCCGCGCCAGGAACATGGTCATGTTGATGACGCCGGCCTTCGCCGCTCCGTACGCCAGGGACGACGAGCCCACGGCTCGGATCCCGGCGATCGAGGAGATGTTCACGACCACACCGTCGCCCACCTCCTCCATGAACGGGCGGGCCGCCCGTACGCAGTAGAACGGGCCCTTCAGGTTCACGCCCAGGTTCAGGTCCCAGACCTCCTCGGTGATGCCCTCGAGGTCCTCGAAGCGGACCCGGATGGTCGTCGCCGCGTTGTTGACCAGGATGTCGAGACGGCCGAAGGCGTCGTGGGCGGCCGCCATCATCGCCCGGCACGCGGCGTCGTCGGACACGTCCGCCTGGACCACCAACGCCTTCGCTCCCGCCTCTTCGACCTCTGCGGCCACCGCCGCCGCCTTCTCCCGTGAGGCGTCCCGGGAGTAGTTCACGACGACGCCCAGCGCGCCGCGACGCGCCAGCTCGATGGCGGCGGAACGACCGATCCCCGCCGCCGAGCCCGATCCGGTCACCACCGCAACCTTGCCACCTACGTCCATGCCGTCCTCCTGTCCTGTGCCTGTCGTGTTCCTATCCTGTTCCTGCGGCTCGTCACGCCGCCCCGAGACCCCGACGCTCCTGGCGACCCGGGAAAGCGCTCCGCCTCGACGATCGGCCCGTCACCCCCTCGCCAGGGCCCGGGCTACCGCGCCGGGAACGGCGCTGGGTGTGTCGACCACCTCTGCCCCCGCGGCGCGCAATGCCGCGATCTTGCCTTCGGCAGTCCCTCGATCTCCGGCGACGATGGCGCCGGCGTGGCCCATGCGCCGT
The DNA here is from genome assembly GCA_021820665.1 of Actinomycetes bacterium. Taxonomy (GTDB): domain Bacteria; phylum Actinomycetota; class Acidimicrobiia; order Acidimicrobiales; family RAAP-2; genus JAKADK01. Next base: position 7,896 of record JAKADK010000055.1, on the reverse strand, counting down.
CCCGGCGGAGCACTTCCACCGGCGATGAAGGCCACGACGGGGACGTCCAGGCCGGTGATGGCCTCGGCGGCATCCTCTTCCATCACGCCGCCGACCTCACCCACCACCACGATGACCTCGGTCTGCGCCTGTCCAGCCAGCTCCTCGACCGCCTCCCTGGTGGTCGTCCCCACCACCGGATCGCCACCGACGCCGACGAACGCCGACTGGCCGAAGCCGGCTCCGAGGACCTCCAGGCACACGAGGCAGCCGAGGCTTCCGCTCCGGGACACCACCCCCACTGGGCCCGACCCAAAGATCGACGGGGCGAACCCGGGCATGATCCCGAGCGAGCATTCGCCCGGGACGACGAGCCCGGCGGTGTTCGGACCGAGGACCCGGGCGTCCACCGCACGCGCCGCTTCGAGGATCCGCAGCGTGTCATGCCGGGGAATGAACTCGGTGAGCAACACGAGCCGGCGGACTCCCGCGTCGAGCGCCTCGACGGCGGCGGCGTGGGTGGCCATCGGCGGCGTGAAAAGGACCGACGTCGTGCACGCGTGGTCGGCGGTCGCCTGGGCCACCGTGTCGTAGACCGGGACCTCCCCCACGTGACGGCCGCCCTTGCCCGGGCTCACCCCGGCGACGACGACGGTGCCCGCCTCCGCCATCCTGTCCGTCCAGAACGACGCCTGGCGTCCGGTGATCCCCTGGACGAGCACGCCCTCGCCCTTCGACGGCACGATCTTCGTCACTCCACACCGCCTTTCGTACTTGCCCGTGCCGCGGCCACCGCCGCTCGCACGGCGTCGTCCATGTCCGGGTACGGGGTCGCCCCCAACCGCTGTTGCACCAAGGCGACCGCCTCCTCCTCGCCGGTGCCGTGGATCGAGAAGAACACCGGTACCGTGTGGGGCCGCGACTCGAGCGCCTGCACGACGCCTTCGGCCATCACGTCGGTGCGGGCGAACGCGCCGCAGAAGTTGACGAGCAGGCTCCGGACCCGCGGGTTCGACAGGACGACCTCCACGCCCGTACGCGCCTTCGTGTAGTTGTCGCCCCCCACCTCCAGGAAGTTGGCCGGTCGACCTCCGTAGTGGGTCACGACGTCGAGCGTGGCCATGGTCAACCCGGCCCCGTTGGCGACGATCCCGACGTCCCCGTCGAGCTCGATGAACAGCAGCCCCTGTGCCCGCGCCTCGGCTTCGAGGTTCCCGGCGTCGGTCGCGTCCGGGTCCCCCGTCACGAGATCCCGGAGCGTCTCGTGACGGGGCAGGGCGGCCTCGTCCAGCGCGACCTTGGCGTCGAGGGCCCACAAGGACCCTGCAGCGTCGATGACGAGCGGGTTGACCTCGACGAGCTCGGCGTCCGTCGCCCGGTAACACTCCCAGAGGGCCCCGATGGCGCGGGAGACGGCGGGCACGTGCTCGGAGCGGATGCCGGCTCGTGCGACCAGGGCGTCGACATCAGCGGCGACGAGGCCCCGGTCGAGACCGGCCACCAGGCGATGGACGCTCCCGGGCTGGTCCCGCTCGAGCGCCTCGATGTCCATGCCACCCGCTGCGCTGCACAGCACGACGGGCGAGCGTTCGAGCGGGTCGTCCAGCACGGCGACGTAGTACTCCTCGTCGTGGTCGACGCACGGCTCGACCAGCAGCCGTTCCACCCGATGGCCGCCCAGTGTCGATCCGAGGAGCTTGGTGGCGACATCGCCGGCCTCGGTGGCCGAGCTGACCTTCTGGACACCGCCGGCCTTCCCGCGTCCACCGGCAGGGACCTGCGCCTTGACCATGACCGGGAACCCGAGCATCGTCCCGGCGTCGGTCGCCTCCGTCGCACTCGTGACCTGGCGGCCCCGCGGCACGGGCAGGCCGTGCTGCTCCAGGAGCAGCTTGCCGGCATGTTCCTCCAACATCATCGTCGATCCTCCCCTTCCTCTGGTCGGGCGAAGACGCCCATGCTCCCGGCCGGCTCCGTGACGAGGCTCCCGAGCAGCGCGTCGATACGGCGAACGGTGGCGCACGCCAGGGCGTGGTCCTCCGACGGCCTCCTGCCGGAGATGCCCAGGCCACCGACCGTACCGCCCGCGACGACCAAGGGCACACCGCCGGCGAGGCCGGTGAACCGGGAGTCGCCGTACTCGGCGAGCGAACGGCCCGACTCCTCGAGCATGCCGGCCAGCGCGGCCGTGGCCCTCCCGAACCGGGCCGCCGTGTACGCCTTCATGATCGCCAGCCGGATCGCACGGAGGGGCGCATCGTCGGCCCGGAGAAAGGCGACCAACTCCCCGGTGGCGTCAACGACGCTGGCCGCCACCCCGGTACCCCCGTCGCGGCCCGCCAGGCCGAGGGCCTCGCGGACGCACGCCAGCGCCACGTCGGCCGCGACTCCCTGCTGCGCGTGCACGACGGTGCGTGCCGGGGGTGGCCCCTCCGGGAGACCAGCGATTGCCTGGGTGCCGACCATCGGAAGCCTCCCTGCCCAGTCAACGCGAGACCGCGTCCGTCGGCCGGGGGGCTGTGGTCGGGTGAGACGCCGGGTCCTGGTTGATCTCTTCGAGGGAGAGCCCGCGGGTCTCCCTTCCCATCAGCACCACGATGGCGACGGCGAGCACGGCGACGCCTCCGACCACACTGAACACACCGACGATCCCGGTGCTCACCAGAAGGAAGGGCACCACGGCGGGACCGATGACCCCGGAGATCAGACGCCCGAAGCCCTCGGTGGCGTTCGTCCCCGTGGCCCGCACCGTCGTCGGGTACTGCTCTGCCGTGTAGATCTTCACGGCCGGGTCGACGCTGATCCCGAAGAACGACATGACGCTCCCCACCAGGATCACCGGCACCGCCCCCCGCACGAACCCGAAGAGGAACGCCGCCGCCGCCGCCAGGAGGGTGAAGGTGATGATGACCGGCTTGCGACCCCAGCGTTCGACCACCCAGGATTCGAGGTACTTCCCCGGGATCGACACCCCCACGATGATCGACGTGAAGACGAAGGCCGAGGTCAACGAGTACCCCATCTTCGTCACCACCGTGGGCATGTAGATCTGGATCGAGTAGAAGATGAAAAAGACACCCCCGAAGGTCACCCAGAGCATGAGGCTCCGCTTCAGGTACGTCCTCGTGAACAGCGTCCGGAGCGGCACCCGCCCGGCCGTCGGGGGACCCACGATCGTCACGTCGGGCGGCGCCGCCGGCTCAGCCAGCGGTTGGCCCGTGGACCGGACGACGGCAGCTTCGATCCTGGCGAGGATGGCCTCGGCCCGCTCGTCGTACCCCTTGCTCTCCAGCCACCGCGGCGACTCTGGAAGCCACTTCCAGATCAGCATCGTGTAGAGGAGCGGGATGCCGCCGATGAAGAACATGGTCCGCCATCCGGCACTGGTCGTCGTCGGGATCACCCAGATGGCGATCAGCGGGGCCAGGAAGTAGCCCACCGACAAGAACGAGTCCGCCATGCCGGTGAAGCGGCCGCGCAGCCCGAGCGGGCAGAGCTCCGAACCGATGATGTACGGCATCGGGAAGACAGCGCCCATCCCCAGACCGGCGAGGAGGCGCAGGACGATCACCTCCGTGGCGCTCGTCGAGAACCCGGTGACCAGCGTGATGATCGAGTAGACCGCGATCCCGGTGATGAAGACCCGCTTCCGCCCGAACCGGTCGGCGAGGTACCCGGCCGGGATGATGCCCACCACGATCCCGACCGTGGAGGCGATGGACACGAGGCTCTTCTCGCCGGACCCGAGGTGGTAGATCTTCGTCAGCGACGGGAGGACGTTCCCGATGAGCCCGATGTCGTAGGACTCCACCAGCCAGCCCAGGAACAAGACGATCATCGTCATGAGGAGCCAGCGCGACACCGGCAGCCGGTCCAACCGGGCGGCGCTCTGCGGATCGGCACGCCCGTGACCTCCATCGGTCGGCCGCCCCCCTCCAACTGTCGGATCGACGCTGTCTGCCGGCATAGCCATCCCCCTTGTCTCGTCGCCTCGCCCTGGAGACCCCCCCGGGGTGGCGCAGCGGACATTCCGTATTGCGGAATCAATTTCCGTGTTTGATAATCTTCCTCCCGTACGCCACTGTCAAGGGGCTCTTCACCGCGTTGTCCGGGAATGGCGGTCCCCCGTGGCGGACGGGTGGCCGGTGGGCGTGCGCGTGTGCTCCACCCACGGCTCACGGGCAGGCCACCGCCCCGACCACGGAGGGAGCGCGCCCGGGTCGTCGACGATGGACGATGGGTCGGCGCCGGCGGGCGAGCTCGTCCGGCCTGCCGGAGCCCGCCTCAGAGTTGGAAGCCGCGGGGCAGCGTGGCGGCGATCGCCTGGGCGGCACCGATGACGAGCGGGCCGATCTCGGCGATGCGGGCGTCGGGGATACGGAACTCCGGTCCCTGCACGGCGAGCGCCGCCACGGCCACGCCGTCCGATCCGAGCACCGGCGCCGCGATCCCGCACACACCGGCGATGCGTTCTCCCCGGTTCACGCTGAAGAGACGCTCTCGGATGGCGTGGAGCTCCTCTACGAGCTTCGGCGGCGACGTGATCGTCCGGGGGGTGAGCGCCTCGAGCTCGCCGAGCCGATCGACCTCACCGGCCGGGTCGGCGGAGAAGGCCAGGAGGGCCTTTCCCGAGCTGGTGCAGTACAGCGGGATGGTCGTCCCCACCGGCTGGATGTAGCGCAACGGTTGGTCCGACTCGATCCTGAGCACCACCAGACCCTGGTTCCCGTCGCGGACGACCAGGTTCACCGACTCCCCGGTCGTCGCCGACAGGTGCTCGAGCAACGGCTGGGCGGTATCGAAGCCGAGGGTCTCTGCCACGGCTCGCCCGAGGAGGAACGCTTCCCGCCCGAGATGGTACTGGTCGGTCTCTGCGTTCTGGACCACGTACCCGGCGACCACCAGCGTCTTCAGGATCCGATGCACGGTCGTCATCGGCAACCCGACCGTCCGGGCGATGTCGGCAACGCCCATGTCTCTCTCGGCGATCCGCAACGCCCGGAGCACCCACAGCGCCTTCAGGATGGCCGGTGACGTCCCGGCGGTCCCACCCGGCTCTGTCCTCGACGCGCCTGCCGGCTCGCCTTCCCGTCTCCGTGGCAACGCGTGTCCTCCCGTGCCCTCCCGAACGACCGCCGGCCGGCCGATCGGACCTCACCGGCGGCCCACCCGGTCGGGGCCAGCGTACCGTGGGCCGACCCTCTCTCGTGGTCCCGAGGTCCACCGGGGAGCCCGCTAGCCTGACGCCGTGGACGAACCCGGCCGATGACGAAGGACGCTGGCGACGCGGTGCGGCCATGAGGATCGGGAACCTGTACGGCCCCGACGCCACCTTCCTCGGGGTGCCGGCGGCCGACCTCGCCGATCCCCCTTCCTACGCCCGTGCCGGTGCGGTCGTCGTCGGTGCCCCGTTCGACGGTGGCACCTCGCACCGGCCGGGAGCGCGCTTCGGCCCCCAGGCCATCCGCCTCACCGACTACCTCCCCCACGACGGCCGCCGGCCGCACCTGGCCCTCGACGTCGACCCCCTGGTGGCGCTCGGCGTCGTGGACGTCGGTGATGTCGAGATGCCGTCCGGGGAGATGGAGACCTCCATCCACCGCCTCGAAGAGACCGTGGAGCGGGTCGCCCGGTCGGGAGCGGTGCCCGTCGTGCTCGGGGGCGACCACACCATCGCTCTGCCCGACGTGACCGGTGTGGCCCGCCACGTCGGGTGGGGACGCGTCGCGGTGGTCCACTTCGACGCCCACGCCGACACCGCCGACACCCAGTTCGGGTCGCTCTACGGCCACGGCACACCGATGCGGAGACTGATCGAGTCCGGAGCGGTACGGGGGGACCGGTTCCTCCAGCTCGGGCTGCGGGGGTACTGGCCCGACCCCGAGACCCTCGCGTGGATGGCGTCTCAGGGAATGCGGAGCTACGAGATGAGCGAGATCGCGGCCCGGGGTCTCGGTCCGTGCCTGACCGAGGCGATGGCCATCGCCACCGACGACTGCGACGCGGTGTTCTTGTCGGTCGACGTCGACGTGGTCGATCCCGGGCACGCACCGGGCACGGGCACGCCCGAGCCGGGAGGGCTCTCCGGCCGGGAGCTCCTCGACGCAGTGAGAAGGCTCGCCATGGAGCTCCCGGTGGCCGGGATGGACGTCGTGGAGGTCTCCCCTCCCTACGACCATGCCGGCGTCACCGCAGCCCTGGCCAATCGAGTGGTCCTCGAAGCACTCTCGGGGATGGCCTGGCGCCGGAGGTCGGAGGCGGCGGAACGGGTCCGGCGGGCCGAGGACCCGCTCCTCGGGGACCGCCGGGACGCACCGTAGACCCGTCGCCGGACCGCCCCCTCGGCGGTGCCGTGCCCCGTCGGCGCCGGCACGTTCACCCCATCGTGTCGAGGATCTCCCGGACGATGTCGAGGGTGGTGTGGGGATGGAGGAACGCCAGCCGAGCGACGGGACGGCCCTCCCAGGTGGTGGCGGTGACGAAGCCCTGCTGCGAGGCGAGGAGCGCAGCGGACCAGGCGTCGTAGTCGGCACGGCTCCAACCCTCCCGCTCGAACAGCACGATCGAGAGCTCGGGCTCCCGCACCAGACGCAACCCCGGCCGACCGGCGATCATGGCCGCGCTCTCCCGGGCGGTCGCCAGGACCGTCTCCACCGCGTCGCGGTAGGCGTCGGTCCCGTGGACGGCGAGCGAGAACCACAGCGGGAGCCCCCGGGCCCGCCTCGTCAGATGGATAGCGTAGTCGCTCGGGTTGTACTCCTCGTCGATCCCGCCGGTGTCCTCGTCGGCGGGATCGCCCGTTCGCAGCGCCTCGAGGTACGACGCGTGCTGCTCGTGGACCGCCTTGGCCAGGCGAGGCTCCCGGTAGAGCAGTGCGGCGGAGTCGAACGGCGCGAACAGCCACTTGTGGGGGTCGACGATGAACGAGTCGGCGAGCTCGATCCCCTCGAACCGCCACCGGGCCGAGGGCGCGAACAGACCCGCCCCCCCGTAGGCGCCGTCCACATGGAACCAGAGCGCCCGGTCCCGTGCCACCGACCCGATCCCGGCCAGGTCGTCGACGACGCCGGCGTTGGTCGTCCCCGCCGTCGCCACCACGGCGATGACGTCTCCCGCCCGCGGGTCGTTCGCCAACACGGAGGCCAGGGCCGCTCCGGTCATCCGGTGGTCCTCGGTCGGCACCTCGATGGCGCCGACGCCGATGATGTGGAGCGCCTTGCCCACCGAAGCGTGTGCCTCCTCGCTCACGGCGACCAGCGGCATGCCGCCTCCCGGTCGGTCCCGGCGGTACGCGGCGGTGTCACGGGCGACGATCAGGGCCGAGAGGTTGGCGATCGACCCGCCCGACACGAAGCAGCCCCCGGCCCGGGGGGGGAGGCCCGCCAGGTCGGCGAGCAGCCGGAGGACCTGGTTCTCCGCCGCCACCGCGCCCGCCGCCTCCAACCAGGAGGTGCCCTGCAACGACGAGCACGAGACCACCATGTCGAAGAGGAGCGCTGCCTTGGTGGGGGCGGCGGGGATGAACGAGAGGAACCGCGGGCTGTCGCACGAGATCACGGCGGCGGCGAGGTGGTCGGTGAACAGCTCCAGCACGGCGGCCGGGTCCGCCCCCTCCGGTCCCATGAGGTCGGTGAGCAACCCGGCCGGTGACCCCCGGGTCCCTCCGTAGTCGAGGGGCACGGGCTCCAGGGACAGACGCCGGCGGCAGTAGTCGAAGACGAGCTCGGCCATCTTCTCGTCGTAGACGAACATCGGATTGGGCATCGCTGTTCTCTCGTTCCTCACGCTCGGTGCTCGGTGCTCCCCTACGGGTCGGCTCCTCCCGGCCCGCCCCGGCCAGCTCGGTCCACTGGGCCCGCTAGGTCCGCTTCCACGCCTCGGTCAGCACGGAGCGCAGGATCGACGCCATCTCGTCGA
>JAKADK010000149.1 GCA_021820665.1 Actinomycetes bacterium | reverse complement strand
CACGAGGCATCGCCGTCGGATGCCCTGCCGTGGACCGCCGCCTTCGACGCCGCTGTCGGGCCGGCGGCGCGTAGCGTGACCACCCTGCGCTCGCTGCGCGGCCCGATCGGGGCGCCGCTCCCGTACCGAACCGTCGACTACCGCTCGACGCTGGCACGCCGCGACGTCGCCGTGCCCCACCGCGGGCATCTGCCGTGTGTCGCCGTGGGCTGGGACGACAGCCCCCGGCGGCACCGGGCCGCCACGGTGGTGGTGGGGGCCACGCCCGAGGCGTTCGGCCAAGCGGTCAGGCGGGCAGTTGAACAGGTCTCGGCCCAGCCCGCCTCCGCACCGCGGCCGGCGCCGGGGCCCGGCATCCTCTTCATCGACGCCTGGAACCGTTGGGGTGAGGGGTGCCACCTCGAGCCCGACCAGGAGCACGGCCGCCGGTTCCTGGAAGCGGCACGGTCCGTGCTCGTCGGCGGGGCCACGTCGCCACCGGCCGTCCCCCTCGCGGCTCCCCTCCAAGGGGGCCAGCCGGCCCGATCGCGCTCCTCCCGGGAGGCGTCGGTCCCCACCCGGCCCTTCAACCTCGACGTCCAGCCCGGTCCGGGCGGGGGCACCGCCAGCGAAGGCTCCAACGTCGATCGGCCTGGCACCGACATCCCTTCCGCCGTCGACCGGCTGGTCCATCGCCTTGCCCCCGGGTCGCGCCCCCGGGTCGTGAGCCTCCATGGGGTAGCTCGTCGCCCCATGGCCGGGACCGAGGCGACCCTCCCCTTCCGGGTCGCTGCCGGCGTGGAAGCCGGTGGTGGGCCCCTTCCCGTCACCAGCGTCCAGCTCACCCGCCTAGGGATCTCCCACGACCTGCGGGCCGTCGGCGAGGTGGACCTGCTCTTCGCACCCGACGTCCTGGCGTTCTCCTCCCGCCCGGTGGGGCTGTTGGAAGACCTCGCCACCTGGGCACGTGCCCACGGAGACCCCCTCCTCGTCGTCTGGGCCCCGAACCTGGCGACGTCCGCCGCGGCGGGTCGGCTCCTGTGCGGCGACGCACCATCCGGAGCCAGGCCGGGCGCAGGGCGGGAAGGGCCTCGAGCCCTCACCGCCGCAGCGGGTGCGGCGTTGCTGGCGGCGGCGGGATGGGACGTCCTCGACCGTGAGGACGTCCGCCACGGGCCGGGCGCCGACGACCCCGACACGAACCCCGCCGTGCCCGAGGAGATCGGCCACGCCCTCACCGTGATATCGGCATCGACCAACCCATGCCATGACGTCGCGACCTTCGTGTGGGCAGCCCGCGCTCGGTTGGTCGGACCGGCTACCGGGGGCTCCTCGTCGGGTCCGGGCTCGCCGCCGCCTACGGCCACGGGCCACGTGCGCCCCCCCGACATCACCGGTCTCGACAGCCTCGCCGACGCCCACGGCCCGCTCGTGACCTATCTGGTCTCGGTCGGACTGCTCGGGAGCGCCTGCCGGCCTTCCCCCGTCCCCGAGCCGACCGTCCCCGAGCCGACCACCCCCGCTGCCGGTACCGCCCGGCGCCGTGACCCGCCATGGCTCGAGACCGCACGTCACGGGATGGCGGTGCTCGACCGTCTCACCCCGGGTGCCTCGGCACGGATCCGCTCGTCGGTATCCTCCATCCGGAACAGCAGGCTCGGCGCCCAGCTCCGCTCCCTCGTCCACCCCCCATCCGACCACACGAACCGAGACCACCGGTGATCTCTCTTCCCCGCCCCCGGCCGCGACGGCGTCCACGGCCGCCTGCCACCCCGACGATGCCTGCCGGCCCGACGATGCCTGCCGGCCCGTGGGTGGTGGTCGTTGGCATGCACCGGAGCGGCACGTCGGCGATGACCGGAGCCCTCGGCGCCCTCGGCTTCCAGACCAGTCGGCCCGAGGACCGGATGGACTGGCCGGAGTCGAACCCCGAGCATTGGGAGAGCCTGTCCCTCGCCCTTCACGACGACGACCTCGTCCAGCGGCTGGGAGGGACCTGGGACGCCCCCCCGCCGCTCCCGCCGGGCTGGGAGGAAGGGACGATCGCCCGCTCCATGCCGGATCCCGCTCCGATCGTGGCAGCCGCCTACCCCGATCAGGGTCCATCGGTCTGGAAGGACCCCCGGATCTGCCTTCTCCTTCCCTACTGGCGCCGGCTGATCCCCGGACCGCTCACCGCCGTCCTGGTGTGGCGATCTCCGGTGGCCGTCGCCCGCTCGCTGGAGAAGCGGGACGGCCTGCCCCTGGCCGTCGGGATCGCCCTGTGGGAGCACTACAACCGGAGCGCGCTGGCCGGCCTGCTGGGCGTCGACACCTACGTCGTCCACTACGAAACGGTGCTGGCCGAGCCGCATCGGGCAGTGGAGTCGCTCATCGGCTGGTTCGAATCGCTGGGGCGGTTCGCCGGCCTGCGCGGCCGGTGGCGCCGGGCCGAGGCGGCAGGCAGCCTGGTCGCCGGCCTGCGCCACCAGTCGGGCGACGACGACGGCCTCCTCCTTCCCGAGCACCATGTGATGCTCGATCGCCTCCGGTCGCTCAACGGTGGCCAGGACCCCCTGGGGCCCATCGAGCTTCCCCCCGTGTCGCCGTGGTCGGCCACGCTCCTGGAGTCCCGCCGGCAGGAGCGCGTACGCTCCCGTGAGCTCGCCGCCGCCAGGGAGGCGCTCGCCTCGCCAGCGCGGCCCTCGCCGGTGGGGCCGGAACCCTGACCGCCGACGCGCCCGCGTCATCGAAGCGACGGCCCGGCCCTCCGGTTCGACTCCCCTGTCAGCGCTCCGACGGAGGCCACAAAGGCCTCCAGCGACCGCCGCTGGTCCGCCCAGGAGCCGGTCCGGTGGCGCTCCGTGTCCACCCGGGCTCCCCTCCCCCGGTCTCCCGCCGGGGCGGGCGCAAGCTCGACCACCAGATGATCTACGGCCCAGTCGGGGTTGAGGGTCTGGGCCACCGCCTGGATCGCCGCCACCATCACCTCCGGGAGTGCCTCATCGAGGCCAGCGGCCGCACCACCGGCGTGCAGGCGCGCCACCTCTGCCCAGCGGGTGACCGCCCACCCGGTCCCGGTGCAGGCCGACTCCAGGCTCCTCCGGTCGAACAGCAACAGAGGCTCGCCGCCGTCACTGAGCCCTCCGCCCTCCACGCCGTCTCCGTTGTCACCGCCCTCCACGCCGTCTCCGTTGTCACCGCCCTCCACGCCGTCTTCGCCCCACCAGCCCACCAGCAGCTCCCGGGCCCGGTCCACGTGGGTCAGGTTGGGCGTGGTCACGATCAACGACGGGCTACCACGGGCCCGAGACCAATCCGAGATCGCGGAGAGCAGGGGTTCCGGGCTGGCCAGGCGATGGAGCACGTCGACGGCCAGGACCACCCCGACATCACCCAACAGGCCCGAGCCCTCCATGTCAGCCAACGCACGGGTCAGCGCCACCGGATCGTCGAGCATGCCGAAGCCGGGGCGGGTCGGCTGGCGTCCCGAGGACGATCCGTCGGGCACCTGGAGGGGGACGTAGCGGAGCCCGCTGGCAGCCACTCGTTCGGCGACCCCGGCGACGACGGGATGGAGATCGAGGACGGCCGAACCCGGCCCCCGAAGCCTGGACTCGATCAGTCCGATGGCGTGCAACGCCGCCTCTGCTCGGCGGGAGCCCGTCGGCACCGCGCCCGGCCGGACCGGTACGGGGTCCAACGCAGCGACCAGGCGGGACTCACCCACCGGTGCTGGACCACCGAACGGTGCTGGACCACCGAACGGTGCTGGACCACCGAGCACCGAGCGTGTCACCTCCAGGTAGGCGCGTCCGTAGCGCTCGTCGGGCTCGAGATGGTTCCCCTCTGCCCACTCGTTCCACGCCAGGAGGAACAAGAGGTTCTCCCCGGCCCGCACCCCGGCGGTGAGCGCCACCGTGCGGCGGAGCCAGTCGCCGTAGGCGTCGGGAGTGGCACCGGTGTAGAGGCGCGCCCCTCGTTGGCGGCGCGCCGAGTTGTCCCAGCTCACCATTGCAGAGGGGAACCGTTTCCACGGCTGGCGGCGCCCGAGCTCCACTTCGTAGGCTGAGACGTAGTCGAACACGCGGTGACCCCTGAGCCCGTCGTAGGGCGAGTACACCCGCCTCCCCTCGAGTGGCATGAAGCCCACCGACGCGTCCAACCCGAAGGCCTGGGGACCCCCGGGCGGTGGCCCCCAGCTCTC
>JAKADK010000148.1 GCA_021820665.1 Actinomycetes bacterium | reverse complement strand
CATCTCGGCCCGGTCTCCGACATCGCCCGGATCCGCCGAAGGCACGAAGACCATGCCTCATGACTGTCCGCCCGGTGCGCCCATGGGATCCACCGCGGGCCGTGGCCGACCCGACCGGCGCTCTCGGGGCCGGCGGCCACCGCGGGGTTGTAGCCGAGCCGACCGATCCGGCAGCCTCGACTGTCAGAGCCGGTGCTGGCGTGCGTCGTCGAGCTGTTGTTCGCTCAGCTGGTTGGCGTCGACTCTTCTCGTGATGCGCCAGCGGTGGTCGATCGGACAGCGATGCAGGTGGGTCCCTGAGCCGAGGTGGACCGGGGAGCAGTGGTCTCGCAGCCAGGTGCTGGTGTAGAGGTGCCCATCGGAGCACCGGTAGATGTGGTCCTGCACGTCACCCTCCTTGCTGGTCGTGGGTGGTCATGATTCGAGGACCGCGTCGGGTCGGAAACGGCTGGCGACGAGGACCGTGCTCGCGACGGCGACAACCGCGGTGGCGCCACCGGCGATCGTCAGGAGCCGGGCCGCGCCGACGTCGGGGGCCAAGAACGTGAACACGAAGAACACGCCGAGAGCGGGCAGGATCACGGCGCCGCCACCGAGGCCGCCGCCGCCCATGTTGAGCCCGTAGCTCCCCGGTTGGGCCAGCCGGGGGTAGAGGAGGTTCACCAGCAACGACAGGGCGGTCGCGCACCAGGCGGCGAGCAGCGGGAGGACAAGGACCGAGAGCAGGTAGGCGACGCTGAGCGTAAGCGTGGCGCCACTGGTCCAGACGATGATCACGAGCACCACCGCGCTCAGCGCGCTCATGGCCGCCCAGTAGAAGACCGCGAGCGCCCCGATGTAGCCGAGCAGGGCGACCATGATGCTGCCGGGACGATAGGGACCTGCGAGCAGCGCCTCGATGCCACCGCGGCTGGCCTCCGAGCCGATCAGGTTGCGCACCACGACACCGACGGCGATCGCGCTGCACAGGGCGACGAGGCCCGGGAGGAAGAGCAGCACGACACCAAGCCCGAGCCGCCGGCGTGTGCCCGGTAGCTGGACGCGAAGCGGGCGAAGGTCCCCGCACCGTTGACCGGGCCCCCGAGCGTCGCTGGCACGACCGTGAGGCCGAGAGCGACCACGAAGGGCACGAACCCCACCAAGATGTAGCGCAGCCCTTCCCGTCGGGCCCGCCACGCCAAAGCCGAGATGAGCACCCCGGGGCCGCCGCCGGAGCCCCTGGCGCCGTCAGCGTGCATCGGGGCTCGGCGCTCCTCGAAGGAGCGAGCCGTCCGGCGCGCCATGTTGAAGGTGGAGGTACAGCTCCTCGAGCGGGTTGGTCACCGGGGCGACCTCGCGCACGCCGATCCCGGCGGCCACGAGGCCGGCGACGAGCACCTCGACGCCGTCTTCGTCGGCGACGTCGACGACGACGCTGTCACCTCGAGCCGCCTCCGGCGCGTAGCCGAGCAGGGTGAGCGCACCAGCGAGGTCGCCGCGTGCCCGGACCCGGACCCGGAGCCGGTGGTGGCTCCCCGCGAGCTGGGCGCGCAGCGCGTCGGCGGCGCCATGGCCGACGACCCGGCCGTCGTGGATCACCGTCACGTCGTCGCCGAGGGTGCTCACCTCGGCGAGCTCGTGGGCAGAGACGATCACCGTGCGCCCTTCGTCGGCGAAGCGCCGCAGATGCTCCCGGAGCTGGCTGCTGACGCCGGGGTCGACGTCTGCGAACGGCTCGTCGAGCACCAGCACGGGCGGGTCGGCCAAAAGCGCCCGAGCCAGGCTGACCCGCTGTGCCTGGCCTCGGCTGAGCCCGCTGGCGCGCCGTGTGGCGATGGGACCGAGATCGAGCAGCTCCACGGCGCGCGCCACACAGGCTCGCTGCGCGCCCGGCGCCAGCGCGAGGACCCGCGACCAGTAGGAGAGGTTGTCCACGACGCTCAGGCGTGGGGCGAGCGCGGCGCGGTGGGCACCGACCCCGATCAGTGCCTTCGCCCCAAGGTCGTCATGCAGGTCGCGCCCGTCGACGAGGACCTGGCCCGCGCTCGGTGCGAGCACCCCGGTCAAGGTCCGAAACAGCGTGGTCTTGCCGGCCCCGTTCGCCCCCAACACGAGGTGCACGCCGGGGTCGAAGGCGACGTCGACGCCGTGGAGGACCTCCCGGTCCCGGTACCCTGCGTGCAGCGCGGTGGCGGCGAGGGTGGTCACGGCGCCGCTTCGGGCACGAGCACGAAGAAGCCCGATACCCGGCCCTCGGCGTCAAAGGCCACCCTGCCGGTGCGCACGGCGCGCTCGAAGACGAGCGGCACGTCGACCACGGTGTGCCCGCCGTGGACCCTGACCGCAGGTTTGCGCTTCCGTATGAGCTGGCCCAGCTCGGCGTCGAGCCTCGAGCGGACCGAGTCGAGCAGCTCCGCCGGGCACGCTTCGGCCATCCGCTCAGAGAAGCCCGAGCGCATCTCGACCCAGTCGCGGGCGAAGAACTGCCCGAGCAGCACCGTTGCGTGTTCCCTGGCCTTTGGCATGGCTGTCGCGGGAGGGTCCATGACGGTCTCTTCGTCTTCGCCGCCGAAGCGTTGGAACGCGGCTTGTCGAGTGACGCACAAAGCCTCTCCGATCGCCGCCCAGGTGCAGCCCGCGACCCGGGCCTCGACCGCGAGGGTCCGTACGATGTCGTCGAGCAGGATCCCCAGCCGGTGCGTTCCGCCCAGCGACGCCAGCACGGCGTCGGCGTCCCAGCCCTGTGAGCCCCGCAGCCCTGCGGCCACCAGCTCGGCGTTCTCCACCAACATGAGCGCCAGGACCTCTCGGTCCACGTCGACGAGGTCAGCGACTACCGGTGGCGCCACAGCTGTAAAGATAGATTTACGGCGACCAGGTGTCAAGCTAGGTTTACGAGCGTCCGCCCCGGTCCCGCAGGATCGCCATCCGCGGCCGCAACGGCGCTGTCACGACATGGCTGGTCGGACGGGAGCGAGGAACCGCCGCACCTAAAGGCGGGGCAGGGTCTGGCACCGTGGAACTGCTCTCCTGTGGGAGCGGGGTGGTCGAGCTGCGGAAGGGAGAGTGCAGTGACCGACACGGCTTCGCCACCTCCGTCTGGCTTCAGCGGGTCGGTCGTGGCGGGTGGATGGTCTCACCGCGGGCGAGCATGGCAACGAGCTGCTCGATGCGTCGCGTTCGGGTCTCGGGCCGTTTTGCGGTGGTGACCCGATAGAGCACGGCATAGCGGTTCGCTCGATCGAGCCGAGCGAAGGCCTCCTGGGCGCGTGGTTCGGCATCCAGCGCCGCCGCGAAGTCGTCGGGCACCTCGATGGTCGCGGCGCCGGGGTACGCCGCCTCCCAGGTGCCGTCGGTTTTGGCCCGTTCGACGGCAGCGAGCCCCGCCGGGCGCATCCGGCCCTCGACGATGAGCCGCTCGGCCAGCGTCGTGTTGCGCTTCGACCAGGCGCTCCCTGCCCGCCGAGGCGTGAACCGCCGCCGGAAGGTGCCCGCCTCGGCCCGGGCGAGCTGCCCGCCGACCCAGCCGTGGCAGAGAGCCTCTTCGAGGGCCTGGTCGTAGGTGAGGGAGGTTGGCCGGGTGGTCCCCTTCTTGGCGAGGACCAACCAGACACCCTTCGAGCCCGACGCGTGCTCCTCCAGCCATCGCCGCCAGCCGGCGAGGTCGGTAACGATGAGCTCAGCTGGGTCGGTAGTCATCGGATGTGATCTCGTAGCTCAGGTGGCAGTCCGTGCGCGAGATCCCAGGCGATGGTCGCAAACGGCGGCGGGTCGGGCTCGGGGAGCTCGAAGCCAACCGTCATCTCGCGGCCCCTGCCGCCATCGGGCTTCGGGCTTGGGCGTGTCGCCGGATGCTCCAGCAGCCGGAGACTGCCTCGAAGCGGTGCTCGTCGTCGGAGAGGCTCTCCAGGCAGGGCCGGAGATGGCTTTCGCACTGGTCGGTGAGCCGGGCCAACCCAGGCGGCCGATGCGGCGCGCATCACCGGGCCCGGCGGGTCGCGCCGCGGTCGTTCCGGGCTGGATGGTCACTGGGTGATGGGTGATCATTCGGGGATGAGGGTGGTCAGGCAGAACGGGTGGCCGGCCGGGTCGATCATGACCCGCCAGCGATCGGGGCTCGGCTGGGTGGCGGCTGTGGTCGCCCCGGCGTCGAGCGCGACCTGTTGCGCGCCCTCGAGGTCAGCCACGGCGAGGTCGAGGTGGGATTGTTGGGGAACCTCGGGGTC
>JAKADK010000054.1 GCA_021820665.1 Actinomycetes bacterium | reverse complement strand
TTCGCCGCGGTGAGCGAGGCGGGGGGGCGTCCGATCGAAGGGACCCGGGTACTGGTCCGGCACGCCACCAGCGTCGCCGCAGCGACGGCGGTACCGATCCCGAGGAGGGCAACGCGACCTGCCGTCCTTCTTCCTCGCCGCGGGGATCTCCCACGGCCGGCGTGTCCGTGGAGGCGGCACCCTTTCCCGCCGCGCCACCCGGCTGCAGGTGTCTCGTCCGTCGGCGCTCTCACGGGCCCGCCGGTGCGCTCGTCGGTTTACTGCAGACCTGGAGCGGCTGCCCGGTATAGGGAACGAAGTCGACTGCGCCCCTCGGACCGATCCATCCGAGGGTGCCGGCGGCCGTCAGGCGCATCCAGACGTCCAGAGGAGGAACCTCCGTCGGTAGCGTGAGCTCGGACACCCACTGTCTCCCGTCGAAGATGACGAGCCCGCTGTAATTGCCGGGCAGCGTGTAGGCGTAGGAACGCCCGGCGACCACGCCCGGTCCGCACGGTGGACCGGCCTCCCGGCCCGTGCACTGCCCGCCGGGACCGAGTCCGTTCCCTGCCGGCGGCACTGGACCGCAGTACTGGCCCGAGAGGTCGGATGGCACGGCGATGCCGGCCGGGCACGGAGGGATCCGGTAGAGGGGGTACGTCGGACCGTTCGTCGGCGGGAGCGAATAGGCTGACGAGGGTCCGGGCGCCAGGCGGACGTTGGTCGAAGGTGTTCGTGCGCCCGTGGAGGGGACGGCGGATGCGCGGTCTGACGGGGGCGTGCGTCTTGCGGTCCCGCGAACCACGGCAGCGATGCCGCCCAGGGCCACGATCACGACGACGACCGTCGTGGCAGCATGGACGCGCCTCCGGTGACGGGCGACTCGACGGGCGACCGATGCGGTCACGCCGGCTCCGTCGCCTGGTACGGCGGCCGCCTCCAAGGCCACACGCAGGCGACGGTCGAGGTCCGTGTCGAACGAAATGTCCTCAGGCACCGGTGTCCTCCAAATCTCCCAGCGACGAGGCAAGGGAAAGCCTCGCTCGGCTCAGCAGCGTCTTGACCGTCCCATCGGTCACGCCCATCGCCACAGCCGTCTCGACGACGCTCAGTCCCAGCCGGTAATGCAATGCCACGGCTTCCCGTTGACGTCGGGAGAGCCGCGCGACCGCGCGCCGGAGATCGAGCACATCTTCCCTGCACCCTCCGGCGTCAACCTGCCGCGTGCTGGCGTTTGGCGGAGCCGTCGCCATGCGCCCTGCTCTCTCGCCAATGATCGCCATCGGTTGCGGAGCACGTTCAACGCGACCACCCGCACCCAGGCCGGGAGCGAGTCGATGTGTCGGCCATGCTGCTCGGCGATCACCGCCTTGGCCAGCGCCTCCTGAACGGCGTCCTCCGCTGCCTCCCGACTACCGCACACGAGCCCGAGCGCGGCTACGAGAGCCGGGTACTCGACCCGGACGAACTCGACCAGAATGCCCTCGCCGTTGCCGTTCACGCTGACCTTTCCGTCGGGTAGTCCGATGCGCACCAACAGTAAGAACACCGCAGTAGCCAGTCTGGTTGACACCGGCCTGGCCACGGCGCCAGCTCCGCTATGACCTCGGGAACTCCAGTACTGTGCGCCACGACGGGCACGCGCATGGGGCTTGATCGCCGGGAGGGCATCTGATGGACCGGGGGTGGCACAGGGGGCGACGACACCCATGGGCGCGTGCCGTTGCCGCCTTCACCGTTCTCCTCGCCATGGGAACGGTCCCGTTCCTCTGGGTGTTGCCGGCGTCGGCAGCCCCCGTCGCACCCCCCGCCACCGTGACCGCCGCCGGTGGATCGACCTCACCGGCTGGGTCCGCCGCCTCCGGTGCCGCCGGGAACACCTCCGTGGGGCGCGACATCGTACCCAACCCGCTGCCCGGGTGGAACGCCGTCTCCCCGACCGTCCTCGATCCGCTGGCGGCGCGGCTCCAGCAGACGGAGTCGGACCTGACCGGACGGCAGGCCCTGGTGGCGATCGAAGGCTGGGCCAACACGGATCACACCGGGTCGCTCGTCGTGCTCCTCGTCCGGTTCGGTGGCGCGCTGAGGGAGCCAGGTCTGGCCGCCAGGACGGCCGCGCTTGACGGGTGCGCCGGGGCCACCGGCCAGAGGGCGCTCTCGACGACGACGGTCCCGTCGATCGCCGGCTCGACCGAGGCTATCTGCGCCTTCGGCGGAACCACCTACGACGGTGCGGTCGTCGCCTGGTTGAAGGGCGACGTGCTCGCCGACGTCCAGGGCATCGGCGGCCAAGCCCTGACGACAAGCCAGATCGTCGCCATCGCCGAGCGCCAGGACCGGGCACTGCCCGGCACCTTCGTGGCGGCGAGTGACACGAGCCGTCTGGTCCTCCGTTCACTGCTCGGCCTCGTGGCCCTGCTCGCCCTCGTCGCCGCTGTCGTGCTCGTGGTCCGCTACCTCCGGAGGCCGGCACCCGCGCCCGAGGCCCGGCCGGAACGCTTCGACTGGACGGCTTCCCAGTACCCCGACGTCTCTCCGTACCCCGGCGTGCCGCCCTCCGTCAGGGACGATGGCGTCCTGCCTCCCGCGGACATCCCGCCCTTCGCTCCGCCCATCCCCGCCACACGGGACCCGATCCCGGTACCGGAGCTGGAGCTCGTCACTCCGGCAGCGTCCTCTCCCGCCCCCATCCCCATTGCACCGTCCAGGACGACGACACCCTCCGCCGGCCCGTCACCGACGGCAGTTCCCTCTCTGACCGCACCGGACCCCGTCGCGACTGCGGTGCCGGTCGCGGTGGGTTGGCATCCGGTGGATGGTGACGCCACTCACCTCCGCTTCTGGGACGGCCGCGGGTGGGCTGCCCGTCTCCGGTGGACCGGCACGGAGTGGATGGACGTCTCCTCGTGACCGCCGGCACGGGTGCTCCCCGCGGGACCTGGTCGGTGGCGTGCCTCGACATGGCCGGCACCACGATCACGGATGCAGGGACCGTCCGGACCGCCTTCGAGGCGGCACTGGCCGCGATGGGTTTGGCACCGGGCGACCGGCGTTTCGAGAGGGCGATGGCGACCATCGACGCGACGATGGGCCAGTCGAAGATCGAGGTGTTCCGAAACGTGGCCGGCCACGTGGTCGGGGACGGAGCCGATCCCGAGCCGCTCGCGCAGGCGGCGAACACCGCCTTCGAGCGCCGTTACCAGGTGTCGCTGGAGGCCGGCCTCGTCGAGCCGGTTCCCGGAGCCGCGGCCACCATCACCGCGCTCCGTGCCGCCGGGATAGCCGTCTGCCTCACCACCGGGTTCTCCGCCCCGACCCGGGAGCGGCTGCTTGCTGCCGTCGGTTGGCAGTCCATGGCCGACCTCGTCCTGTCGCCGGCCGGGGGCATCCGGGGTCGGCCCTGGCCCGATCTGCCCCTCACCGCTCTCCTCCGGCTCGGGGGTGGGGCGGTGTCCGAGCTGGTCGTCGTGGGCGACACCCCGGCCGACATGGAATGCGGCGTCCGAGCCGGGGCGGGGGCCGTCATCGGGGTACTGACCGGGTGGGCCGGCGCTGCCGATCTGACTGCCGCCGGCGCCCGTGCCGTCGTACCGAGCGTGGTGGACGTAGCCGCCCTGCTCGGGATCCCAACCGACCAGGAAGCCACGGGGCGAGAATCCTCGTGAGCGACCTTCGGGGAGCCCGCCCCCGACCACCGGCTCAGATGCCCGGGAAGGGGTCCTCGAGCGACTCGAGCACGTGGACGCCGCCCGCCGCCCGCAGCGCCGCGACCGGGTAGTGGCCGGTGGCCACCCCGACCGGAACGGAACCGACGGCCAGCGTGGCCTCCATGTCGTGGGGGGTGTCGCCGACCACGTAGACGTCACCGGGCTCGATCCCGCCGGTCAAGTACCCGGCCTTCGTGATGGCGGCCCGGGTGAGATTGGCCCGGTCGGGCGAGTCCGACCCGTAGGCCCCGAAGACGAAGAAGCGGTTCAAGTCGGCGGGCATGAGCTTCGTCCTCGCCGCCCCTTCCATGGCCCCGGAGACGAGCCCCACGACGACGCCGGCCCGGTCCAGCGACGCCAGCGCCTCTCCCACACCGGGGAGGACGTGGTAGCCCTCGGAGACCCAGATGTCGTCGGCCAGATGGGCCAGGTAGCGGGCGTAGAGGGCCCGGAGCTCGTCGGGAGTCGGAGAGCGCCCGATGGTGGCGCGGAAGGTGGCCACGGCAACCTGCGGGTCGGTCTCCCCCGCCGAACTGTGCGCGCCGATGTCGGCCGGGATCCCGTAGAGCTGGTCGAAGGCAGCCGCCCAGCTCCTGGCTCCCGATCCGCCGGTGTGGACCAGCGTTTCGTCGATGTCGAAGAGCACCGCGGCCGGCCGCGCCGCGCCACCCATCTCAGCTGGACTTCTCGTCGTGCCCGCCGAACTGCTTGCGCATGGCGGAGAGGATCTTGTCGGCGAAGTCGTCGAGGCCCCGCGAGGCGAACCGGGAGTAGAGCGCCGTGGTCAGCACGGGCGCCGGGACACCCTCGTCGATGGCCGCGATCGAGGTCCACCGCCCCTCGCCCGAGTCCGAGACCCGCCCGGCGAACTCGGAGAGCTCTGGGGACTCGAACAGTGCCGCGGCCGTGAGGTCGAGCAGCCAGGACCCGACCACGCTGCCGCGCCGCCAGACCTCGGCCACCTCGGTGGTGTCGATGTCGAACTGGTAGTACTCCGGCTCCTCCAGCGGCGCCGTCTCGGCGTCGGCGTCGGCCCGCCGCTTCCCGGCGTTGGCGTTGTGGAGCACGTTGAAGCCCTCGGCGAAGGCCGCCATCATCCCGTACTCGATCCCGTTGTGGACCATCTTCACGAAGTGCCCCGCGCCGTTCGGCCCACAGTGCAAGAAGCCGTGCTCGGCGTCACTCGGCTCGCCGGTGCGACCCGGCGTCCGGTCGGCCGTCCCCACGCCGGGGGCGATGGTGGCGAAGATCGGCCGGAGCCGGTCGACGACCTCCGCTTCACCACCGATCATGAGGCAGTACCCACGCTCCAGTCCGAAGACCCCACCGGAGGTGCCACAGTCGACCAGGTGGATCCCGGACTTCGCCAGGGCCGCCGCCCGCCGGATGTCGTCGCGGTAGTAGGAGTTGCCGCCGTCGATGATGGTGTCACCCGCGTCCATGGCCGCCGCCAGGGTGTCGATGGTCTTCCCCGTGATCTCGCCCGCCGGCACCATCACCCAGGCGGCCCGGGGCACGTCGAGCGCGGCGACGAACTCCTCGATCGACCCGGCGCCGGTCGCCCCTTCCTTCTCCAGGGCGGCGACGGCGTCGGCGTTCACGTCGAACACCACACAGCGATGGCCGTCTCGCATGAGGCGGCGGGCCAGGTTCGCCCCCATGCGGCCGAGGCCCACGATCCCGAGCTGCATCGGGTTGCTGGTCGTCATGATGATCTCCTCGTCCTCCAGGTGTACTCGCTCTACCCTGCCACGACGGTTGCCAACCCCCCGGAAGCGCTCAGGGGAGCCACGGCGCCTGCCACCCGTGGTAGCCCCGGACCACCTGGTCCGCCTCCGGTGGTCCCCAGGAGCCAGCCTTGTAGGTCAACGGGGCCGGAGGATCATCCAGGAGCGGCTGGAGGACCCGCCACGTCTCCTCGACACTATCTTCCCGGTTGAACAGCGAGCGGTCGCCGACCAGCGCGTCGTGCAGCAGCCGCTCGTAGGGCTCGGGCGGCTTGCCGAGCTCCGCCGCGAACGACAGGTCCATGTGGACGTCGCGGGCCGACGTCCCGTCGGCCCCCTTCGACAGCAGCTCGACCCGCATGCCGGGATCGGGGTCGATGCGGAACACCATCTGGTTGGCATCGCTATGACGGGGCGCGTCGAGGAAGCCGAGGCGAGGCGGCCGCTTGAAGACCACTCGGACCTCGGTGACCCGGGTGGCCAAGGCCTTGCCCGCCCGGATGAAGAAGGGCACGCCGGCCCACCGCCAGTTGTCCATGTCGAGCCGCAGGGCGACGTACGTCTCGGTGGTGGACCTCGGCCGCACGCCGCGTACGGAGCGGTAGCCGGCGTACTGGCCGCGCACGCAACGCGCCGGATCGACGCTCTCCATCGCCCGGAACACGTCGACCTTCTTGTCCTGGAGGGCATCTGCCCCCGGCCCGACCGGTGGCTCCATAGCGACGAGGGCCAGCACCTGGAGGAGGTGGTTCTGGACGACGTCCCGCATCGCGCCCACTGCGTCGTAGAAGGCGCCGCGGTCCTCCACCCCGAAGTCTTCGGCCATCGTGATCTGCACGCTGGCCACGTGGTCGCGGTTCCAGACCGGCTCCAGCAGCGCATTGGCGAACCGGAGGAAGTGGAGGTCCAGGACCGGTTGTTTGCCGAGGAAGTGGTCGATCCGCCAGATCTGCTCCTCGGCCAGCACGGCGTGGAGCTGGTCGTTCAACTGGCGCGCCGAGGCCAGGTCGTGTCCGAAGGGCTTTTCGATCGCCACCCGGGCGTTGGAGACGAGACCGGCTTCCCCGAGCGCGGCGACGACCGGTGCGAAGAGACCGGGCGGGATCTCCAGGTAGAAGACGGGCCGCACCGCGCCCTCCATCCGGGACGCGATCTCCCGGTAGGTCCCAGGATCGGCGAAGTCACCCCGGAGGTAGGAGCAGCGGGCCGCCAGGCGGTCGAAGACCCTCTTCTTCACCGGCTCGCCCTCGGCATCGAGCGCGTCGCGCATGGCCTGGTGCAGATGGTCGTCGGACCAGTCGTCCACCGCCACCCCGATGACGGGCACGTCGAGCCGCCCGGCCGCCTCGAGCCGGTACAGCGCCCGGAACGTCATCTTCTTGGCGAGGTCGCCACTGATCCCGAAGATCACCAAGGTGTCGGCGGCTCCGGTTGTCGTATCGGTCATGTCGGCTGGCACCCCTGGTCGTCGTGCACGGTGACCGTCCCCCGACCCGGCGGAGCGCCCCGAGCCCGGCGCGTCGGTACGGGCGTCGGGACCGGCGGGGCCGTGCGGCGGCGGCTCCCTGCACGGTACCGCGACCGGAGCAGCCAGGAAGGCCACCGGCCCGGACACACCTCCCCGGTCCGTCGCTCGGCACCGCGAGGGACGTCCGGTCCGCCGATGAACCCTCGACGGGGGATAGGGTCGCCTCGCAGCGGCAGGAACGCAGTGCGGCAACCGACGACAGAGGAGCGCCATGAGCGACGTGTCGCAGGGTCCAGGGTGGTGGCAGGCGTCGGACGGGAAGTGGTACCCACCTGAGTTGCACCCTGGGCCTCCACCCGGGTCCGGTGTCCCGACCGACCTGAGCCAGGAGAGGGGACAGCCGCCCGCTCCCGGCGGCATGCCCTACGGGGGTCCCGGCATGCCCTACGGGGGTCCCGGCGGCATGCCCTACGGCACCCCTGGGTATGGCTACGGGTACGGGTACGGGTACCCGGTGGTGCCCCGCAACAACGGCTTGGCCGTGGCTTCGCTCGTGTGCTCCATCGTCACCATCTTCGGGCTGGGTTCCGTGCTCGGCATCGTCTTCGGGTTCGTCGCCCGCCACCAGATCCGGGAATCGGGTGGCACGCAGCGCGGAGATGGGCTGGCACTGGCCGGGATCATCGTCGGGTTCGCAACCCTCGCCCTCACCATCGTCTACTTCGCGGTCCTCGGGGTCTCGGCGGGATACCACTGCGTCCACTTCGGCAACAGCGTCAGCTGCTCGGGAGGAACGCTCGGCTGAGAGCCCGGCGGACAACCGCTCCCGCCACTTCCCCCCACGGGCGGGGCTTCCCCCCACGGGCGGCGCTTCCGCCTCGGACCTCGGCCCCCGGACCCCGTCGCCTCAGCCCCCCATGACACCCTGGGCCGCCGCCAGCACCAGCGCCGCCCCCCGGGTGTCGCCGACCAGGTTGCCCTCCATCCGGTTCATGACGTAGGCGACCGTCACCCGGGTCTCCAGGTCCATGACGATGAGCGACCCCCCGAACCCGCCCCAGAAGCAGGCCCGGGGGCCGAGCGGGAGCATCTCTCCCGACAAGCCGTACCCCATGCCGAAGCGCATGGGGACACCGAGCACCAGGTCGGTGCCGTTGGCCTGCTCCTCGAAGATCCGCTCGCACGTCTTGGCGGAGAACAGGCGCGTGCCCCTGGCCTCACCGGCCCCGGCCACAACGGACTGGACGGCGGCAACGGACCGGGCGTTCCCCTGGCCGTTGGCGGCCGGGATCTCCGCCCGGCGCCACCATGCCTGGTGCGGGACGGCCGGGTCGAGAGGCGGGTTCGAGAACGTCCGCCGGCCGATCTCCGACATCCCCTCACCCGTCATCCCTTCCGGCGGGATCACCGGCGAAACCCTTCCGTCCTCGGAGGCCGGGAGGCCAATCCAGAAGTCGGCACCGAGCGGCTTGGCCACCTCCTCGGCGAACCACGTCCCGATCGAGGTCCCGGTGATCCGGCGCACGACCTCCCCGACCAGGTAGCCCTGGGTCACGGCGTGGTAGCCCGATGCCGTCCCGGGCGGCCACCACGGTTCCTGTGCCGCCAACATCGAGGTGCACCGGTCCCAGTCGGCCAGGTCTTCGACAGCGAGTGGCTCGGTCCACCCCGAGAGCCCGGCCGTGTGCCCAAGCAGGTGCCGCACCTCGACGGCGCCCTTCCCGGCGGCGGCGAACTCCGGCCAGTACCGAGCCACGGGAGCGCCGAAGTCGAGCTCACCCCGGTCGGCCAGGGTGAGCATGCACACGAACGTCATGGTCTTCGTCGTCGACCACACGTTGGTGATGGTGTCCTTCACCCACGGCCTGGTCCTCGCCTCGTCGGCGAAGCCGCCCCACAGGTCCACCACCGGCTCCCCGTCGACGAGCACCGCCACCGACGCGCCGACGTCGTCCCCCCGTTCGAGGCTGGATGCAAGAGTGTCCCGCACCACCTCGAACCGCTCGTCACAGTGCCCGCTGACCTCGGCCACGACGCTCCCCCTCCCGCCTCCGGCCACCGGGGGCTCTCCAGGTGCTAGCACCGCCGCCCCGTCGGGGCAAGACGCACGCCGAGCCGTCGAGGCACGGCGCACGCCGCCCCGGGGTGTCGACAGCGTGGATGGCTTCGGGGTGTCGACAGCACAGACCGGCGGGTGTCCCGCGCTCGCGGGGTGCCCCCGATAGGCTCCAGCGTCGTGGGCATGAGCGACCACCGCCATCGCATGCGGCCGGATGCGAAAACGTTGCGGCACCGCCGGCTCGCCGGGGTGGCGATGCTGGTGGCACTGGTGGCACTGGTGGCGGCGGTCGTGAGCTTCGTTGACGGAGGGCCGAAGTCATCGCGTTCGGCATCCGAGACGACGCGACACCACGCGGTCCACCGTTCCACCGGAACGTCCGTCACGACCGATGGCACGTTCACCGGTCCCGACGGCGTGGAGGCGAACTGGGTGATCGCCGAGAACAAGAAGCCGGGCACCACGGCGTGGAAGATCACGACGCCCCAGACCGCCGGCGGGATCATGGGGTACGCCGACACACAGCAGGCCACCGTCGGCCAGAAGGTCGCCCTCTACGTTTCCACCCAGGCGCCGTCCTTCCGGGTCGAGGCGTTCCGGATGGGCTACTACCAGGGGAAGGGTGGACGCCTGGTCTGGACGTCGAAGACCGTGCCTGGCGTCGTGCAACCGGCCTGCCCCGTCATCCCCACCGTCTTCGAGGTGCAGTGCACCTGGCCCGCCTCGCTGACGTTCACGGTCACCAGCGCCTGGGTCCAGGGCGACTACCTGTTGAAGCTGGTCGGGAGCGGCGGCCAGCAGAGCTACGTGCCCCTCACGATCTGGGACCCCTCCAGCCACGCCGCCTACGTGGTGATGAACGCCGTGGCCACCTGGCAGGTCTTCAACCCCTTCGGAGGATATGACCTCTACGAGGGAGGCCCCCCCGGACTGAAGGGTTATCCGCCCCCGGACCGGTCCCGGATCGTCTCGTTCGACCGCCCGTACGCCTACGGCAACGGAGCTGCCTCGTTCCTCACCAACGAGCTTCCCCTCATCGAGTTCATGGAGAAGCACGGTCTCGACGTCACCTACTGGACCGACGTCACTCTGGCGACCAACGGCAGCCAGCTCGTCGACCACAAGGCGCTCCTGTCCCTCGGCCACGACGAGGAGTGGTCGTTGCGGATGCGCGACAACGCCACCGCCGCCCGCGACAAGGGCGTCAACCTCATGTTCTTCGGGGCCAGCCCCGTCCTGCGGAAGATCCGATTCGAGGCCTCTCCCATCGGGCCCAACATGGAGGTCGTCAACTACCGGGACCCCCAGGCCGACCCCCTCTACGGGAAGGACAATGCCGAGGTCACCCAGAACTGGTGGGGCCAGCCCCCGGCCAACGACCCGGCGAGCACGCTGGTCGGGGCGACCTACATCGGGTTCAACAACACCACGCCGGCCAACATGGACGTCGTGGACGCCTCGTCCTGGGTCTTCAAGGGCACAGGTCTGACCAATGGGAGCCAGATCCCCGGCGTCCTGTTCACCGACTTCGACGGCTACGACACCAGCCGGCCCAACCCCCCTGACGTCCAGATCCTCACCCACTCGCCGGTCACCATCGGCTTCAGCGGGACGAAGATGTACGCCGACACCACGTACTACACGTGGCCCGCCAGCGGTGCAGGGGTCTTCGAGAGCGGCACCAACTACTGGATCGCCGCCATGACGCCCTGCCCGCCGGGCACGGCGTCGTGCGCCGCGCCCGCGCTGGACACAATCACGGGGAACCTGCTCGCCGCCTTCGGGTCGGGGCCGGCGGGCATCGCCCACCCGTCGGTCACCAACTGGCAACAGTTCTATCCACCGGGCGGTTAGCAGCGCCACCGGCTCGCACCGCCTCGACGGCAGGTGGGCGGGGCCACCTGCTAAGCAGTGCCCGTGCTGACCCTCATCACGCTGCTCATGGGGAAGGTCTCGCGCTCCCAGATCCTCGTCGTCCTGGGACTCGGGATCCTGGCGGTCGTGGGTGGCGGCATCGTCTTCGGCGTCGTGGAGCACGTCTCCATCTGGACTGGCCTCTACTGGTCCGTCACCACCGCCACCACCGTGGGGTACGGCGACGTCGTTCCCCACAACGGTGCCGGCCGCATCGTGGCCGTCGCCGTGATGCTCACGGCCATCCCGCTCCTCGGTGCCACGTTCGCCCTCTTCGCCGCGGCCGCCACCGCCACGCGGTTGAATAGGTTCCTCCACATGGAACATCACCTCCCGCCCGGCCGCTACGTCGTGCTCTTGGGGATGCACCCCACGATCCCGTTGGTGTCCCAGCAGTTGAAGGACGCCGGGTACCTGGTCGTGGTGGCGGCTGACGTCGAGAGCTCGGCGCTCCCGTCACACGTCCATCACGTCCCGGGCGCCCCGACCGACGAGCAGACCGTTCGTGCCACCCGACCGCAGGACGCCGAAGCAGTCCTCCTCATCGCCCCCGACGACGGGGAGATGCTGGTGAGCGCCGTGGTGCTCCGGCACGTGGCGCCCGACGTCCCGGCCGTGGCGGTGGCCCAGTCCACGAAGGTGGCGAACGCCCTCGCCGACCTCGGCATCGAACGGACCATCTCCACAGAGGCCCTTCTCGGCCACACCCTGGCGAAGAGCCTGGAAGCGCCGCACGCCGCCGACGTGCTCCTCCGCCTGATCGACGGAGACGGCTACCGGATGGAGGAGATCCCGGTCACCGCCGAACAAGTCGGCTCGACGCTCCGGTCGGTACGGTCCTCGGTCGGGGGCCTGCTCCTCGGTGTCATCCACGACGGTCGGGTCACGCTCGGCATCCGGGAGGACCCGATCCTCCGGGAGGGTGACCACCTCGTCCGAGTGGCCGCAGAGTAGGCCTGTCGCCGCGGATGCGGGCACATCCGACGAGGCGGTTATCGCTGTCGTCCAGGTGACGGCTGGCACGGCGGCCCGAGGAGGTGTGGACTGGGGCATGACCATTTCCGGTGACTACGCCCCGAGCCCGACACAGTGGGTCCGCGATCAGGTGGAGCTCTACGAGCGCTCCGGGGGGACAGAGGGGACCACGCTCCGGGGCATGCCGGTCGTGCTCCTGACCACGGTCGGCGCCACCTCGGGCAAGATCCGCAAGACACCCCTGATGCGCGTCGAGCATGACGGTCGCTACGCAGTGGTCGCCTCCCAGGGCGGGGCGCCGACCCACCCCGCCTGGTACCACAACCTGATCGCCCATCCCCGCGTACGGCTCCGCGACGGGCAGGTCGACCAGGAGATGGTCGCCCGCGAGGTGACCGGGGAAGAGAAGGCGATCTGGTGGGAGCGGGCGGTGGCCGCGTACCCCGACTACGCCGACTACCAGAAGAAGACGGAGCGCCAGATCCCCGTGCTGGTGCTGGAGCCGGTCACGGACTGACGTCCGCCCGGAGCCGCTCGACCGCGGCCACGGCGTCACGTGCCGTCGGGCCGGTCCACCCCGCGGCGCCGAGCGCCAGGGCGTCCCGCTCTCCCGAGGTGGCCGCTCCGCCGACGAGCACCGGCACCTCCGGGTCCACCCGGGCCACCTCGACGACGGCCTCTCGGACGGCGCCGAGGGCACTCGCCACCGTCACGCCGATCAGGACGGCCAGCGGCCGGGGCGCCGGCCCGACCCAGGCGACAGCGTCGCCGAAGGAGACCGCCGGGGTGTCGGCGCCCAGCTCGAGCACGTCGAATCCAGACCCCCGCAGGAGGTCGGCGACGACCGCCACGGGAATGGCATGCCGCTCCCCGCCCGGCGCACCCACGATCACGGTGCCTCGCCGGCGACCGCGGCGCAGGAACAGCGGACCGAGCCGGGCAACCACCCGGATGGCGGTGGCCGAAGCCCGGTGCTCGTCGGCCACGGAGAACACACCTTCGGCCCACCGCCTCCCCACGGCGGTGAGCGCCGGCATGAGAAGGTCCAACACCACCTCCTCGGGAGTGGCCCCCGAGGCGAGCGCGTCCTCGACGACGCGCCACGCACCCGTCTCGTCTCCCGAGACGATACGGTCCTCCAGCCGGGGACGGCTCCGTGCCCGGGCGTGGGTCCCGCTCCCCCGGGACGACCCTGCAGCCGTCCGCTCCGCCCGGAAGCGGGCCAGCTCGGCCGGGGTGAGGCGCCACTCCCCCTGGACCTTGCGCGCTGCCAGCCTCCCCGTCCGAACGTAGCGGTACGCGGTCATGTAGTGCACCCCGAGGCGCTCGGCGGCGTCGGTCAGCGTCAGGTCGGGTTTCATTTAGCGATAATTATATGACGCTGATCGTCGGTCGTGGTGGGAGCCGGTTGTCAAAGGCCGGCCGCCACGCCGCGCCGGTGAAGGGTCGCAGAAGAGGCCGTCCACCTGGTCTCCGACCAGGGCCGTCGACCACGGCCAACGTCGCCACTAACCTTACGTTGACGAGAACTGATAGGTACGGCGCGGGTGGCCCGTGCCGGAGCGTGGCGACCGAGGAGGGACTGACGTGGCTCCAGCCGATACCGGTGCAGAGAACCCGCCAGCACGTGGCGGCGTCCACTACAAGTGGATCGCCCTGTCGAACACCACGCTCGGGATCCTCATGGCCACGATCAACACCTCGATCCTGCTGATCGCCCTGCCCGACATCTTCAAGGGCCTTCGGGTCAACCCGCTCGTGCCGTCCAACGTCAGCTACCTGCTGTGGCTCATCCTGGGCTTCATGGTGGTGACCGCCGTCCTGGTGGTGAGCTTCGGCCGGTTGGGCGACATGTTCGGTCGGGTGCGGATGTACAACCTGGGATTCGTCGTCTTCACCGTGTTCTCCATCCTGCTCTCCGTCGACTGGCTCTACGGGAGCGCCGGGGCCTTGTGGCTGATCGTCATGCGCATCGGCCAGGGGGTGGGCGGGGCGTTCCTCTTCGCCAACTCGTCGGCGATCCTGACCGATGCCTTCCCCCCGGACGAGCGGGGCCTCGCCCTCGGGATCAACAACGTGGCGGGCATCGCCGGGTCGTTCCTGGGGCTGATCCTCGGGGGCCTGCTCGGCCCGGTGGACTGGCGCCTGGTCTTCGTCGTCTCGGTCCCCTTCGGGCTGTTCGGAACCGTGTGGTCCTACCTGAAGCTGCACGACACCGGTGTCCGCACGCCCTCCCACATCGATTGGTGGGGCAACCTGACCTTCGCCGTCGGGCTCATTGCCGTGCTGGTCGGGATCACCTACGGCATCGTGCCCTACGGAGGGAGCACCATGGGATGGACGAACCCCTTCGTGCTGTCGATGCTGATCGGCGGGGTGGTCGTGCTCGGGATCTTCGGCTACGTCGAGACGAAGGTGCGCGAACCGATGTTCCGCCTGCCACTGTTCAGGATCCGGGCGTTCGCCGGCGGCAACTTCGCCAGCCTCCTCGCCGGTCTGGGCCGTGGCGGCATGATGTTCATGCTCATCATCTGGCTCCAGGGCATCTGGCTGCCCCGCCACGGCTACGCCTTCGCCAACACCCCCCTGTGGGCCGGGATCTACATGCTCCCGATGACGATCGGGTTCCTCCTGGCCGGGCCGGCATCGGGCTACCTGTCCGACCGCTTCGGGGCCCGGCCCTTCGCCACCGGAGGCATGCTGGTCGCCGCCCTCAGTCTCGGCCTGCTCACCCTGGTGCCCGTCGAGTTCTCCTACATCTGGTTCGCTCTCCTCCTCCTCTTGAACGGCCTCGGCATGGGCCTCTTCGCCTCGCCGAATCGGGCCGGGATCATGAACAGCCTGCCGCCCCACCAACGGGGTGCCGGTGCCGGGATGGTGGCGACGTTCCAGAACTCGGCCATGGTCCTCTCCATCGGCGTGTTCTTCACCCTCATCATCACCGGGCTGTCCTCCACGTTGCCGCGGGTGATGCTCGCCGGGCTCGTCGCCCACGGCGTGCCGCACGCCACCGCGCTGCGGGCGTCCGAGCTGCCGCCGACCAGCACCGTGTTCGCCGCACTGCTGGGGTACGACCCCATGAAGACCCTCCTGGCGACGACCCTGCCGCACCTTCCCCACGCCACGGCGTCCTACCTCACCGGACGGTCGTTCTTCCCCACCCTCATCACCAAGCCGTTCGGCAGCGGGCTCCGCGAAGCGCTCTTCTTCGGCATGGGCATGCTGCTCCTCGCCGCTGGTGCGTCGTGGCTCCGGGGCGGCAAGTACCACTACCAGGAGCCGGGGGACGAGCAGGCGCAGGACGCGTCGGCGTCGGAGGTTGACAAGGTGGGATCGGCCACCGACTCGACGGGTGAGGCGGAAGAGGCGTTGACCGGTGCCCGCGTCCACCGCACGGGCATCGACACCGTTCCGGGGTGACCGGGTGCGCCGGAATGCGGCTCCACCGGGTGGACGTGGAATTCCCCGTTCTCCAACTAGCATTTCTTCGTGCCACAGGCCCGGAGGTCGCGAGTTGGCACCGGCGCCGCGCAGCTCGTCCTCGTGCTCGTCCTGGTCGGATCGGTTCTCGCGGCGTGTGGCTCCACCCGTCCACGGTCGGCGTTGTCACCGTCCAACGGTACGCATCGCCCACCTAGCCGTTCGTCTGTGCCGACCAGGGTCGCCACGACGATCCCGGTACAGCGGCCAACAGGATCTCCCCCGAGCAGCCCGCAGGCGGGGGCGACGCCCGCAGGGGGTCCTGTCCCAAAGGGATTCGTGACTGCGAGCGTTAGCTTCGCGACGAGCTCGCTGGGCTGGGTGCTCGGTACCGCTCCGTGCGCTGCGGAACCCTGCACTTCTCTGCTGCGGACCACTGACGGTGGTCTCGAATGGGTCGGCATCCCCGCACCCGCGGCGCAGCTCGCGAACCCACTGTCGCTCCATGCACACCGAAGCACCGTCAATGCGGTGATGCTCGCCAACTCCCGCGACGGTTACGTGTACGGACCGGGCCTGTGGGTTACACATGACGGCGGCTGGGCCTGGCAGAGGATCTCCGAGGTCGCGGGGATCTCCGCGTTCTACGTGGCCTCGATGGTGACCGCCGGCTCTTCGGTGTACGCGCTCGTCTCCAACTGGGACACAGGAGCCTCCGGCGTCGGCGGTCGCGGCGGGCACACCAGGCTGGTACGCGCCCCGGTGGGAAGCGAGGACTTCACGGTCCTCGACGATTTCGGTCCCCACTCTTATCTGTCGCAGCCCCTCGTCGCGAGCGGATCGACCGTCTACGTGCTCGAACCCGCCGGGCTCGTCCGGGTGCAAGGCACGGCGCTCACGACACAGACCCTCCCGCCCGGCTGCCCCGGGCAGTTGGCCGCCTCGAGTCCAACCAACCTCCTGTTCGTCTGCGGCGAAGCCGCCGGCCAAGGGTCTTTCGGGACCCGGGAGGTCTACGGAAGCACCAACTCCGGAAACACCTGGACCCGCCTCAACAACCCGGGGCAGGGGTATGGCTACGACCCTGACGGAGTGGCTGCGGCCAGCGAGGGTCACGCCGTGATCGGCACGGTCAGCGGTGGCGGCAGCGGACTTCTCGTCACCACCGACTACGCCCGGACCTGGGCCGTACGACTTGGTTTCAACGACGCAGCTACGGGATTCACCGACCTGGCCTTCCAGAGCGCGTCTCAGGCGGTGGTCGTCCATGATCCGCAGTACGCCCTCGAGGCGCAGTACGGCACGTCACCAGGCCCAATTCCGGTTCCCTCTCCCGCAACGCTGTGGATGAGCTCGGACGCAGCGGTGAGCTGGCACCGGGTCACGTTCGGATAAGGGGCCAGCGGATGGGTCGTAACCCTTGACCGGCACCGATCCCGCTCCGGGACGACCGGGTGGGGCGCCGGAATGCGGCGTTCCATCCGGCCGGACCATGGGGAACGTCGGGAGGACGGAGCCTGCCCGGCTCGGCTAGGTCGGGCTGGTGGCATCCGGAGCGACATCGCCCGGGACGACGCGCGTCGCCAGGTCGAAGATGGTCGTGATCTCCTTCGCATAGTGGTCGATGTCGAGGTCCGGGTCGCGGACGAGCCGGTACGGGACCAGGTCGATGGCTCCTCGGATCACCACGGCCATCACCCCTGGGTCGAAGTCGCGGCGCAGCTCCCCTGCCCTCTGGAGGCGCTCGAGCTCCTCTTCGAGGAGGCGGACCGCGATGCCTGCGTCCCGACCGTCGACTCGCTGGCGCCCGTCGGCCATCACGCCACCGTGTCGTGCGATGTCGAGGATGGCGACCATGGCGTTCCGGTGCTCCCGCATGAACGCGAGGTTCGACTCGATGTACGCCCGGAGCCTGGCCGGTCCAGTCGACTCGGCAGAGACACGCGGGACGATGTACGCCCGAGAGTCCTCGATGATCTCGATCACGACCTGCCGGATGAGGTCCTCTTTGCCGGCGAAGTGGTAGCTGATGACTCCCTTGCTGGCACCGACCCGTTCGGCGATGCGGGCGAGCGACGCCTTCGCGAAACCGACCTCGGCGATCGTGTCGATGGCGGCGGCGACGATCTGCCGGCGTCGAGCGTGCTCGATGAACGTCCGCTCCCGGGGTCCCGGCTCGGCCTCGGTCATGACCAGGATCTCCGGGCACTGACCACAAGAACAGATTTTAGTACGCCCGGTCAGACGCCGTGCTAGGTTCCGATCGTGCGAGGCAGGAGGCGACGCTGGGTCGGGTCGGGAGTCGCCGGCGTGCGCACCCGCCCATGACGTCGGACCCCGACGCCCACCGTGGTCGTCCAGGCCGTGGTCGTCCAGGCCGTGACGGCGCGACACCTGGTCCTGCGCTCGTCGTCGAGCACCTGACCAAGCACTTCGGTGGGCGCGTCGCCTACGAGGACGTCTCCTTCGAAGTCGGCTACGGCGAGGTCTTCGGCTTCCTCGGTCCGAACGGCGCCGGCAAGACCACGACCGTGCGGACACTCGGGACCCTCATCGCACCGACCTCGGGCTCGGCGACGATCGCCGGCATCCCGTTGACCGCCGAGTCGGGTGCGGCGATCCGGGAGCGCATCGCGATCATGCCCGAGTCGCCCGGCCTCTATCTCCGTCTCACGGTCGCGGAGAACCTCGAATGCTTCGCTCGGCTCTACGAGCTTCGAGACGTGCGGGACCGCATCGACCGGGTGCTGCGGGCCGTCAACCTCGGCGATCGGGCGAAGGACGTCTGCGGCTCGTTGTCGAAGGGACTTCGCCAGCGCGTGGCGTTGGCGCGAGCGCTCCTGAGCGACCCGGAGGTCCTGTTCCTCGACGAGCCGACCTCCGGGCTCGACCCGGTCGCGACCCGGGACGTCCACGATCTCCTCACCGTGCTCCGCGAGCGGGGCGTGACCATCTTCCTCACGACGCACCGGCTCGAGGAGGCGGAGCGGCTCTGCCATCGGGTCGCGATCTTGAACACCACGTTGCGCCTCGTCGGGCGGCCTGACGAGTTGCGCGAGCAGTTGTTCAGCCGCAACCTCGACGTGCGGACCCGAGCACCGCTCGACGAGCCGGGTCGCGTGTTCGACGGGCTTGCGAACGTCGACGGTTGGGAGCGGTCCCCGTCCGGTTCCTACGTGCTCAACGTCACCGATCCGGATGCCGCCGCACCGGTGGTCGTCCGGGCGCTCGTGGCCGCGGACGCCGACGTCCTCTCCATCGCCGAGTCCCATCACTCCCTGGAGGACGTCTACCTCAAGCTTGTCGACGAGGACGTCGAGGCGGCGAAGCGATGAGCTTCAGCTGGTCGAGGGTTGGCGCGATCGTCCAGAAGGAACTGCGGGACTACCGGCGCAACCGCTTCGTCGTCTTGACGATGGTGTTCCTGCCGCTCGTCTTCATCGTCGCCCCCGTCATCCAGCTGTTCGCGATCAAGGTCCAGATCACGAGCGCCAAGCTCGACGACCGCATCGGGCTCTCCCTGCTCTACCTCTTGATCCTCCCGGCCATCGTCCCCTCGGTCCTCTCGGCGTACTCGGTCGTCGGCGAGCGCGAGCAGGGAACGCTCGAACCCCTCCTCACCACCCCCATCCGTTCGGCGGAGCTCCTCGTCGGAAAGGCCCTGGCCGCGTTCCTGCCGACCCTTGCCGTCGCGTACGTGATCTTCGGCATCTTCCTCGGCGCTGTCGCAGCCTTCGCCCATCACGCCGTCGTCTCGGCGACCTTCGAACGCGACCACCTGCTTGTCCAGCTGCTCTTCACCCCGCTCGTCGCCGGCTGGTCGATCTGGGCCGGCATCGCCATCTCCACCCGCATGAGCGACGTCCGTGCCGCCCAGCAGCTCACCGTCGTGGCCAGCCTGCCGCCCGTCGCCATCGTGGCCCTCGTGAACTTCAACGTCATCACGGCCTCGATCGGCCTTGCCCTCGGGCTCGCCGGGGCGCTCCTCCTCGTCGACGGGATGGCGTGGCGGCTCGTGGCGGCCATGTTCGACCGGGAACGCCTCGTCACCGGTAGGCAGGGTGGCCCGACGCGCCGGGCTTGACCAGGAGGGCCGGACCGGCGCCGCTCCCTTCTCCCGCTTCCGCCCCGGCCGGCACCATCCCTCAGTAGCCGTCGTCCCCCGACCACGGCTGCGTCCAGCGCGGATCGACCGGACACCCGTCGAGGACGAAGCGCACGTCGGCGGAGAGGCGCATGGCATCGGTGGTGTTGTCGAGGGAGGCGTGGACCAGCCAGGGGGAGTGCACCGTGACGTCCCCCGCCAGATAGTCGGTCCACAGCCACCGTCGTGCCAGCCGCTCTGGCACCCAGGCGAGATCGTGGCCGATCGGCCGGGTGTCGTCCGGACGATCGGTGCACTCCCGGAGCGCCTCCAGTGCCGGATCGGCCACCAGCGCGGCGAAGGACGAGCTGCGGACGAAGGCGTGGGCCGGGTGCCCGGGTGTGCCGTGCGCCGGGAGGGTGTGGGGCCGCGTCCCGGAGAAGACGCCCCCCTCGAGAGGCGCGCCACTCCGGAGGTAGACGCTGTCGAACGCCCCGAAGTACTCCGTCCGCAGGCGGCGGATCCGTTCGGGGTCGGGGGGGGTCGGGGGGGGTTCGGATGTAGACGTACCCGTCGGCAAACCGGGACCGCAACGGACCGGCATCACCGAGTAGGTCGGTGCTGTCAGCCATCGGCGGGAAGTGGGCGTCGTCGAAGGGGATCTCGACGTTGTTGGAGGTGAGGACAGGTATCGGGACACCCCGACGCTCTGCGGTGGCCTCCCGGTTCGACCAGGTCCGAAGGCCACGAGCGCCCGGAGATCACCCGATGTCGAACCCGATCCGAGCCAGTGCTGCCAGGAACTGTGCCCCGGCGTCCCCCGGGTTCGCCACCGCCGCCGGCCGGGATCGCTCGGGATCGGCGAGGAAGGCCCGGATCGCGCGCACGACGGATCCCGGCTCGGGCAGGCAGGACGTCGCTCCACCCAGCTCCAGCTCGTGCATCAGGTTCTCGCGGCCGTGCCCGGGCACCACGTCGAGCAGCACGATCCCGCGCCCCACCACCCGGGCCTCCCGGCAGGTGTCACCCGAGCTGGTCACCACCACATCGCTGGCCGCCATCAGCTCGGGGATCCGATCGGTGTAGCCGAAGGGCAGGAGCCTCCGATGGGAGCGTGCCACCTGGGCCAGGGCACCCGCCAGGCGAGCGTTGGTGCCCGCCACCGCCAGCGTCCAGTACCCGGCCTCGGCCAGCGCCTCGGCTGTACGGTCCAGCGGGCCAAGCCCCCACGCGCCAGACATGAGCAACACGCAGGTAGCGTCGGCAGGGATCCCGAGGCGCGCTCGGGCCTCGCTCCGGGAAGGCGGAGCCAGGAACGAGGGGCGGACCGGTGCTGCGACCACGTCGACGGGCGCTTCGGGCCAGTAGCGGCGTACGGACTCGGCAGCAG
>JAKADK010000147.1 GCA_021820665.1 Actinomycetes bacterium | reverse complement strand
ATCCCGTGGCTGGCCGACGAGCGGGCGCTGCTGGCCGGCGCGGTGGCTGCGGGGAGCCCGGTGCTCGGGGTGTGCCTGGGCGCCCAGCAGCTGGCCATGGCGCTGGGCGCGGACCTCGTGGTGGGCGGGGAGGACACCGAGGGCGAAGTCGGGTTGACCCCGGTCGTGCTCACCCGGGCCGGTCGGCTCGACCCGGTGCTCGGTCCCGAGTACGGGGGGCTGGCCGACCCGTCGGTTGCCTGCGTCGAATGGCACCGGGACACGTTCACGTTGCCCGAGGGAGCGGTGCACCTGGCCGCGTCCCGGCGCTTT
Source organism: Actinomycetes bacterium (assembly GCA_021820665.1). GTDB lineage: Bacteria > Actinomycetota > Acidimicrobiia > Acidimicrobiales > RAAP-2 > JAKADK01. Next base: position 3,928 of record JAKADK010000147.1, on the reverse strand, counting down.
CCCCACCAGGCGTTCCGGGTGGGATCCCGGGCCTACGGCTTCCAGTTCCACGTGGAGATCGACGAGCCCCTGGCCGACCGCTGGCGGCGGCCCCTCCAGCGCGCCGGTGTCGAACTGGCCGGTCCCCGGCTGGTCGAGGCGATAGCGGTGGGGACGCGCATCCTGCGGCGCTTCGTCGCCGTCGCCACCGGCGGGACCGCCGGGCTCACCGGGTGACGACTACGACCGAGCGCAGGACCTCGCCTCGCTCCATCCGTCCGAACGCCGCTTCCACCCCGTCCAGTGGGATCGTCTCGGAGACGAAGCCGTCGAGGTCGAGCCGCCCCTGGAGGTAGAGGTCGACGAGCACGGGGAAGTCGCGCTCGGGCAGGCAATCCCCGTACCAGCTGGGTGCCAACCGGCCACCCCGCCCGAAGAAGTCGATCATGGGGAGGTCGATCCGCATCTCGGGCGTGGGCACGCCCACCTGGACGAGGGTCCCGGCCAGGTCCCGGGCGTAGAACGCCTGGGCCAGCACGGCCGGGTTCCCGACGGCCTCGATGCAGACGTCCGCACCGTGTCCGCCGGTGAGGACCCGGATCTGGTCGACGGGGTTGTCGACGGAGGCGTCGACGGCGTGTGTGGCGCCGAACCGGCGTGCCGCCCCGAGCTTCGTCGGGTCGAGGTCGACGGCGACGATCGTCCCGGCGCCGGCCAGGCGTGCCCCGGCGATCGCCGCGCACCCCACCCCGCCGCACCCGAACACGGCCACCGAGTCCCCGAGGCGCACCTCCCCGGTGAACAGCGCCGAGCCGAGGCCGGCCATCACCCCGCAGCCGAGGAGGCCCACCGCCTCGGGCCGGGCCCGGGGGTCGACCTTCGTGCACTGACCGGCCGCCACCAAGGTGGTCTCCGCGAAGGCGCCGATACCCAGGGCGGGAGCGAGCGGGGTCCCGTCTTCCAGGGTCATCTTCTGGGTCGCGTTCCGAGTGGCGACGCAGTACTGGGGACGCCCCCGCCGGCACGCCCGGCACTCACCGCAGACCGCTCGCCAGTTGAGCACCACGAAGTCGCCCGGAGCCACCGAGACCACCCCCGGTCCGACGCCGGCGACCAGGCCGGCTGCCTCGTGTCCCAGGAGGAACGGGAAGTCGTCGCCGATACCGCCCTCCCGGTAGTGGAGGTCGGTGTGGCACACCCCACAGGCCTGGATGTCCACCACTGTCTCACCCGGCCCGGGGTCGGGGACCACGATCTGCTCGACCGAGACGGGTCGTCCCGCCTCCCGCGCGACGACGCCTCGACATGTGACAGGCATGTCACCTCCTGGCTCTGCTCGGGGACCGTCGGGTCCGGCGGCCCACGGTGTCGTTCCGGTGGTGGTACCGCGGGCGTCGGGTCCCGTTCCGTTCCCTCCCGTTCCCGGATGTGCCTGCGACCAGTCTGTCCGCTCCCGAGCACGGGTGCCGGGAAGGAGCAGGGCCCAGGCCCCGCCGAGAGCGGCCGGAGCGGCGGGTCGACCCGCCAGATGGCACCCGGGAGACCGGTTACCCCGGCGCGGTTACCCCGGCGTGGCTGCGAGCGCGGTTACCCCGGTGCGCCTTCGACGACGATGGTGTCGAGCACCCAGTCGGGATGGTCCCCGGCCAGGCGGTCGAGGAGGAAGCGGCTCTGGAACAGCGCCAGGCGTTGTCCGTCGGTCCGCCGGAGCACCCGGACGCCGCTCCGACCCGCCAGGGCGGCCGCGGTCTTGGCGTCGGTGCGGCGTGCCACCGTGAACGGGGTCGGTTGGAGGTCGACGCGGACACCGAGCTCGGTCTCCATCCTCCCGACGAACACCTCGAACTGCATGGGTCCGACGGCACCGAGGATGGGCAGGGGATCGCCGTCCGGGTCGTGGAGCACCTGGACCACGCCCTCTTCCTCCAGCTGGACCAGGCCCCGGCGGAACTGCTTGGCACGGGACGACTCGATGTTGCGGGCGGTGACGAACAGCTCGGGAGCGAACGACGGGATCGGAGGAAAGGCGACGGGGTCGTCACGGTAGAGCGTGTCCCCGATGTGCAGGTCGGTGGCGTTGATCAGCCCGACGACGTCGCCGGGGTAGGCCTCGTCGACCGTGTCGCGCTCGGCACCGAACACCGACGAGGCGTACTTCGTCCCGAAGGTCCGTCCGGTCGTGCCGTGCACCACGGGCATCCCTCGCTCGAAGCGACCGGAGCACACCCGGACGAAGGCGACCCGGTCCCGGTGGGCGGGGTCCATGTTGGCCTGCACCTTGAAGACGAAGCCCGAAAAAGGCGCATCGAGCGGCCGAGGAGCACCCCCGGCGTCCACCCGGGGCGCCGGGGCCGGGGCCAGGTCGACGACGGCATCGAGCAGGTGGCGGATGCCGAAGTTGGTGAGCGCGGACCCGACGAACAGCGGGCTCGACTCCCCGGCCAGGAACGAGGCGAGGTCGAGCTCCGCACCGACCTCGCCGAGGAGCTCGCACTCCTCGGCGGCCTGGGCGTACGCGGCACCTTCCTCTGCCGCGGCCCGCTCCGGCGCCACCGGTTCCTCGGGGGCTACGGTGGCTCCGTGCGCGGTGCGCAGCGCCCGCAGGAACGTGCCCGTCCGGCGGTCGATCACGCCCCGGAAGTCGCCAGGGATCCCGACCGGCCAGGTGACGGGCGTCACCCGGACGCCGATCATGCGCTCCACCTCGTCGACCAGGTCCAGGGCGTCCCGCCCCGGTCGGTCCCACTTGTTGAGGAAGGTGACGATGGGGAGCTTCCGGGCCCGGCACACCTCGAAGAGCTTCAAGGTCTGGGCCTCGATTCCCTTGGCGGCGTCGAGCACCATGATGGCGGCATCGGCGGCGGAGAGCACCCGGTAGGTGTCCTCGGAGAAGTCGCGGTGACCCGGGGTGTCGAGGAGGTTCAGCGTGTGGCCGCGGTAGCCGAAGCGGAGGACGGTCGAGGTGATCGAGATCCCCCGTTGCTGCTCCATCGCCATCCAGTCGGAGGTCGCCCGGCGGCGGCCGCCGTGAGCCTTGACCGCGCCGGCCTCGACAATGGCTCCGGCGTAGAGGAGGAACTTCTCGGTCAGCGTGGTCTTGCCGGCGTCGGGATGGCTGATGATGGCGAAGGTCCGCCGGAGGGCGGCCTCGGCGATCGGGCCCGGACCGCCGTCGGAGGCCGGAGCGGCGGCCGCAGCCGCCGTTCCCTGCCTCTCGAGCTCCCCGTGGCGGACGATCTCCGCGGGGCGACCGGCCTCCGGGTGGGCAGTTCCCGGGCCGTCGGTGTAGGGGTCATCGTGCACGGGGCGGAACGGGGCTTGGCTCTGGGACACGCGTTTCCTTCGATCGAGCGGTGGACCCCGGGCTCGGCCGCGGGCCAGGCGGAATCCGGACCGGCCGCCCTCCGGGACGGCGAGAACCCGCGAACGTGGTGCACGACCGACGGCGACGCCCGAGGGGTCGTCTCCCGCACATCCGCAGCCCTACATCCTACCTGGCCCGACGGGCCCTGTGGCGAAGACCCGGTGCCATTGCGGATGCCGACCGTTGTTACTACTGTGTCACTTCGTCACATCGGGGTGCCCGGGGGATGCATCACATCGTCGGCGGATCGTGTCGTCGGCGGCGTCGTGTCGTCCCAGGCCGGTGGTGGCGGAACGAAGGCGGGGGCCGCTCGGCCTCCTCCAGGCCAGCGAAGGGGAGGCAAGGACCATGAGACGAACCAGGGCTGCGTTGAGGCGCGCCGGAGTGTGCGGCGCGGCGCTGGCGTTGGGCGGAGCCACTGTTGTATCGGCGATCGGGCTCGCTTCCTTGAGCGCCGTCCCGTCGTCGGCCGCCACGGTCAACGACGGGTTCGACTGCTCGACCCAGGTCACCGCCACCAACAACCTCTGCGTGGACGGCGGGTCGAACGCCACCACCACGGCCGGCGGCGTCCTGACCGTCAAC